>JAGCPK010000135.1 GCA_017965725.1 Prevotella sp.
CATCAAGAGTGAGAGTTACAATCTCGAAATCCAGAAATTCCATCCAGACATCAAGGTCTCGGGTGTGGCCTGCCCTTTCTGGGTTCCCCTCGTGGAATACAATGAGGCTGACTCCCCTGGAGCCGACTACTTCGTCAAGAAGAACATTGACCAGATCATGCGTCTTGACCCACAGATCGACACGCTCATCCTCGGTTGTACCCACTATCCTCTGCTCATGGCGAAGATACAGAAATACCTTCCTGCCGGTGTGCGCGTCATCTCTCAGGGTGACTATGTCGCCGACAGCCTTAAGTCTTACTTGGAGCGCCACCCGCAGATAGAGCAGAAGTGCAGCCGCAATGCCTCCGTTCGTTATCTCACCACTGAGAACTCCGACAAGTTCCGCGAACAGGCTCAACTCTTCCTCCACAGTCCCATCGACGTAGAAACCATCACCTTAGGGTAAAGAACCCTATAGCCATCGTAATGAGTTGGGATGCCAAATGAAAATCATTGATCACGTGGGAATAAGTTTGTACCTTTGCATTCATGAAGACATTCATTAATTATACTTTTATTATTGAATAAAGGAGGATATGGATAAAAAAAGCAGAAAAGCAGCCATTATTTGCAGTGTGGTGGTAACAGATTTAAGGAACCTCCTTTTCATATCGCTACTTTTATTTGGACATCTCACATCTAAAGCAGATAACACCAACAAAGTCACAGTCGGTTTGACCATTGACAGTACCGCTGTCGTGGCTGAGAGCCAGTCTTTCGGACGTCGTATAGAAGATGTCACCATCCCATCTGGACTTGATTATATGCTGCTGAAATTCCGCGAGACAACCAAAAGCGGGAAATGGCTGCAATCCAAAGGCGAGATAGGTGCGTATAGCATAAAGGATTCCAAGCTGTTGTGGACGTATCCATTTGATTACAGTAATTCAAAAGTCTATTGTACGAAGGCTGGAGTGGGTGTCGCCAAAGGGAATAAGTTCACGATGCTGGATCCGAATACGGGTAGTGTCAGGTGGCAAGGCAAGTTTACGCCCGTTCAGATTGATGATTCTACCAATATTGTAGTGGGCTATTCCGGACCGAGATCTAGCAAGTTAAGTGGCTATAACATGACAACAGGACAGCAGTTATGGACAGCAAGCATGCCGCATGACAAGAACTGGGGCTGGAATCATGTCATAAGTGAGGATTCTGTTCACTGGCTTGTTGTTGCTGACGACTTGAATCGACTGAATATCCAAACAGGCGAAGTCTGTGCCTTCGAAGCCAAGACGGGTGTAACCGATGTTAAGGGCGCTCTCCTGCAGGGATTGGTGATGGCTGGTGCGGCTGTAGCAGGTGCAATGGCAACGGGCTATGCTGCTTATCCGGTGGGAGTCGTAAGCCCGAATGTCATCAATCAGCTGCACTCCAATGTCGTTCAGGATGACTCACTCTATTTCTTTGCCGATCGTGAGCAGGTGGTCTGCCTTGATAAAACGATGAAAACGGTATGGAGTTATGAATTCCCGTCAAAGACTTCGGCTTTTTCCCGGCTCGTCTGCAATGACAGCACGCTCTATATGTTCAATCTGGGATTCGGTCTGAAGAACGGACGGCAGCGTACGAAGATGGGGCGTCCGTTTATTGCAGCCTTTGACAAACGCACTGGAGCCTGTCATTTTATGAATATGTTAAGTCTGAAGAAAGACATGGTGGAGGATGCCGTGCTCAATCCCGACGGTGTTTTCATGTTATTTGATGACGGACTTGCCTATAAGCACGAGCTTGACGATTCCACGGTGACCATCTCACCATGGGATGTGAAAGAACATAGCCAGTTAAGGGCAATTATCACTCAGCCTGTGTATGCCTATTATAAACTCAAGAGCATGTTTGATGTCATCGCTACGGATGGTGTCTTCTTCCCTGTGATAACAGAAAGTGGCGATATCTTCATGGTTGACAGGGAACTCAGGATTTCTGAGACTTTCCCTGCCTATTCCCTTTATTGGCCTCTTTGTATGGTTGGAGACCGAATGTGTGTCTATTCTACTTCCAGTCGCAGACAGGATATATGGCTGGTATCTCTTCAAGGCATACCAGAAATACAACTGACAATTCCCATACAAGGAGTTGGAATTGCTGGGGGGAAACTATATCTGAACAATGATGAACGCCTATATTATTTACCTCTCGAATAGAATCCGCCCTCGGAAAAGTCTCACCCGAATCTATGGGAGACTTTTGCACGGGGTGCAGAAACGTGCCTGAGATTCGGTTCATACTTCTGCCCGGGGGTAGAAACGTGCCTGAGATTCGGTTTGGACTTTACCCCAGTGGGGGAAATTATCCCCAGGATTCTGGCAGACTTTTGCACGATGGGTAAAACCTTGCCCGGGATTCGGTTTAGACTTTACCCCGGTGGGGTATGATGTGTCCGAGATTCAGGGCATAAAAATGCACGGTGTGCAATGAAGCAAACCGAATCTGGAGAAACAAATTTGGAATTATTACGCCAACAGACGTTTGGCGAAGTAACGAACAGGATACCAGACGGAGAGGAATCCCACCACGAGGACAGTGATGAAGACGAGGATAACATCCTCCGGATGGACGCTGACGGGATAGGCATTGACGACAAAAGAGCCACTCGACGAGCCGAGTTTCACCAGACCATAGGTCTGCTGCGCCCAACAGAGGGCCAGTCCGAGAACGATGCCCAGCACGGCTCCGATGGCAGAGATAAGACGACCCTCGAAGAGGAAAATGCGTACGATCTGCTTGTCGGAGGCTCCGAGGTTGCGCAGTGTCACCACGTCGTCCTTTTTATCGATGATGAGCATCGAGAGTGAACCAATGATGTTGAAACAGGCTATCATCAAGATAAATGTCAGGAAGATGTAGGCCATCAGTTTCTCGATCTTCATAATCTTAAACGTGTCATCCTGCTGCTCGAAGCGGTCTCTGACATAGTATTTCTCACCAGCAATCTTCTTGATCTGAGACTTCACACTCTCAAAATTGCTGCCAGGCTTCAGACGCAACTCGAGAGCCGACACCATACCCTGCTGCTCAAAGATACGACGGGCAAAGTCGATGCTCGTCAGGATATAGTTCTTGTCGTATTTACCTTGCATCACTTGGAAGATGACGCCAGGCGAATAGAGTTCATCCGCCACGAGACCGTCCATAGGGTTTGCCATGTTCAACTGTCCCTCGCGTCGAGGGGCATAGACCTGCAGCGGTTCGTCGTAGAAATAACCCGTACCCAGTTGCTCTGCCAGACGAATACCTGGGATGCCATAGAACATATCGGCAGCATGAAGTGAATATTCGCCGTCGCCCAGAAGGATCTCCTTAATATGCGTCAGTTGGTCGAAATTGTCCTCCACACCCTTGATATTCACCATCGCCTGACGACCCTTGTAGATGACCAGTGCCTGATCCTCAACGCTCTCCGTTGCCACGTCAATCTGAGGTAACTGCTTGATTTGTTTAAGGATGGGATCATCGGCAGCCACTGTCTTACCCATCACGGGTATCACCTTCAACTGCGGGTCGAAGGCGGTGAAGAAGGAAGCCACCATGTCGTGGAAACCGTTGAACACGCTCAGGGTGACGACGAGAGCCATCGTAGCGACAGCCACCCCCACGACGGAGATGGCACTAATGACGTTGATGGCATTTGTCGATTTCTTCGAGAAAAGATATCTTCGTGCTATGAAAAACGGGAAGTTCATATAAAATAACCAATAACCGTTATTTCTTTAGCAGTTCGTCGATGTGTTCGATATAATCCAGCGAGTCGTCGATAAAGAAGCGCAACTCAGGGATGATACGGAGTTGGTTTCTCACACGCGTACCTAATTCATATCTGATAGCCTTCGTGCTGGCATTGATGTTCTTCAGAATCTCCTCACCCTTCTCAGAGGGGAAGATACTCAGATAAGCTGTGCAGATGCCAAGGTCTGGAGATATCTTGGTTCGTGTCACAGAGACCATCGTGCCATGGGTGGCGCGTGTCTGCTGCTGGAATATCAGCGAGAGTTCTTTCTGGAGCAGTCTCGCTATCTTGTTTTGTCTTGTCTCTTGCATAATTTACCTTTTTACTTTTTTCCTTTTTACCTTTTCCTGATGAGGGTAAGACCATCACGGAGGGGGAGGATGACTTGCTCGACGCGAGAGTCCTGAGCGACATAATCGTTGAACTCTGTGATGCCCTGCGTCTGGTGGTCTTTGTCGTAAGCCTCGTCCACCACGTGACCGTCCCAGAGCGTATTGTCTGCGAGGATGAACCCCCCAGGTTTGAGGATCGACATCACCATCTCGTAGGTCTCACGATAAGTGCGCTTGTCGCCATCAATGAAAGCCATATCAAACTCCATGTTCAGTTTGGGAGCCTCAGTCAGCGCATCGCCGATGATGAACTCGATCTTGTTGGCCACCTCCGATCCCTCTATCCAGGGACGGGTGAAATCCTCCATCTCGTCATTGATCTCGAAGGTATAGAGTCGTCCGCCCTCAGGCAGCCCCTCTGCCATCGAGATGGCACTGTAACCACTGAACGTCCCCACTTCGAGTACCCGTTGCGGGCGAATCATCTGCACCAACATCTTCAGCAGCCTGCCCTGCAGGTGTCCACTGGCCATCCGCCCGTGCAGCGTGTGGAGGTTCGTCGCCCGCCATAGCCGATACAGATACGCCGGCTCTGGCTCAATATGGGCGAGGATGTAGTCTTCGAGCGTCATCAGCCCTTCAATGCTTCAACAGCCAAGCGATACGAGTCGAGACCGAAGCCACAGATGACACCCAGACAAGCCGATGAGATCATCGAGTGATGACGGAACTCCTCGCGCTTATGGACATTCGAGATATGTACCTCGATGACAGGGCATTTCAGTGATCGGATGCAGTCGTGCAGTGCCACACTGGTGTGGGTATAGGCCCCAGCGTTCAGGATGATACCGTCATAATCCTCAAAGAAGCCCACCTGCTGCATCTTGTTGATCAGTTCCCCCTCCACATTGCTCTGATAGTAGTCTATCTGCACGTCAGTGTACTTGGCTTGCAGTTCCTTCAGGTAGTTGTCGAACGACTCCGAACCGTAGATGCCCGGCTCTCGTTGCCCCAACAGATTGAGGTTGGGCCCGTTGATAATCTGTATCTTCATACCTTATTATATATATTACGGCTGCAAAGGTACGAAATAATTCTTAATTCTTTATTCTTAATTCTTATTTTTTGTTACCTTTGCACAAAATATGGAGAAAGACATCGTCAGAAGTTACGTGCGCTATCTCAAACTACAGCGTAACATGTCGGGCAACACACTCGACGCCTACCAGCGTGACTTGCAGAAACTGCTCGACTATCTGACACACGAGGATAAGGACGTGCTCGAGGTAAAACTGGAAGACCTGGAGAATTTCTCTGCTGGACTCCACGACATTGGGATAGGAGCCCGTTCGCAGTGTCGTATCCTGAGCGGGGTGAGGAGTTTCTTCCGTTTCCTCCAACTCGACGGATACCGTGAGGACGACCCCACGGAACTCCTTGAGTCGCCACAGATAGGCGACCATCTGCCCGAGGTGCTGTCGCCAGAGGAGATTGACCAGATAGAGGCAAGCATCGACCTCTCGAAATGGGAGGGACACCGCAATCGCGCCATCATCGAGGTACTTTTCTCCTGTGGTCTTCGCGTCAGTGAACTGGTGAACCTGAAACTCTCTAATCTCTATCTCGATGAAGAGTTCATACGGGTGTTTGGAAAAGGCTCTAAGGAACGACTCGTGCCTATTTCACAAAAGGCTATTCAGGAACTGGGCTACTGGTTTGATGACCGCTGTCACATGCTGATCAAACCTGGCGAAGAGGATTATGTCTTCCTAAACCGTCGTGGAGCCCATCTGACGCGTGTGATGATCCTCATCATGATCAAACGACAGGCCGAGGCAGCAGGCATCAAGAAGACCATCTCGCCACACACGCTCAGACACTCCTTCGCCACCGCCCTGCTCGAAGGCGGTGCAGACCTCCGCGTGATCCAAGCCCTCTTGGGTCACGAGAGCATCGGCACCACAGAGATCTATACGCATATCGACACCTCCACCCTCCGTCGGGAAATCCTCGAGCACCACCCCCGCAATATGAAAAGGTGAAAAGAGAAAAAGCAGTAACTTTAGCTTCGCTGAACTTACTCACGTTCGGAAAAACTCAAATTAATTTGGTTTTTCGCTCACTTATTCGTAACTTTGCACCCAAATTAATAACAACCAACAAGATGAAAATGAAAAGATTCCTGACAGCCCTCGTGCTGACAACAATCTGCGCAGTGACGATGATGGCACAAGACCTGTCGCAACTGCCGTCAGTTCCCAATGATCCCGATTTCCGTATCGGTAAACTGGATAATGGACTGACCTACTACATCCGTTACAATAACTGGCCGGAGAACCGTGCCGAGTTCTACATTGCCCAGCGTGTGGGTTCCATCCAGGAGAATGACGACCAGCGTGGACTGGCACACTTCTTAGAGCACATGGCCTTCAACGGCTCAAAACACTTCAAGGGCAACGAACTGTTGCGTTGGTGCGAGAGCGTTGGTGTGAAGTTTGGTACAGACCTGAATGCCTATACCTCTATCGACCAGACAGTCTATAATATCAGTAATGTACCCACGACACGCGAGAGCATCATCGACTCCTGTCTGCTGATTCTCTATGACTGGGCCGACGGTCTGCTGTTGGAACAGGAGGAGATTGAGAAAGAACGTGGCGTGATTCACGAGGAGTGGCGCCTGCGTACCAGTGCCTCACAGCGCATGCTGGAGCGCGACCTGCCGAAACTCTACCCTGGTTCGAAATACGGTCACCGTATGCCTATCGGACTGATGGAGATCATCGACAATTTCGAGCGTCCATTCCTGCAGGCTTACTATGAGAAGTGGTACCGTCCTGACAACCAGGCTATCATCGTGGTAGGTGACATCAACGTGGATCAGGTGGAGCAGAAGATCAAGACGACTTTCTCACAGATTGCCAAGCCTGCTGCCGATGCCGCCAAGGTGGTGACTGAGCCTGTGCCCGATAATGAAGAACCGATCTACGTGATCGACAAGGATAAGGAACAGCAGATCAACGTGGCCTACGTGATGATGAAGCACGAGGCCTTTCCTGACTCACTGAAAGGTACGCTGACCTACGTCCTTACCAACTTTATGAAGGGTGCAGCCCTCTCTATGCTCAACGACCGTCTGCGCGAATATGCAGAGAAGCCGGAGAGTCCGTTCCTGCAGGCATCTGTCGGCGACGGCAACTATCTCCTGTCGAAGACAGTGGATGCCTTCGAGGTGGATGTACTACCCAAGGAGGGTCAGACAGAGACTGCCCTACAGACCGCTCTGACAGAGGCCCGTCGTGCCGCTGAGTTCGGATTCACGGCAACGGAATACAGCCGCTACAAGGCCAACTACCTCAGTAGCCTCGAAAAGTCGTACTCCAACAAGGACAAGCGCTACAACTCTCAGTTCGTGAGCCAGTGCGTCGGCAACTTCCTGAACAACAATCCAATGCCAAGCATCGACTATACCTATACGACGATGAAGCAATTGGTGCCGGCAATCCCCATCGACGCCATAAACGCCCTGATTAAGGAACTCGTGAGCAACAACGACAAGAACCTTGTTGTACTGAACTTCAATAACGAGAAGGAAGGTGCCGTCTATCCCACAGAGGACGGATTGCAGAAGGCTATCACCGCTGCCCGTGCCGCCCAGATTGAGGCTTACGTGGATAATGTGAAAGACGAGCCGCTGATGACCACCCTACCCCAGAAGGGCTCTATCACGAAAGAGACGAAGAACGACCTCTTCGGTTATACCGAGTTGAAACTCTCGAACGGTGCTACCGTCGTATTGAAGCAGACTGACCTGAAGAAAGACCAGGTGCTGCTGCGCGGCTATGGTTACGGCGGCAGCGCCTTGTATGGCGATGAGGATCTGCCTAACCTGAAATTGTTTGGCGACGTGATTGAGGCTAGTGGTTTAGGCAACTTCTCACATAACGAGTTGGAAAAGGCCCTAGCTGGTAAGATTGCCAGTGCCTCGCTGTCGATGGACGCCTATCGCGAGTATATCAACGGTAGTTCAACACCTAAGGATGTGGAGACGATGTTGCAATTAGTGTACCTGTATTTCACCAATATCAACAAGGACCAGAAGTCGTACGATAACTTGATGCAGACCGTTGAGATATCGCTGAAGAACCGTTTGCTACAGCCCGAGAACGTATTCTCTGACTCGCTGACACTGACGCTGGGCAATCACCATCCCCGTGTAAAGCCCTTGAATCTTGATGATCTGAAGAAGGTCAGCTACGACCGCATCCTGCAGATTGCTAAGGAGCGTACAGCCAATGCTGCTGCCTACACGTTCGACATCGTCGGTAACTACGACGAGCAGACCATCCGTCCGCTTATCGAGCAGTATCTGGGATCACTGCCCTCACAAAAGGAGGTAGAGAAGGGCAAGCAAATCGATACTGACTTCAAGGGTGAGGTCATTAACAGCTTCAAGCACAAGGCTGAAACTCCCAAGTCGATTGCTGTCATGTTCTGGTATTCCAAGCAACTGCCTTTCACGTCGGAGAACAGCATCAAGGCCGCGATAGCCGGACAGATTCTGTCGATGGAGTATCTGAAGAAGATTCGTGAGGATGCCAGTGCAGCCTACACTGTAGGAGCCAGTGCCGGTATCAGCACTGATGACTTCGAGAATAATGCCACCATCTATGTCTATTGCCCCATGAAGCCCGAGAAAGCCGATGTCGCCCTGCCGATTATGCGTGACGAGGTGCTGGCGCTGTCGAAGGGATGCGACCCCGACAAGTTGGCCAAGGTGAAGGAATATATGCTCAAGAACCATGCCGACCAGTTAAAGCAGAACAACTACTGGATCACAACCATCGACATGTGGCGCTACAAGGGTGTGGACTTCCATAAGGACTACGAGCAGTTGGTGAATGCCCAGACGCCTGAGAGCATTGCAGCCTTCGTGAAGGAGGTGCTGAAGGCCGGCAACCGAGATGAGGTCATTATGCTACCTGCGGAGTGAAAAGGTAAAAAAGTGAAAAGGTAAAAAAGTAAACTGAATGAGTTATTTATTTTCATCAGAGTCTGTGTCTGAGGGTCATCCCGACAAGGTGGCTGATCAGATTTCTGACGCGATATTAGACCAGTTTCTGGCATACGACCCGACGGCACGCTGCGCCATCGAATCGTTTGTCACCACAGGACAAGTGGTCATCATGGGTGAGGTACGCAGTGAGGTGTATATCGACTTGCAGACCATCGCCCGCAACACCATCAAGCGCATCGGCTACACGAAGGCAGAGTACCAGTTTGATGGTAATTCCTGTGGTATCCTGAGTGCCATCCACGAGCAGAGTGCCGATATCAACCGTGGCGTCGATAACGGCAACGAGGAGGAGCAGGGAGCCGGTGATCAGGGTATGATGTTCGGATATGCCACCAACGAGACAGAGAACTTTATGCCTGTCACGCTTGATCTGGCCCACCTCATCATGCGCACGCTGGCTGACATCCGCAAGGAGGGAAAGGTGATGACCTACCTCCGTCCGGATGCTAAGAGTCAGGTAACGGTGCAGTATAGCGACGAGGGTATCCCCGAGCGCATCGACACGATTGTCGTCTCTACCCAGCACGATGAGTTCGACGAGGATGAGAAGATGCTGGCAAGGATCAAGGACGATGTTATCAACATTCTCATCCCCCGTGTGAAGCAGCAGATTCACTCACAAAAAGTGCTCAATCTCTTTGGAGAGGACATCAAGTATTACGTCAATCCGACGGGCAAGTTCGTGATTGGCGGACCCCACGGCGACACTGGACTGACAGGCCGTAAGATCATCGTCGATACCTACGGTGGTAAGGGTGCACACGGCGGTGGAGCCTTCTCTGGCAAGGATTCCTCGAAAGTAGATCGCAGTGCTGCCTACGCAGCCCGTCATATCGCCAAGAACATGGTGGCAGCAGGTATCAGTGATGAGATACTCGTGCAGATCAGTTACGCTATCGGCGTGGCAAAGCCCATGAACATCTACGTGAACACCTATGGCCGCAGTAAAGTACAGATGAGCGACGGTGAGATTGCCAAGCATATCGAAAAACTCTTCGACTTGCGTCCGAAGGCCATTGAACGCACCTTGAAACTGCGCCAGCCCATCTACAGTGAGACCGCTGCCTACGGACACATGGGGCGTCAGTCGGAAACAATCAAGAAGACATTCACGAGTCACTACCACGAGACGAAGACTATCGACGTGGAACTATTCACCTGGGAGAAACTCGACCGCGTGGATGATATCCGCCAGGAGTTCGGACTATAATATCGTATGCTCAGACAAGACAGTATCCACACAGAGCCTGTTGCATCATCGATAACCGCTGATACGGCAGTTCAGAAACCCACAAGACCGCAGACACCTTATCAGGTGCTGCGGTTATTGCCAAAAGATGCCACACCTGCCCAACAGGATTCGGCCATCCAGGCATGGTTTCAGCCCAGTGAGATACACTATAGCGGACAGCCCGACACGCTGCATCTGCCAGGACACAGTCCTGGTCGCAGCCTGAAGGATGTGAACCTCCCGCAATACTACCGTGAGAGTTATTTCTCCAACGACAGTCTCTTCCACCCTGAACTCGATGGCGGACGCTTCGGTGTGGCTGGCGACCCCGTTCCCTATGCCACCAAGAATGACAATATCATCACCAGCCTATTGCTCATCTGCTTTGTCATCACCCTCATCGCCTTCTCCTTCTGCAGAAACTTCCTGGTAAAGCAGTTCAAGAACTTCTTTTATGTCCCTAAGACGGAGCATACGATAACAGAGACCTCCACGGAAATCAACTCACAGTTCTTCTTCATCTTGCAGACCTGCCTGTTAGGGGCCCTGCTCTTTTTCTTCTACACCCGCACATTTGTGGCGGACACCTTTATGTTATCTGATGAGTACTTGCTCATTGCCATCCTGTTGGCGGCTTTCATTGGCTATTTCTTTATCAAGTTCCTCATCTATACCATTGTAAACCTGGTCTTCTTTGACGGAAAAAGAAACGAACAATTTTTTCGTACACTTTTGGTCATCCACTCTTTCGAAGGATTGCTTTTTTTCCCCGTTGTGCTGCTTTTGACATTCTTCGACATCTCTGCACAAAGCGTTGCAATTTATACGGCAATTGTGGTTTTTTTAGTTAAAATACTGACCTTTTACAAATGTTTTGTTATCTTTTTTAGACAAAATGGTCTTTTTTTGCAAATAATTTTGTACTTTTGCGCCCTTGAAATCATTCCATTGTTCGCACTTTGGGGCGGGCTCTCGGTAATCATCAATGCAATAAAAATAAATTTTTAGTACATAAATGATCAAGAAGATTCTGGTTTCACAACCCAAGCCAACGAGTGAAAAGTCACCGTACTTCGATATTGCAAGTAAGTTTGACGTTGAACTGGTGTTCCGCCCGTTCATAAAGGTTGAGGGCATCTCTGCTAAGGATTTCCGTACGCAGAAGGTTAATATTCTCGACTATACAGCCATTGTGTTCACCTCGCGCCACGCTATTGACCACTTCTTCACGATGGCCAAAGAACTGCGTGTCGTTATCCCAGAGGACATGAAGTATTTCTGTGTGACGGAGACTATCGCACTCTATATCCAGAAATATGTGCAGTATCGCAAGCGTAAGGTGTTCTTCGGTGAGACTGGTAAGATAGACGACCTTGTTCCCACCATGGTCAAACATAAGACCGAGAAATATCTTGTTCCAATGAGCGACGTGCATAATGACAGTCTGTCAAATCTGCTTGATTCCAAGAAACTGAATCATAAGGAGTGCGTGATGTATAAGACTGTCAGCAATGATTTCACCCCCGAAGAGGTCAAGTCATTCGACTACGACATGCTGATATTCTTCAGTCCGTCAGGTATCGAGTCTCTCACGAAGAATTTCCCCAACTTCAAACAGGACAAGATTGCTATTGCCACCTTTGGTCCTACAACGGCAAAGGCAGCCAAGGAAGCTGGTCTGCGACTTGACATCGAGGCTCCTTCTGAGAAATACCCTTCTATGACGAGTGCCCTGATGCACTACCTGATAGAAAAGCAAGGTTAATACACCTTATTATATATATATAAGTGACGGGGCTCGCATCTCCTACGTTCAGCAAGAGAGAGCGTATCGTCAGCCGGAAACTGATAGAACAGCTCTTCAGCAAAGGCAGCAACCACTCCACCTCTGCCTTTCCCATCAGGATTGTGTATATGGAGAAGGAGCGGGAAGAAGACGAGGAACCCGTGCAGATTTTGGTCAGCGTTTCCAAAAGACACTTCAAGCGTGCCGTGAAGCGTAACCGAGTGAAACGACAGATACGTGAGGCCTATCGCCACCACAAACAGATATTGGCAGAGAAAATGCCACAAGACACATCACTGGCCATTGCCTTTATCTGGTTGGCAGACGAACTTCTCGACAGCCAGCAAGTGGAGAAGAGTGTGAAACGCTTGTTGGAAAAAGTGGCAGAGAACATATGAACATCCTCAGGCTTCTCATCAACTACGTGTCGAAGGCAGTTGTTTTCATCCTATGTCTGCCCATCGTCTTCTACCAGACCTGCATCTCACGCTTTACGCCGCCCAGTTGCCGATTCACGCCGACATGCAGCGAATATGCCAAACAAGCCCTGAAGAAGCATGGTCCGATAAAAGGTCTTTATTTGGCGATATGGCGGATATTAAGATGTAATCCCTGGGGAGGCAGCGGGTATGACCCGGTACCTTGAAGCCTAGGAGAACCTAGAAAGACTATAATCAAAAGAAATACAACAATGAAAAAGAACTTTGTAGAAGAACTGAAATGGCGCGGAATGCTGGCACAGATTATGCCAGGCACTGAGGAACTGCTCCAGAAGGAGATGGTAACAGCCTATCTCGGCACTGACCCGACGGCAGACTCACTGCACATCGGACACCTCTGTGGTATCATGATGCTCCGTCATCTGCAGCACTGCGGTCACAGGCCCATCATCCTCGTGGGTGGTGCCACAGGTATGATTGGTGACCCCTCAGGTAAGTCACAGGAGCGCAACCTTCTCAACGACGAGACACTCCGTCATAATCAGGAGTGCATCAAGAAGCAGGTGGCCAAGTTCCTTGACTTCGAATCGAAGGAACCGAATGCCGCCATCATGGTAAACAACTACGACTGGATGAAGGACTTCACCTTCCTTGACTTTGCCCGTGAGGTGGGTAAGCATATCACCGTCAACTATATGATGGCCAAGGAGAGTGTACAGCAGCGTCTGAACGGAACGGCTCGTGACGGTCTTTCCTTCACGGAGTTCACCTATCAGTTGCTGCAGGGCTACGACTTCCTGTACCTCTACCAACACTATGGCGTGAAATTACAATTAGGTGGCAATGACCAGTGGGGTAATATGACCACAGGTACCGAACTTATCCGCCGTACTCTCGGCAATGAAGTGGAGACATTTGCTCTTACCTGTCCGCTGATCACGAAGAGCGATGGCAAGAAATTCGGTAAGACGGAAAGCGGCAATATCTGGCTCGACCCACAGCGCACTACACCATATAAGTTTTACCAGTTCTGGCTGAACGTCAGCGACGACGACGCAGAGCGCTACATCAAGATATTCACCTCACTCGATAAGGAAACCATTGATGCCCTCGTAGAAGAGCATAAACAGGATCCGGGCCGCCGCGTGCTTCAGAAGCGCCTGGCAGAAGAGGTGACCATCCTCGTACATTCCCAAGATGCTCTTGATACAGCCATCGAGGCCAGCAACATTCTCTTCGGCAAATCGACAAAAGAAGGACTGGAGAAACTCGACGAGCAAACCTTCCTCGATGTCTTCGACGGCGTACCCCAGTTTGAAATTGGCAAAGACCAGTTAGGACAGCCAGCCATTGAACTGCTGACTACCGTTGCTCCAGTATTCCCCTCCAAGGGTGAGATGCGTAAGATGGTACAGGGTGGTGGTGTCTCTCTGAACAAGGAGAAACTCACCGATCAGAATCGTCCCGTCACAGCAGAAGACCTTATCGACGGCAAGTATCTTTTGGCCCAGAAAGGCAAGAAGAACTACTACTTGCTCGTGGTAAGATAAGAATAATTAGTAAAAATTTGGCAGTATGCCAGATTTTTACTAATTTTGCACGCGAATTTATAGAAAGTCGCATCTTGGACGATGGTGTAATGGTAACACTACAGGTTTTGGTTCTGTCATTCCCGGTTCGAATCCGAGTCGTCCAACTTCAAAGCAACAAAAAGGGGTTCCAATCGGAACCCCTAAATTTTTATTTACAATCTAGCGATTAGAGAGCAGCTGCGAGCTCAGCGCCAGCCTTGAACTTAGCAACCTTCTTAGCAGCAATCTTAATCTTCTGCTTGGTAGCGGGGTTGATACCCTCACGAGCCGGGCGTTTGTTAACACTGAATGTACCAAATCCAACGAGAGCAACTTTGTCACCCTTAGCAAGAGCACCTTTAATGGCTGCAACTGTGGCATCAAGAGCCTTCTTAGCATCAACTTTTGAGAGACCAGCACCTGCTGCAATCTTCTCTACCAATTCTGTTTTGTTCATAATAATGTTGTTAATTAATAAAATATTAATGTATAAAAAAGAAGTATCTACAAATTTCTTCGCAAATATAAGGGAAAGAATTCAAAAAAACAACAAAAAAACAGAAAAAATCACTTTTTTAATGAAAAATAGTTGGTATTGCCCATATTTTGACCTAAAAAAGAGATATTTTTCGTAATTTTGCGCCCGAAAGTAAATAAAAGTGCATCATTGCACAAATGGTAAATCGTAATTATCTAAATCGTATATAAGCAGCATGTTCCGCATACCAACCATCACAAAAAATCTGTTGATTATCAACGCCATTGCATTTTTGGCAACGCTGGTACTTCAGATGCAGGGAATTGATCTGGCAGCCATCGGTGGCCTTCATTTTTTTATGGCAGATGATTTCCATTTCTTTCAACTCGTCACATATTTGTTCCTTCATGCCAACTTCATGCACATCCTAAGTAACATGTTCGGACTATGGATGTTTGGTTGCGTGATAGAAAATGTGTGGGGGCCGAAGAAATTCCTTTTTTATTACATTGTATGTGGTATCGGAGCAGGTCTTTGCCAGGAATTGGCACAATTCGGTTCCTTCTATCTGACCATTGCTGAGCAGGCTCCAGGCATTGGAGTTGGTGAGTTGATTACCGTTGGCCATCAACTGGGGCATCAGTTGAACTCATGGACTACCATCGGAGCCTCTGGTGCTGTCTATGCCATCATCCTCGCCTTCGGCATGAGTTTCCCCAACGAACGACTCTTTATCATCCCGTTCCCCTTCCCCATCAAGGCGAAATGGTTTGTCTTGGGCTATATCGCCATTGAACTTTTCTCTGCTATCGGCACCTCTGCCGATGGTGTCGCTCACACCGCCCACCTTGGCGGTATGCTTTTTGGATTCTTGCTGATACGCTACTGGAACAAGCATCCAGAAAGCAGTTTTGACCGCAGCCGAGGGCAACAGTTCTTTGATAACCTCAAGCGTAGTTTCGACCAACGACAACATACTCAGAACAGCCAACAACGTCAGCAGCACTACAATCCGCATATGCACGCCGAACAAGGAGGTTCCAAGGAAGCTGACATGGATTACAATGCCCGAAAGAAAGCCAATCAGGAAGAGATAGACGCCATCCTTGACAAAATTCGTAAGAGCGGTTACGACAGTTTGTCGAAAGAAGAGAAACAGAAGCTCTTTGATGCCAGCAAGCAATGATCAAGCAATTGAAGACATTTACCATCAATCTGGTGGCGGGGGCTAACATTGCCACCGTCATATTGATGTTGGCTGTAGGTTTCTCCGACAGGCTCAATCCCGTCGAGCATCCTCTGCTCTCCTGTTTCGGCATGGCATTTCCCCTTTTTCTCATCTTCAATCTGCTATTTCTCTTCTTCTGGCTCATCTTCAAATGGCGCAAGGCTTGGATTCCCATCTTAGGCTATGCGCTAGCATACATACCCATTAGCATCTATATGCCTGTCAACATGAAGCAGGACGTACCAGAAGGAGCCATCAAACTAATTTCTTATAACGTGTGTCAATATGGAGGCAACTACAAATATGAACAGGGCTTTGATACTGTCTATAACTACCTGAAACGACAAGATGCTGATATCGTCTGCATACAGGAAGATGCCGATTCCTGGCGAAGATACGTGATGCAGCGCTATTCGAAGATCTATCCCTACAACGACACAACCATCTTCCGAAACGATTCCGAAGGTATGAATGGCGTAGGTATTCACACCCGCTTCCCCATCCTTCGCAAAGAGCGCATCTGGTATAAGTCTGCCGCCAACGGATCTGTGGCCTATTTCCTGCAAGTTGGCAAGGACACGGTGCTCGTCATCAACAACCACCTCGAAGGCACCCACCTCTCTAAGGAAGACCGTGCCAACTACAAACGCATGATCCGAGGGAAGATGGAGCGCGACACTGCCAGGGAGGAGTCCATCCTGTTGCTCGACAAACTGTCGACTTCTGCTGTCAAACGAGCACCCGAAGCAGAAACTGTACACCGCTACATCGAGGCACACCGCCAGTACCCCACCATTGTCTGCGGCGACTTCAACGACAACCCCATCTCCTACTCCCGCCGTACTATCGCCCAAGGACTTACGGACTGTTTCGTGGAGACAGGCAGAGGTATTGGTTTGTCATATAATCAGAAAGGCTTTTTTGTCAGGATTGACCATATTTTATGTTCCGATCATTTCAAACCCTATAATTGTCAAATCGATGACGAAATGGACGCAAGTGACCATTATCCCATCCTCTGTTGGCTGAAAATGAAGGAAAAACATTAAAAAAAGTGTGTTTTTCGGCAAGAAATTTTCCCACTTGGAGAAAAATGCCTATATTTGCACGCTAAAATATACGCGAACAGAATAAATAATAAATAAATAATATCAAAAATTAAAATGCAAAACAAAGGAATTGTAAAAATTATCGCAGTGCTTCTGTTTCTCGTGTGCTGCTTCTACCTTTCCTTCTCATTCGTGACACGCCACTACGAGAGTAAGGCTGCTGCCATGGGCGAGGAAGAGGGTGCAGCATATCTTGATTCGATTAACAACGAGAAGGTGTATATGGGCATCTATTCTCTGAAGCAGTGCCGTGAGATGGAGATTGGCCTGGGTCTTGACCTGAAGGGCGGTATGAACGTAATCCTCGAGGTGTCTGTACCTGATGTCGTCGATGTACTCGCCGACCACAAGACTGACGCTACCTACAAGAAGGCAATGGAACTGGCCAAGAAGGAAGAAGAGACCAGTCAGGATGATTTCGTCTCTCTGTTCGTGAAGTATTGGAAACAAGAGGCTCAAGGCCGTCCCCTCGCCGCCATCTTCGCTACCCAGCAGATGAAGGGTAAGGTGAGCACATCCTCTACCGACGCAGAGGTAGAGCGCGCTATCCGCGACGAGGTGCAAAACGCCGTTGACAACTCTTTCAACGTAGTCCGTAACCGTATCGATAAGTTTGGTGTTGTTCAGCCGAACATCCAAAAACTCGAAGGTCAGAGTGGCCGTATCATGGTCGAGATGCCTGGCATCAAGGAACCTGAACGTGTACGTAAACTCCTCCAGGGTTCTGCCAACCTTGAGTTCTGGGAGACCTATAACAGCAATGAGATCACTCCGCTGCTCGCTCAGTTGAACAGTCGTTATGCAGCCCTGGGTGGTGGCGAAGTGGCTGACACCACAGAGATTGCTGCTGTTGCTGACACCACTGCCGTTGATACTGCCAAGGCCGCTGCCGGCGACCTAGCTGCCAAACTGGCTAAGAAGGACACCAAGGCTACTGACTCAAAGGCTAATGAGGCTGCCAAGAAACAGAATCCTCTGTTCTACTACTTCCAGCCTACACAGGGTAACCAACTCGCTGTGGTTGGTTATGCCAATGCCCGTGATACCGCTGAGATCAACAAGGTCATCTACTCTGAACTTGCCAACCAGATTCTCCCCGCTGAACTGAAACTCCGTTGGGGTGCCAAGCCCGAAGATTTCGGTGGCCAAAGCAAGGGTGACATCTACGAACTCTTTGCCCTGAAGATCACTGAGCCCAATGGCCGTGCGCCGCTGGAGGGTGATGTCATCACCTCATCCAAGGACGACTTCGAGCCTAATAGTGGCCGTCCCTGCGTATCTATGCAGATGAACTCTGACGGTGCCCGTCGCTGGAGCCAGATCACCAAGCAGAACATCGGTAAGGCTGTAGCCATCGTGCTCGACGACGCCGTTTATACTGCTCCGCGTATCCTCGGTCAGATTGATGGTGGCAACTCTCAGATCACTGGTAACTTCACCATCGAGGATACCAAGGACCTTGCCAACACGCTGAACTCTGGTAAGATGCCGGCTCCGACCCGTATCGTACAAGAAGAAGTGGTTGGACCGTCACTGGGCGCACAGTCCATCAAACAGGGTGTTATCTCCTTCATCGTAGCCTTTGTGCTGCTGATGATCTACATGATTATGCTGTATGGCTTTATCCCGGGTATTCTCTCGGATATCGCCCTGCTGTTCAACCTGTTCTTCACCCTCGGTATCCTCACCTCATTCCAGGCTGCACTCACCATGCCGGGTATTGCCGGTATCGTGCTGACGCTGGGTACTGCTGTGGATGCTAACGTGCTGATCTACGAGCGTATCAAGGAAGAACTGAAGAAGGGTCTGAGTATGAAGGAAGCCCTCAACAAGGGTTATTCCAATGCCTTCAGCGCCATCTTCGACTCTAACCTCACCTCATTGATTACAGGTATCATCCTGCTCTACTTCGGTACAGGTCCTGTGAAGGGCTTCGCCACCACTTGGATCATCGGTATCTGTGTATCCTTCTTCACCGCTGTGTTCATGACCCGTCTGGTTTATGACCATATGCTGAGCAAGGACAAGTGGACGAACCTCACCTTCGTGACTGGCTATTCGAAGAACCTCATGCAGAATGCCAAGTACCATTTCATGGGTATGTATAAGAAGACCTTCACCATCTGGGGTGCTATGGCTCTCATCTGCATCATCTCGTTCGCTGTTCGTGGTCTCAGCCAGAGCATCGACTTCACTGGTGGTCGTAACTACGTGGTGACCCTCGACAAGGAGACACCTGTTGAGGAGGTCCGTCAGGCTATGGCTGGTGCCTTCATCAACACCATTGGTGAGAAGACTAATCAGGAGGCTAACACCTCTGTCATCGCCCTCGGTACTGACGGCAAGACCGTCCGTATCTCCACCAACTGGGATATCGAGTCAAACAATCCCGATGTTGATGATAAGGCAGAGGACATCCTCTTCAACGCTCTGAAGAAGGCTGGTCTCGTGAGCCAGGCCAATGTGGAGTCCTTCAAGAATCCTGATGTCCGCGAGGGTGGTTCCATCATCTCGTCAGCAAAGGTAGGTCCGTCAGTGGCTAAGGATATCACCTACGGTGCTATCATCTCCGTGATCATCGCCCTGATTGCTATCTTCCTCTACATCCTGCTCCGCTTCCGCAACCTCGCCTTCTCTGTAGGCGCTATCGTTGCATTGGCTCTCGATGCTCTGATTGTGATTGGTATCTACTCCATCTGCTGGGGTTGGGTTCCCATGTCACTCGAGATCGACCAGGTGTTCATCGGTGCTATCCTGACGGTGATCGGTTACTCTATCAACGATAAGGTTGTGGTGTTCGACCGTATCCGTGAGAACCTCGGTTTGTATGC
>JAGCPK010000136.1 GCA_017965725.1 Prevotella sp.
AGAAATATATCCTCAACTTGATTGATACCCCGGGACATGTCGATTTCTCTTATGAAGTGTCGCGTTCCATTGCTGCCTGTGAGGGTGCCTTGCTGGTGGTTGATGCTACCCAGGGCGTACAGGCACAGACAATCTCCAACCTCTATATGGCCATCGACCATAACCTGGAGATCATCCCTGTCATCAACAAGATTGACATGCCTTCTGCCATGCCTGATGAGGTGGAGGATGAGATTGTCGATCTGATTGGTTGTGACCGCAGTGACATTATCCGTGCCTCAGGTAAGACAGGTGAGGGTGTCGAACAGGTGCTTGATGCTGTGGTAGAACGTATTCCTCATCCTGAGGGGGATGAGAACGGCCCATTGCAGGCCCTGATCTTTGACTCGGTATTCAATTCTTTCCGTGGCATCATTGCCTATTTCAAGATTGTGAACGGTGTCATCCGTCAAGGTGACCTCGTGAAGTTCTTTAATACGGGTATGGAGTATGATGCCGACGAGATTGGTGTACTGAAGATGGATATGATCCCCCGGAAGGAACTGCGTACAGGCGATGTGGGTTATATCATCAGTGGTATCAAGGATTCGAAGGAAGTCAAGGTGGGTGATACCATCACACATGTGGCGCGTTCTTGCGACAAGGCCATCGAGGGATTCCAGGAGGTGAAGCCGATGGTGTTTGCGGGTGTCTATCCCATTGATCCGACGGATTATGAGAATCTGCGGGCCTCGTTGGAGAAACTGCAACTCAATGATGCGTCCCTGACATTTGTCCCTGAGTCGTCTGTGGCCCTGGGCTTCGGTTTCCGTTGTGGCTTCCTCGGATTACTGCACATGGAGATTATTCAGGAGCGCCTCGACCGTGAGTTTGATATGGATGTCATCACCACTGTTCCCAACGTGTCGTATATGTGCTACACCAAACAGGGTGAGGTAAAGGAGGTGCATAATCCCTCAGGTTTGCCTGACCTGACGATGATCGATCATATCGAGGAACCTTATATCCGGGCTTCCATCATCACGGCAGCCGACTATATTGGTCCAATCATGAAACTTTGTTTGGACAAGCGTGGAGAACTCCTCGACCAACAGTATGTGTCTGGCAATCGCGTGGAACTGCATTTCATGTTGCCGTTGGGTGAGATTGTGATTGACTTCTACGACAAGTTGAAGAGTATCTCCAAAGGCTATGCCTCGTTCGATTATCATATCGACGGCTTCAGGCCCTCGAAGTTGGCGAAACTTGATATCCTCCTTAATGGCGAGCCAGTGGATGCCCTATCGACACTGACACATCAGGACAATGCCGTGACCTTTGGACGCAGGATGTGTGAAAAACTGAAGGAACTCATTCCGCGCCAACAGTTTGATATCGCCATTCAGGCTGCCATCGGTGCAAAGATCATTGCACGTGAGACGGTGAAGCAGGTGCGTAAGGATGTGACTGCCAAGTGTTATGGCGGTGATGTCACGCGTAAGCGTAAACTGCTTGAGAAACAGAAGAGAGGTAAGAAACGAATGAAACAGATTGGTAATGTGGAGGTGCCGCAGAAAGCCTTCCTTGCCGTGTTGAAACTCGACTAATAACATATCATAAGACCTATGGCTAACAACAGCATTACAACAAGAGACATCGCTCGGGAATTGGCCCGCCGATACAGTACAATGACACATGAAGAGCTCGATCTGCTGGAAAGCATACTCGTGCCGATGAAGTTTGCGAAGAACGAAATGATTCTCCGTGAGGGAGAGACTTGTACGAATATCTATTGGGTGGTCAAAGGACTCGTCCGACAGTTTTATTATAAGAATAGTAAGGAACTGACTGAATACATGGCGACAGAGAATTCGATTGTCATGTGTATCGAGAGCCTGTTCCGTGAGAAACCCTCACAGTTACAGATTAAGGCGTTGGAGCCTACGATACTCATTGCCATGCCAAAGGTTGAACTTGAAGCCGTAGCCATGAAGAGTGTCAACATCCAGATCCTCTACCGTAAGATTCTGGAAGAGAGTTTGATTCTCTCTCAGCACCATGCTGATATGTTGCGTTTCGAGAGTGCACAGGACCGTTATCAGAAATTGGTAAAGAACCAGCCACAGTTGGTTCTTCGTGCACCTTTGGTGTATATCGCCAGTTATCTGCAGATGACACCTGAGACATTGTCCAGGGTGCGTACGGCAGCCTTGATGGAAGACAGATAAGAATGAAAGATTGTAATAATAAAAGGCTCTCCTGTTGGAGGGCCTTTTTAATGTCGTTCCAGGAAGAGGCTGTGGTCGATACAGCGGGGGAGTTCCTCCTGGTAGTGCGTGACATAGATAAGTGTGACGTCTGGGTTCTGACAATACTCGTCAACAATATCCTTTACCTTCCTGCGGTTGTAATCGTCGAGGCCGTGTAGTGGTTCATCAAGAATCAACAGGTCGGGATTCTTCACGAAGGCACGGGCTACTAACACCAGTCGTTGCTCACCACTCGACATCTCCAGAAACCTGCGGTCTGCCAGATGACCGATTCCGAAGATATTCATCCATCTCCTGCATTGTTCTTTCTCCGCCTCATGGGATCTGACATAGAGACCTACAGAGTCTTTCAGACCACTGGCCACAATCTGGATGGCCGGGATGTTCTGTTTGTAACTGCGGTGCATCTCTGGGGAGACATAACCAATATGCCGTTTGATGTCCCAGATGCTTTCGCCTGAGCCTCGCTTATGTCCGAAGAGGGAGATGTCACAGGCATAACTCTGTGGGTTATCAGCGCAGACCAGAGAGAGTAGGGTCGATTTGCCACTGCCGTTTTCACCCGACAATGACCAGTGTTCTCCCTTTCTGACTGTCCAGTCGAGGTCTTTCAGAATGGTCCGACTGCCATAGCGGATACTGACGTTATTGAAGCGGATAACTTCAGATTTTGGGAGTGGAGAGTTTAGGGTGGAGAGTGGAGAGTTTGCTGCCGCTAAACCTTTACCTGATGGGACAGCAGTAACAAACTCTTCACTCTCAGTTCTACATTCTACACTAACTTTCGGCAAGACCTTCATATCCTTTACTTCCACGATATGCGTAATAAACGCTGGTATCTCGTCGGTCTTGGCGAGGACGAGGATAATCTGTAGGCCCTGCTCACGGGCAAGCATGCTGAGGAGGGTCTTCAGTTGGTCGCGCGTCTGGGCATCTAAACCAATGAAGGGGTTCTCCATGATGAGCACCTTGGGATGGGTGAAGAGTGAGGCTGCTAATTTGAATTTTCGTAGTTCTCCACTGGAGAGCAGGATGATGTATTTGTCGAGCAAGTCCTCTAAATGGAAGAGTTCGTAAAGATGCTTTTGGAAGGCTCTGCGCTCTGACGTCGGGGATTTCAAATCCCCGACAACGGTAGAGTTGGCAAGTTGAAACGCCTCTTCGAGTTTGCTGCCCACAGTGGGAGTCTCTTCGTCAATTTCCATCTGGTTCCAGCGTTGTTGCAGGAAGTAGGTACGATCATTGTCTCCACCGTAGGTGTCGCGGAAGGAGATGTGCTTCAGGTTATTGTAAGGCTCGTCGAAGGCGTATTTCACCATATCAGGGAAGGCAGGATGACGACCGGTGATCATATCCACAAACATGCTCTTGCCTGCGCCGTTCCTGCCGATGATGGCGATGTGCTCACCTTCCTCCAGACAGAAATTCACGGGCTCAGCCATCGACCACTCTGGCTTTCTGGCTCGGGCGTTGATCATCTCAATCGTCTTCATCCTTCTTTGTCGTCTCTGAGTTTGTCGAGGGACGCTTCGACACTTTCTCCTTGTTCTTATTGACGAAGTCCTTCCAACCTCGATATTTCACCTCACTCTCAGGCTTTCCCATCTGCAGATAGTGACAGTAGGCGGCAGCAAGGGCGTCTGTCGCATCCATAAACTTACCCATCTCCTCCTTGGGAATCTTGAGCAGTCGTTGCAGCATACCGGCCACCTGTTCCTTGGCAGCATTACCATTACCCGTAATAGCCATCTTGATCTTCATGGGGGCATACTCATGGATAGGTACCCCATGGTGGATGGCAGCGGCGATGGCTGTACCCTGAGCACGTCCGAGTTTGAGCATCGACTGTACGTTCTTGCCGAAGAAAGGGGCCTCGATGGCCATCTCATCAGGCAGATAACCGTCGATGATGCCTGTCACCCGTTCAAAGATATGTCCGAGTTTCAGGTAGGCATCAGGAAACTTGCGCAGGTCAATGATACCCATCGTGATCATCTCTGCCTTGCCGTCTTTTACTTTCAGCAAGCCATAGCCCATCAAATTCGTTCCAGGGTCAATGCCCAATATGATCTTCTCCATATTGGGGACAAAATTACAAAATTATTTTGGATTACGCAAATAATCCCCCAATTTGATAGACGAGGGCACTGGCTATCCAGGCAACGACAGTGGTGTAGCAGGCAGCGAATAATGCCCAACGCCATGAGCCCGTCTCATTCTTGATGGCCGCGATAGTGGCGATGCAGGGGAAGTAGAGTAATATAAATATAAGGTACGCGTAAGCGGCCAGTGGCGTGATGCCTTCTTGGAGCATCAACTGTCGCAGATGCGTATATTTCTCGTTGTCGTCGCTGAACGTCTCATCGTCGGCAAAGGAGTCGTCGCCACTATAGAGCACGCCGATGGTGGAGGCTACAATCTCCTTGGCACCTACGCCCGCCATGAGCGACACGTCAAGTTTCCAGTTGAAGCCCTGCGGGGTGAAGATGGGTTCAACAGTCTTTCCCATACGCCCCAGGTAACTCTGTTCCTGTTGCTGTTGTGGGGTGAGTGCGTTGTTATGCGGGAAATACTCCAATGCCCACACGATGATACTGGCTACGAGGATGATACCACCCATCTTCTTCAGGTATTCCTTGCCCTTCTCCCAGGTATGGCGTCCGATGGCTTTGGCAGTTGGCCAGCGATAGGGGGGGAGTTCCATCACAAACGGTGTGTCCTCACCTTTGATGATCAACGATGAGAAGATCTTGCTGACGATGACAGCCATTACGATGCCGATGGCATAGAGCGACAGCATCACCCATGAGCGGTAGGCCACAGAGAAGAACGTGCCCGTGATCATGATATAGATGGGCAGACGTGCCGAGCACGACATGAAGGGCAAAACCATCATCGTGATGATACGCGAGCGTCGGCTCTCGACAGTACGCGTGGCC
>JAGCPK010000137.1 GCA_017965725.1 Prevotella sp.
CTGAAGACAAGACTATGATTATACTGATAACAGGTGCATCACTCACAGGTAAGACCCTTCTGGCACAGCGGATGCTGGAAGAGTATAAAATGCCGTATGTAAGCATCGACCATCTGAAAATGGGATTGATTCGTAGCGGAAAGACCGACCTTACACCCGAGGATGACGAGGCACTGACTGATTATCTTTGGCCGATTGTTAGGGAGATGATAAAGACAGCGATTGAGAATCGGCAAAACCTTATTGTGGAAGGCTGTTATATTCCCTTTGACTGGAGGAAAGATTTTGATGAACAGTATTTGCAATCCATCCGGTTTGTTTGCCTTGCGATGACAGACAGTTTCATTGATGCTCATACCGATGATATTAAGAATCATGCTTCTGACATAGAAACCAGACTGTATGACGTGGACTTCACATCAGGATCTCTGAAAGAAGACAATCATTACTATATCAATGGCTTTGCTCAATATGGAGAGCAAGTAATGTTGATAGATACTGATTATGAGGATACAATAAATACTATTCTGGAGAATAATTAAAACAGCGGTATGATTACTATTGATATTAGGGAAGATAAAATCTGTGAGATGATATGAACAAATATTCTTTGAAATTCAGAGTATTTAAGGCAATTATGAAACTGTTAAGAGATATAATAGGCTATCTTTTAGGCTTGGTGCTCTTTGTGGGGTTGATGCCCACATTGATGTGGCTGGCATCAGGAAGACCAGTGTTCTGGTCGGAAGTGGCTGCTAAGGATGTGGTCGCTTGGGGCCTGATGCTCTGTGGTCTGCTACTGAGCATCTGGACGATTGTCTATATGAAGCGTCGTGGTAAAGGAAACCCCATGGATGCCTTTGGCCATGAAGTGGCACCACGCACACAGCACTTGATGACGGACGGTCCTTACCGTCTGAATCGTAATCCCATGCTGACGGGTACGCTCATTTATCTTATAGGCTTCGCCCTGTGGCTATATTCTTGGCAGGCTGTCATCGTCTGGCTCCTCTTCTTTGCCATCATGTTTATCCAGGTACTCAGCGAAGAGCGCCGCCTGCATCGTGACTTTGGCAATGAGTATGATGTTTACTGTCGTCACACTCGAAGGTTTTAATGATCACAGGGACTTATTATATATGACAAAAGAAGAATTATTTAAGATGATGAACGAACATCCCAACCGAGTAAAAGAGTCTGATTTTATAGTTTTCGATGGAATGTCAAAGGCACGTGATTCCAGAAAGACAAACTGGGACAAGTATCTGGACATTGCCTACAGAAAAGGTTACGACTTATGCACAAGGAGAAATTCATGATTTATCGGAGGAATGCGAAGAAGGGCGAGGCCACCTATTCGCCGAAGTCGCACTCTGCCCCACATTTCGTAGGCCACTACGTAGAGGGTATGGAAGAATGGGCCTCGTGGTACTGCTTCAACAAGAAGGAAGATGGAACCTATGAAGCCGAGCTTGACGAAGCCTGGGACGAAGGTAGTCATTATGGCGGAGGAACCATCGACGTAGATATTCCCAAGGATTGGTTTGTCCTTTCTTATGATGAGTTCCTCGAACGCGTCATCACCCTTGCAGCAGCTACACATTATGGTTTTACCGTTGATGACTTGAAGGAGAGAAAAGGATTGAAACAGTTCTTTGGTTTTAAGGATTCTATTAAGCTTGTCAGACTCTCTGAGGAGCATACCGTAGCTTTCAAGGAAGAAATGCAGGAGGCTTTCCAGCATGGATTTATGGCATATTACAAAGACGATAACCAGTGGCAGGTGCTGCCTGACAAGGACTTCTATCAGTCATTAGAGGCAGAAGGTGCCGAAGCATACGAAGCCGTCAGCGAGGATGGCCAGCGTGTGGGCGGTGCCATTATTACCGCTAACGGCACTTTGGGTGAACCGATGGAGCAGCGAGAGCAGAGCGATGCTTGCATCAGCTCTGCCGAGTCGCGACAGAGGAAGACCGTAGGTCAACTTGCATTCCTCTATGTGAAGGTGGGCGTTCAAAGCAAAGGTATCGGCCAGTCCATCTGGAAAGCCATAGAGGCCATGCATCCAGAGATAGAAGTGTGGGAAACCTGCACCCATGTCTTGGTTGACGAGTTTGTTGCTGTTGTTCCTCAACACGTCGAGCGGGATGCCGTTCAACAGGTGAAATCTTAAAGCAAGAAAAATACTTTGCCATTTATTCGAAAACCGCAATCTGAATGTTGTACCTTTGCTGCGCGATTTGGAACAGACCGTTGCAGAGGTGGCAGAAACACACCTGAGATCCGGTTGAAACCATTGCAGGGGTGGCAAAACCTTCCCCAGAATCAAGGCAAAGAAATGCAGGGGTTGCAGAAACATGCCTGAGATTCAGTTCAGACTTTTGCAGGGATTGCAAAAACATGCCCGGGATTCAGTTGAGACTTTTGCAGGGATTGCAAAAACGTGCCAGGATTCAGGGCAGACTTATGCAGGGGGTGCAATGAGGCAAACCAGATTCGGGGCAAAGAAATGCAGGGTATGCAAAAACATCCCCGTGATTCGGTTCAGATTTTTGCAGGGGGTGCAATAAGGCAAACAGGATTCGGAACTATTTCTTGTAGCGGTCGCCCCAGTAGTTGATCATGCGCTCAAGGAGTTTTTCCTCAGCCGGGGAATGCTGTCCGTGCCAGAGGCGTTCGTTCACTAAAGCATCGGGAAGATATTGCTGTTCGGTGAAATGACCGGGGAAATCGTGGGGATACTTATAGCCGTCGTGATAGCCTAACTCCTTCATCAGTTCCGTAGGAGCGTTGCGGATAGGCAGCGGAACGGGTTGGTTACCCGTACGGCGCACCAGGTCAAGAGCCGTATCGATGCCCAGATAGGCAGAGTTGCTCTTCGGCGAGGTGGCGAGATAGACGGTAGCCTCTGCGAGTGGGATGCGCCCCTCAGGCCAGCCAATCTTGTTGACGGCATCGAAGGCGGCATTCGCCAGAAGCAGGGCATTGGGATTGGCCAGACCGATATCCTCCGAAGCGGAGATGACCAGTCGTCGGGCAATGAACTTGGGGTCTTCCCCACCCTCTATCATCCTTGCCAACCAGTAGAGGGCGGCATCGGGATCACTGCCCCGGATGCTCTTGATGAAAGCCGAGATGATATCGTAGTGCATCTCACCGTCCTTGTCGTAGGCCAGCGGGTTCTGCTGGAGGCGCAGGTTCACGAGTTCGTCGGTGATGACAACCGGGGAGTCGGCTGGCTCGCCATCGACCACAAGTTCCAGAATATTAAGTAGTTTGCGGGCATCGCCTCCACTGAATCTTAAAATGGCTCCCGTCTCCTTCAACTCAATGTTTCTCTCCTTCAGCACGGCATCGGTATGGATGGCGCGATCAAGGAGTTTCAGAAGATCATCCTTCTCCAACGACTTCAAGACATAGAGTTGGCAACGGCTCAGCAACGGACGAATCACCTCAAACGACGGGTTCTCCGTGGTGGCGCCAATGAGGGTGACAACACCCTTCTCCACAGCCCCCAAGAGGGAGTCCTGCTGCGACTTGGAGAAACGATGGATCTCATCGATAAACAATATAGGTGAAGCCTCATTGAAGAATCGTCCCTTCTGTGCCTTCTCAATCACGTCGCGCACATCCTTCACGCCACTCGTCACGGCAGAGAGCGTATAGAAGGGCGTTTCCAGTTTGTGGGCAATGATCTGTGCCAGCGTCGTCTTGCCGACCCCCGGAGGCCCCCAGAGAATAAACGACGAGATGCGTCCTGCGTCGATCATCTTACGCAGAACAGCCCCCTCGCCTACCAGATGTTCTTGTCCGATATAGTCGTCGAGCGTGCGGGGACGCAGTCTTTCAGCCAATGGTTGTAACATATCAACTGCAAAGTTACAAAGAAAATCACAAATCTCGGAAAAATCAATAACAAAAATTTGGAATATCGCATAATTTACACTATCTTTGCACTCAAATAACACGATTTAATATGGCAAGACAAAAACAACAACCCGAGGACAGCGGTGTTCTGTCACTTAAAACACTTACAAAAAGTTCCGTTTGGGACATTCAGGAGAACGATATTTTTCGCATGTTGGATTCAGGTCTGAAGGATGCTGACGTGAAGGAGAACTTCCGACACTATACAGACATCATCCGTTGTGCCTTTGAAATCCAGGAGATACCTGAGATCACCCCAAACATCAAGAAAGCATACACCAAACAAGGATATAAGGTAGGCGAGATCAAACTCGACGAGGAGACACGCCTGAACTGGGTGCTGCGCAAGAAGCCCATCATGCGCGTCACAGACCTGACCTACGAGAACATACGACACATCTCTGCTGCCAAACTCATCGAGGTACTCGACCGTAACTTCGGAGGCGGCTGGGACTCCCTGTCACAGGCCATCCAGGACATCATCCTCAGCGGGTTCGACATCTCCACGACAACGCTGCCCAAGGACCGTCTGCACAAGAAGGGCGGCATGTATGAGAAAAAGGTTGAGGACGGCTTCGAGGTGCTCGAGGTGCCTAAAGGCAACTGGGTGGAAGCCATCTTTGCCAAACTCAAGCCCCAGCAGGAGAAACTGCGCATGAAGTTCAACGAGGATGACGATGCCGAACAGAACGAGGAAGACGAGGATGCAGACGTGATCGTACAGGACGACTACAAGAATCACGACGAGGACGACTCCATCGTGGAAGACCCCAACGACGACGAGATCACCGAGGAGAACTACTCGACGATGATGGACCTCGGCGAGGAAGATCCCGACGACGAGGCGGCTCAGTTGATTGAGTTCGTGGATGAGTAAGATATCACATTAATAATTCCAACAAAGCTAAAACCAATTATGAACATCCCCTCAGTATTCTGGCTCGTGCCCATCGCATCGATCGTGGCACTGGGCATGGCGTACTTCTTCTTCCGCAGCATGATGAAGGCTGACGAAGGAACGCCACGAATGAAAGAGATTGCGCTCTATGTGCGCAAAGGTGCTATGGCCTACCTGAAGCAGCAGTACAAGGTAGTGCTTATCGTGTTTATCGTCCTCTGCGCCCTGTTTGCTTTCATGGCATACGGACTGAACGTGCAGAACCCCTGGGTGCCATTCGCCTTCCTGACTGGCGGTTTCTTCTCCGGTCTGGCTGGATTCTTCGGCATGAAGACGGCCACATACGCTTCGGCACGTACGGCTAACGCTGCCCGCCAGAGTATGGATGCCGGTCTGAAGATTGCCTTCCGCTCGGGTGCCGTGATGGGTCTCACCGTGGTAGGTCTCGGCCTGCTCGACATCGCCATCTGGTTCCTCGTGCTCAACTACTTCTACCAGGGCGATCAGATGGCTCTTATCACCATCACCACCACGATGCTGACCTTCGGTATGGGTGCTTCGACACAGGCACTCTTCGCCCGTGTCGGTGGCGGTATCTACACGAAGGCTGCCGACGTAGGTGCCGATATCGTAGGTAAGGTGGAAGCCGACATTCCTGAGGACGACCCACGCAACCCCGCCACTATTGCCGACAACGTCGGTGACAACGTCGGTGACGTCGCTGGTATGGGTGCCGACCTCTATGAGAGTTATTGCGGTTCTATCCTCTCCACGGCTGCCCTCGGCGCTGCTGCCTTCGGTGTGGCTGGTCTGGAGATACAACTCAAGGCTGTCATCGCCCCGATGCTGATCGCATCCGTGGGTGTGTTCCTCTCACTGCTCGGAATCTTCCTCGTCCGCACGAAGGAAGGTGCCACGATGAGAGATCTGCTCCGTTCACTCGCTCTGGGAACGAATGTCAGTGCCGTCCTCATCGCCATCGCCACCTTCGCCATCCTCTACCTGTTGGGCATCGAGAACTGGCTGGGTCTTTCCTTCTCCGTCATTTCCGGTCTGGCTGCCGGTGTGATCATCGGACAGGCAACGGAATACTATACCTCGCACAGTTACAAGCCGACACAGAAGATCTCTGAGGCAGGACAGACAGGTGCCGCCACCGTGATTATCAAAGGTATTGGTACGGGTATGATCTCGACCTGCATCCCCGTGATCACTATCGGTGTGGCTATCATGCTGAGTTATCTCTGCGCCAACGGGTTCGACCTCACGTTGTCGTCGGAATCGCTGGCCCACGGACTCTATGGCATCGGTATCGCTGCCGTAGGTATGCTCTCGACACTGGGTATCACCCTGGCTACCGACGCATACGGCCCCATTGCCGACAATGCCGGTGGTAACGCCGAGATGTGCGGACTGGGTGAAGAGGTGCGCCATCGTACCGATGCCCTCGACGCATTAGGAAACACGACTGCTGCCACTGGTAAGGGCTTTGCCATCGGCTCTGCAGCCCTCACCGCCCTCGCCCTGTTGGCTTCCTATATCGAGGAGATCAAGATTGCGATGGCACGTGCCGGACAGACGCTGACGAATGTGGCTGGCGAAGTGATTGATGCTTCCAACGCCACCATTCCCGACTTCATGAACTACTTCCAGATCAACCTCATGAACCCACGCGTCATCGTCGGTGCATTCATCGGTGCGATGGCAGCCTTCCTGTTCTGTGGTATGACGATGGAGGCTGTAGGCCGTGCCGCTGAGAAGATGGTACAGGAGGTGCGTCGTCAGTTTAAGGAGATTGCCGGTATCCTCGAAGGAACAGGCACGCCCGACTATGGCCGTTGCGTGGAGATCTCCACCAAGGCAGCCCAGCACGAGATGATCGTTCCGTCCATCCTCGCCATCATCATCCCCATCCTCGTAGGTATCATCCTTGGTGTGGCTGGTGTCCTCGGACTGCTCGTAGGCGGTCTGGCTGGTGGCTTCACCCTCGCCGTCTTCATGGCGAATGCTGGTGGCGCCTGGGACAATGCGAAGAAGAACATCGAGGAAGGTGCTTTTGGCGGCAAGGGTTCGTTTGCCCATAAGGCCTGTATCGTTGGTGACACCGTAGGCGACCCGTTCAAGGACACCTCCGGTCCGTCGCTGAACATCCTCATCAAACTGATGTCGATGGTATCGATTGTGATGGCAGGTCTGACAGTCGTCTTCTCATAATATTATTAATAAGGTAATAAGAAAAACGCTCCCGGTTTGGGAGCGTTTTTTTATTGTTTGATGGCATCTGCCACCAGGTCGGCAATCTTACGTGCACCCTTGTCGTTGGGATGGATACCGTCGTCCTGTACCAACGTAGCATCCGTAAACAGCGTGTGCAAGTCGAGCACCTGTAGGTTGTACTGTGCTGCCACCTCTTTCTGGATGGGGATAATCTCGTTGGTAATCACCTGGTCGTTGATATTCCACGACGGCTTAAAGGCGGGAATCGGTGTGCAGAGGATGATACGGGGCTTCACAGGCTCGGCCACCTGACCCTTCTTGGCTTTCTTGCCCTTCTTGGCAGGCTGTGTCAACTGCGGACAGAGCGTAGTGATCATCTGCTGCAGATCCTGCTTGAACTCCGAACCGTAACGCCAGTTCTCGGGCTTCGAGTCGTTGGTACCCAACTTGATGACGACGATGTCAGGATTGAATGCCAACGCGTCGCGCCAGGCCTGTTCGTTCATATAGGGATAGTCGCCTTTGTTGAGCATCGTACGTGCACTCACACCGAAGTTCTTCACACAATAGTCGTTGCCCAGTGAACGCTGCAACAGGGCGGGATAGCCGTTACGCGGTGCCAGGTCGATGCCGTGACCATCGGTGATGCTGTTGCCGATGCAGGCCACACGGATGGCGTCGGTCTTGGGCGCCTTCAACTGATCCAGCCATTTGCCGAGGGTAGCAAGCATCTCGTCGTGATAGGCGAACCACTGTCCGAAGCCGTAGCCATGACCTCCCGAAGGATAGAGCAACAACATACAGTCGTTGCCGGCATTACGCATGGCGGTATAGTATGCCAGACCATTCGTCAGCGGCGGCACCAGGTTGTCGTCACCCGACATGATGATGCAGGCTGGCGGTGTGATATGACGCTGCACGGCATTGTTGGTGGAGAAATCGTGTACGAGTTGGGGATCCTTCTGTCCCTCCTCACCGAGGAAGTTACGACAAGACCACATGTGTGACACACGCTCATCCATCGAGATCACCGGATAGAACAGGATGGTGAAGTCCGGACGCAGGTCGTACTCGGAATGGGTGGAGATGACAGAGGCCAGATGACCACCTGCCGAGAATCCCATGATACCTACATCGCGGGGATTGATGCCCCATACGGCGGCAGAGTCACGAACGATGCGGAAACCCTTCCACACATCACCCATCGGGATGCTGCGGTCACCTTCCGGCAGACGGTAGTTCACCACGAAATAGGCAATACCCTTCTTGTTGAGCCAGTCGGCAGCCATCGTTCCCTCGTGGGTATTCGACAGCATCGAGTAGCCACCGCCGGGGATACCGACAATCGCCTTGCCCGACGGTGTCGTAGGCAGGAAACAAACCATCTGTGCCTTCCCGTCGTCGGTCAGGTCGAGTGTGAACTTTCTTGCAGTCTGGTCGGTGAGTCCGGGTTCTGTCATCCGCGGTCTCTGACCCCATTGTGCCTGTGCTGTCATCCCGATCAGCAACAGGCCGAAAACTAATAATTTCTTCATAATCATTTATGTTGAGTTAATTGTGCGGACAAAATTACGAAAAGTCAGACGAAATGCAAAAGAAATCCCCAAAAAATTCGTAATTTTGCATCCATAATGAAGAAAATACTACGATATACGCTCTTGCTACTGGCTGTCGCCGCAATAGCGGCAGGCGGCTATGTCGGCTGGCAGCACTACACGGAACGACAAAAGCAGGAGGCTGTCGGCGACACGCTGACCCGTACGGGCTTCGTCGTCTCCCCCGCCCTGCGCCTCGACTCCCTCCGTCAACAGATGGCGGAAGACCGCAAGGAAGAACTGGACTACTATCTGGACCGTCACAACGTGGAGGATGAGGGCTACGAGATGGTAGCCGCCTTCGCCGCAGGACAGCGACACCGTGAGACACTCGACACCATACCTATATATAATATAGGGCGCTGGAAGGATCACAAGCGACAGGGTACCGCCATCAGTCGCGACTCCCTGGGGCGTATCACCATCGGACATTGGGACAACGACACCCTTGTCAGTGGCATCCGCATCGACTCCACCGGCATCTACCAGGGCGCCTTCATCGATGGACGGATGGATGATGCCGGGTTGAGTGCAAAAGCCAACGGACATGGTTCGTACATCACCGCCGACGGACGTTATTTCGAAGGCCACTGGGAGAACGACCTCCAAGAGGGCTTCGGACTTCAGATGTTGGAGAACGGCGTGTTGACCCAACTGAAGACGGGTCAGTGGAAACGGGGCGTGTTCAAGGGTGAACGGATGAACTACACCTCAGAACGCATCTACGGCATCGACATCTCACGCTACCAGCACGGCAAGGGGCGCAAGAAGTACCCTATCCTCTGGAACAAACTGCGCATCAGTCACCTTGGTTCGAAGACCAAGAAACAGATCTCCGGCACCGTCGATTATCCCGTCTCGTTCGTCTTCATCAAATCGACAGAAGGCATCACCGTGCGCAACCCCTATTACGCTCAGGACTATGCCGCCGCCCGCAAGGCGGGTATCCCCATCGGAGCCTATCATTTCTTCTCGACGAAGCGTTCGGGCGAATCACAAGCACAGTATTTCATCAGTAACACGCAGTTCCGCAAGGGCGACCTGCCCCCGGTGCTGGACATCGAACCGTCTGACAGTCAGATAGAGGGCATGGGTGGCTCACAGGCGCTCTGGTGCAGTATCCGCATCTGGCTGAAGATGGTGGAGAAGCGTTGTGGCGTGAAGCCCATCCTATATATCAACCAACGTTTCGTGAACAAATATCTGCCTGATGCCCCAGACATCATACGCAACTATAAAGTGTGGATAGCAAGATATGGCGAGTATAAGCCCGACGTGAGACTGGTGATGTGGCAACTCTCCCCCGACGGCCATGTCCGAGGCATCACCGGCGATGTAGATATCAATGTGTTCAGCGGTTATCAGACGCAGTTTGACGAGTTCATCGAAAAAGAGACGATTCAATAAGACACAAGAAGCCCTCTGCAGTAGAGGGCTTCTTTATTCTGAGGTCGGCGTAGATTCTAGAGGTCGTTGTAGTTCTGGACGTTGAAGGTCGAGGTGTTCATGTCACCTGTCTCAAAGCCCCGTTTCAGCCAACGTTTACGCTGTTCGGAGGTGCCGTGGGTGAACGACTCGGGCGTTGCCCTACCCTGTGCCTTCTTCTGCAACCAGTCATCGCCGATGGCCTTGGCCAGTTCGAGACCTTTCTCCAAGTCGCCATACTCCATCGAGTGGTTCATGGCATCCTCGTAGTGAGCCCAGACACCGGCATAATAGTCAGCCAGGAGTTCAAGACGCACGCTGATCTGATTGGCACTGACCTTGTCGGTCTGGTTCATGGCCTGATGGGCCTTGCCCAGGATACCGAGTGAATACTCCACATGATGACCTATCTCGTGGGCAATGACGTAGGCATAGGCGAAGGTGTTTCCCTCGACACCCAACTGACGTTTCATCTGGGTGAAGAACGAGAGGTCGATATACAACTTCTGGTCGCCTGAGCAATAGAAGGGTCCCACAGCAGCGGAGGCACTGCCGCAGGCGGAGTTGACCTGATTGGTGAACAGCACCAGCGTGGGCGACTCGTAGGTACGACCCAATTTCTGGAACACGGGCGTCCACACATCCTCCGTAGAGGCAAGGATCTGCTTACACTCGGTGGCCAACTGCTGTTCCTCTTCGGTGAATTCCTCAGGATTGACACTCTCCGTACGGGCTGACATCTGCTCCTGGGCTGCCTGCAGACCGGCAGAGACAGGGTCGCCGCCACTCATCCAGGCAAACAGGGCTGCCACAATGATGGCACCGATGCCGCCGATACCGGCCTTCGCACCGCCACTCATACCGCGGCGGTCTTCTACATTACTACTTTCTCTTCTTCCTGTAAGTTTCATATACTATTGAACATTGAAGATTGAACATTGAACATTAATTATTCACCGAGCCGCCGACGATGTCGAGGAGTTCGTTGGTGATGGCCTGCTGACGACTCTTGTTGTACTGCAGGTTCAGTTCGCGAAGCAGTTCGTCGGCATTGTCAGTAGCGGTCTGCATGGCCACCATACGGGCGGCATGCTCAGAGGCATTGGAATCCAACAGTGCCGTATAGAGCGACAGATGGGCCAGTTTGGGAATGAGTTGCGAGAGCACGGTGTCCATGTCGGGCTCGACGATGAAGTTGTCGTTGAGCGGCTTCACGTCCTCTTTCTTCTGCTCCGTCTCACGCTCGCCACGCTTCTTCAGATACTCCTGCGACTCCTTCGTGGCAATCACTGACTCAAGGTCGCGCTCCTTGTCGGCATTGAGTTCCGACTCGATGTCGATAGGAAGGAAAGTCTTACGGGTGAGCACCTGTGAGCCTGCGCTCTTGAAGTGGTGATAGATGATCTCCACCTTATCGATATCACCCTCAGCGAACTTCGTTCCCAGTTCCATCGCAATCTCGATACACTGCTGCACGTTGGGCTTGTCGGCGAGTGCCGAGAACTCTCCCTTGACGGCGAGCCCCATCTTCTTGGCCTTCTCATAGACCTTACGACCTATGGGATAGATCTCGACGTTGCTGGGCCCGATGGTCTGACTGTACTCATCGACGGCATGCGTCATCATCTTGATGGTGTTGGCATTGAAGCCGCCACAGAGCGACGAGTTCGACGAGAAGACAATCAGTGCCACTCGCTTGACGGGACGCTCCTGATCATAGATGGTCTGCGAGTCTGCCTCGGCAGCGAGGAACGACTTGAGGATGTGCTCCAGCAACTCCTCGTAAGGCAGCATGTTTTGAATGGCTACCTGTGCGTGGTGGAGTTTGCTGGATGCCACCATCTTCATCGCCGACGTGATCTTTCGCGTCGATTTGACTGAGGCGATGCGGCCTTTAATTTCTTTCAGACTTGGCATAGGCCGTTAGGATTTGTACGTTCCTGCGATATCGGCCATCACAGCCTCGATCTTTGCCGTCGTCTCGTCGTCGATCTTTCCGCTGGCAAGCGTCTCAATGACCTCGGGGTTGGCAGAGCGCAACTTGTCGAGGAACTGGTTCTGGCACTCACGCACCTTCACGATGGGAACGTCGCGCATCAGTCCGTGCACACCACAATAGAGGATGGCTATCTGCTCGCCTACGGGCATCGGGCTGTACTGCGGCTGAATCAGCAACTGGTTGTTCTTACGTCCACGATCCAGTGTCATGGCTGTCACGGCATCCATATCGGATGAGAACTTCGAGAAGGCCTCCAACTCACGATACTGTGCCTGGTCGATCTTCAGCGTACCTGCCACCTTCTTCATCGACTTGATCTGTGCCGAGCCACCCACACGGGATACGGAGATACCGACGTTGATGGCGGGACGGAAGCCCTGGTTGAAGAGATCGGACTCGCGGAAGATCTGTCCTTCGGTGATGGAGA
>JAGCPK010000138.1 GCA_017965725.1 Prevotella sp.
ACTGGCCTTGGCCTCCTGTTCGTCGTTGAGGAAATAGTAGCGGGCATTGGCTATATTATAATAGGTGGCGATTGAGGTGGGATTATACTCCAGATGACGCTGCCAAGCCTCCACAGCCTTGTCGTATTGTTTGGTGAGATAATAGCCTTCACCTTGTGAGAGGGTGATGGCTCTCATCGTCGTGGTGTCAGACTGCATCAGTTTCAGGGCGAGATCCAGATAGCCCAGACCCTCTTGGTAACTCCCGAGGTCGATACTGACCACTCCGAGACGATAGGCGCAACCCGCATGCTGCATGCCACTTAAGAGGAAAGCGGGAATCAGACATTTGTAGGCACGATTCAGGCTATCGATGCGAGTGTAGCACATCCCAGCGGAGTAGAGGGTATTGAAAGTAGAGTCACCCTGTTGTAACAAGCGTTCATACATGGCTGCAGCCTTGTCGAACTGACGATCCATAAAATAGGCATCACCCAAAGCACGGTTGACGAGGATGTTCGTGCTATCCTTTTCGAAATAACCCTCTCCATAACCGATGCCCTTCCACGCTTGGTTTTCCTTGGCTAGGGCAACGGTGAGGCCTGCCACCATCTCTCCGTCCATCGGATAATTTGCCACCAGACCACTTGTCCAATAGACAAACGAATCATTGTCGCCCTGCTTCTGATAACTGTAGCAGAGTTGGCGGAAAGCCTCATGCGAGATGTCCTTCATAGGAACAGTCTTCAGCAGATTGGAGGTATGACGGTAGTTGGCTCGTTTGTAGTAACAGTCAGCGAGTTTTATCCGAGTGTCCACCGTGTCTTTCATCGCAAAGGCCTGCTGGTAATATTTGAGTGCCTCGAGGGTGTTGAACTGCTCCATACAACTGTCACCTGCCTGCACCAACAGTTGCAGGGAATCGACTTCAACCTCTACGGTCTTCGTCTTTTTTTTCGAAGTAACCTCGCCCTGGGCGGTGGAAACCGTCAGCAAAGCCAGGACTATAATCACGATATTTTTCATCATAACACCATATTTTATTTGCCAAACCCCTTGATGGCGGCATCGAAATCCTTCGCACCACCAGTCTCTCCGAACAGTTTCTTCAGCAGACGGACACGGGTGTTGGTGATGCTCTGCGGTGTGGAGATGGTAAGGGTGGCAATCTCCGTAGGCAGGAAGTTGTGGCGGGTAAGTAGGCAGACCGTCTGCTCCCTCGTGTTGAGTACCGACAAGAGCACCTGCAAGTCAGGACTCAGGGCGTAGGAGATCTGGGCGAGCGTGTTGATATCCGCATCTTCTGCCACCCTACCCTTGTTGGCTGCCGAATGGAGACGTGCCACGACAATCTTCAACTGCTGGGAGTTCTCCCTCATCTCGCGCTCCTTCTGGTGACGCAGCTTGGTGAGTTCCGAGCGCGTCAGGTCGTACTTCTGCTGACTCTCCACGAAACGAGCATTCAGTTGGTCGATCCGCCGACGACTGTACCTTATTAATATAATAGAGACGATAATCAGCAACAGGATGGCTGAGAGCAGGGCGATGGTGGTACGGTACTGCCGACGCTCCTTCTGTTGCTCGTCGTACTGCACCTGCATGTCGATGATGCCTGCTGCATCACTGCGCTTGTAGAGACCATGATACACATCGTTGAGTCGCTGGCTATACAATGCCACACCCGCTGTGTCGCCTTTCCGATTCAGATAGTCTATCAGGAGCCTGTACGACTGGATGCTAACATCGGGCGAGGACGAATATATCAACTGGTACCACTGTTGTGCAGCGGCTTCGATGTCGCCTTCCTTCACATAGATATCCGCGAGGAGTTTCGAGCCCCGGTCTGTGGGTGAGATGCTCTGGGCATCCATCAGATACTTCTTGGCTTCCTCGCGCTTGCCAAGACCCAGCAGACAACTCGCCTTGTTCACCAGGTAGGTGGCACGCACCTCCCCACTGGTCTTGGGGGCATAGGGCTTCGCCATCTCCGTATAGTATTTCAGGCTGTCCGTCTGACCGAGGAGGTCGAAAGTCATGGCGATATTGTTGAGTGTGCGCACCGTCCAATCATCGTTTTGGCATTGTTTGGCAGCAGCGAGTGCCTGTCTGTAGTAACGAAGCGTCTGGGTATAGTTGCCCACGTTGTCGTTCACATCGCCCAGCACCGAGTAGAGATACCACTCGAATCCAGGCACGTCGATACCTTCCGCCAGATGCTCCGCCTGTTTCATCGTGAGCACCGCCTCGTGGGTCTGCTGTTGTTTATAGAGGATGATGGCGTGGTGCAACAGTGTCCTCGCCAGATGCTCCTTGTCGCCGTTGTGCTCATAGTATTTCCTACTGATAAGGATCAGCGAGTCGGCCTCCGTTGAGAGTCCGCTTCGATGGAGGGCCTCCGTATAGAGCAATCCGAAGAGCGCCTGGTCGGCTGTGTTCATCGTAGTATCGTTCCAATGCGGGGTGAGCATCCACATCACAGAGTCGGGATGTTCGAAGACGATCTGCTCCGCACTGGTAAGAAATTCATTGTGGGACCGCTCCGAAGAGCAGCCCACAATAAAGAGAGAGAGTATGAGAAATGCGATGGATATCATTTCAGGCTGAAGTTGATAGGCACAGTATATTTCACTCTTACCACCTTACCGCTCTGCTTGCCTGGCGTCCAGTTGGGCATAGCCTGAATCACCCTCACTCCCTCTTTGTCGAGCGAGGGGAACGTATGCTTCACCACCTCTACATTACTGATACTGCCATCGGTCTCCACCACGAATGTTACAATCACTCGTCCTTCCACCTTCTGCTTCTGGGCATCCTCTGGATACTTGATGTTCTGACTCAGATACTCAAACAGGGCCTGCATGCCGCCAGGATACTCGGGCATCTGTTCCACAACGTCGAAGACATTCTCATTCTTTTGCGACACCACCGTCTTCTGTGCACTTGCCGTCGAGAATCCGAAAGCCGTCATCAACGCAATTAATACTAAAACTTTCATAACCTTTTTCTTTTTTAATGTTTAACCATTTAATTACTTATCACTTTGTCTGGCCGGACGGTGCAAAAGCAGTTTTGCCTGCCTTGCGTTTGCAAAAGTAGATAAAAACCCGTTTCATTGCAAGAAATCGATTACATTTTATTACACATCCCCCAAATATCCCACACAGACTGCAAAGATACGAACTTTATTTATAAGTTCCAAATTATAGGAGGGAAAAACACGAAGGATATCACTATGTGGCTTATTTGAAAATAACCTCGCCTTTTTCTTGGTAGTTTCGGAAATAATGTCTATCTTTGCAAAATATAAATAAAAAGGATTTATCGACTTAAAACAATGACGAATATGAAAAAAGTGATGATGACACTGCTCATGGTAGCAGCCTTTAGTATGAATGGCTTCGCCCAAAAGGGCATGAACGGTATTGGAATCAACGTTCCTGTGGGAGTCTATGATGGCTTTACGTTTTTCGGTATCGGAGCAAAGTACCAGTACAATATCTCCGACTATTTCCGTATCGAACCGTCTTTTGAGTACTTCCCGCTGCATTCGAAGAAGAAAGTTGGGGGCATTGACGACTATGATTACGTGAGTCTTAAAGCATTCTTGAATGGCAATATCTTCTTGATGTCGCCACGCCCTGCAAGACCTTACATTCTGGCAGGTGCCGGATTCTCCATGTGGAACTATTCTAGAATCCTTACTGATTATAGCCTTTCTGAATCTTCAGAATGTTTTGCTTATAATGTGGGTGTTGGCTATGATATTCGTCTATCGCATAGTTTTGCCATGCAGATAGAAGCAACGGCCTTCTCTTCTGTCGGAGATAATGCCATTAAGGATTCCGACGAGGACTACGTCCATTCAAACAAGTTCTTGTTTATGGGTCGTATCGGCTTTACTTATACATTCTAGCAAAGACATATGAAAAAAGCTGTATTACTGCTTCTGATGGCAGTTGGAATACACACCAGCACCTATGCCCAGCAGATAGAAATACTGGGTACTAAGTTCGACATTGTGCTGAATGATGCTGACATGACGGCAGCCATCCGTGATAAAAACTTCAAAGTGGATGAAGGCAAGTTCCCGATGTATGCCCCAAACAGAAAATTTGCAGAATTGCCAGAGGGACGGGTGAAGACCGTGATGGTACCGTCGAAATATACTGCTGACGATGGGAAGGAATATACCATCACCACCATTGGGCGCTGTGCCTTTGCAGGTTTTACGAATGTAGATTACTTTGTGATACCTAATACCATCACCTCTATCGAGGACTATGCTTTCTTCCGCTCCTCTGTAGAGACCATCGTGATTCCCGCCTCTGTCACGCAGATGGGTAATCGCGTTTTTGGCTGGTGTTCCAAACTGCGCAACCTGACATTGCCTTTGGGCATGACTGTCTCACCCGACCTCTATTCTGAGAGCAAGAAGATAACAGTGAAGTACGAGTTGGATGCCGACTTGGCAGGTGCTGTTGCACAGCGCAGTAAGACGGAGGAACCCAGTGCATACGCCTCAACGTCGGATGTTGATATGGACATTCCCATGTCAGAGCCGTCAAATACAGAGACCTTTGCTGTGATTATTGCCAACGAGAACTACAAGAAGGTGGCAAAGGTGGCCTGTGCCCTGAATGATGGACGCACCTTCCGACGCTATTGTGAGAATACGCTTGGCATTCCTGTAGAGAACGTCCATTATGTGGAGGATGCCACATTAGGAACGATGACAGCAGAACTGAACTGGGCTACCCGTGTGGCCAATGCCTACGAGGGTGATGCGAAACTCATCATCTATTATGCAGGTCATGGTATCCCCAATGAGAAAGACGGTGCTGGCTATCTGTTGCCTGTCGATGTGGCTGGCAATGATGTGTCTGCTGCCTATAGTCTGGCAAACCTGTATTCGACGCTGGCAAATCTGAATGTCAAATACGTAACGCTCTTTATGGATGCCTGTTTCAGTGGTTCGAAACGAGGTGACGGTATGCTGATGTCGGCACGAGGTGTTGCCATCAAGTCAAGGCCAGAAGAGCCCAAGGGCAACATGGTTGTATTCTCTGCCGCCCAAGGTGACGAGACTGCCTATCCGTATGCAGAGAAGGGACACGGACTCTTTACGTACTTCTTGCTCAAGAAACTGAAGGACACGAAGGGTGATGTGGACTTCGGCACTTTAGGTGAATACATCCGGAAGGAAGTGACTCGTAAGGCGGCTGTCGTAAACAACAAACCTCAGACGCCCTCCGTATCTTTCTCGCCACAGATGAGTACCAAATGGGAAAGCATAAAATTTAAATAATATGCGTACAACATTCGTCACTATAGTTTTGTTTTTATTCTCCCTTCCTATCTTTTCTCAGAAGTTAAAGACGGTGGAAGCGAGTTATACTTATCACGCCCCAGAGAATGTAACGCTGGAACAGGCTAAACGGACTGCTTTGGAACGGGCACAGGTTCAGGCTCTGGCTGATGAATTCGGAACTATTGTCTCACAGTCGAATTCTACGCGGATAGAGAACAAGGACGGACAATCGAAGGTTGATTTTCTTTCCATTGGCGACAGCGAGGTAAAGGGTGAATGGATTGAGACCATAGGAGAGCCAAAGTATGACATCAGTTATGAGGGCAGTATGCTCGTCGTCTCCGTCAAGGTGAAAGGCAAGGCTCGTGAAATTGTTTCTGCTGGTATAGATTTTAAGGCTCAAGTTTTACGAAACGGAACGGATGACAAATTTGAGAGTGATGTGTTTAAGAGCGGAGACGACCTTTACCTGTCATTCCAGACACCTGTCAGCGGCTATCTTGCCGTCTATTTGATAGATGCAGAAGGCCAGGCTTATTGTCTGCTGCCATATAGAAGCCAGACAGAGGGAATCTATACCGTCAGTGCCAACCAACGGTACCTTTTCTTTAGCATCAAAGAGGCTTCACAAGATGAACGGTCTATGGTAGATGAATATGTGATGACCTGTGAGCGTGAGTCCGAGCATAATCAGATTTATGTCATCTTCTCTCCCAAACCATTCATGAAGGCTGTTGACAGAGAGTCTGTGAAAGAAATCACAGATGATGCCATTGCAGGCTTCCCTCGCGAACTCTCTTCCAGCGATTTTCGGAAATGGCTCGCCAAAACCCGTACCCACGATCAAGATATGAGTGTGAAAATGATTCCGATAACGATAAAGAAATAAGGTGTCTATAAGAGTCATTATGCAATCAGAGAAAATTCGCTCTGAGACAAATGTGACAATTGGGACAAGTGTTTTTGCGCACAGAAAGGAAGGGATAATATCTACATCTAAATATAAATATTGTTACTATTAATAGTAAAAAATGTTCCCATACTGGGGAAATATATTTTCCTGGGCAGGTAGTAATATCTACTATATTTACAAATTCTGTCTTTTAGATGGTAGGAGTGAAAAAATGCACTGTCCTTTGTCACAATTGTCCCAGATAAAATTTGCCCATTCGCTCACATTTTTGTAAAACATGGAGTTTTTTTTGTACTGGCTAACACAAAAGTATTTTTATATATTCAGAAGTTGAGGCACGTTTCTGCCACCCGTGCAAAAGTCTGCCCCAAATCTGAGGCATGTTTCTGCCACCCGTGCAAAAGTCTACCCCGAATCTGGGGCAAAACATTCCGACCTCGGGATCATTTATCAACAAATATTCGCATTCTCTTCGCTTAATCGAAATTTTATACTATCTTTGCACCCAAATAATAGAAATTAGATAAAGAAAAAGATGAAAACTAAGACCCTCAACATGATCGTCGGTGCAGCATGCTGTGCCATGATAACCATCTCCTGCAACCAACAGGCAGAGACTGTGAAGACAGAACTCACAACAGTAGGAAACCCCTTCCTGCCCCTCTGGGAGCATATCCCTGACGGAGAGCCGTATGTGTTTGAAGACCCAGACAACCCAGGGAAGCAGCGTGTGTATGTCTATGGCTCGCACGATGATCTCGTGACGGCCTATTGCGGACGCGATCAGGTGGTGTGGTCGGCTCCTGTGGAAGACCTGAACAACTGGCGCTACGACGGTGTCATCCTTATCGTCGATAAGAATGCTAAGGGCGAGCCCTTCGATTCTGCAGGAACGGCAGACGTACTCTTTGCCCCAGACGTGACACTGGTGACGGACAAGGACGGCAAGAAGACCTACTATCTGTTCCCCAACGACCAGAATGGCGGACGCAACGGACTGATTGCGAAGAGTGACCGTCCAGACGGCCCCTTTGAGGTGTGCAACTGGAGCAAGGATAATCCTAATACGGTGGATGGTGTGTTGCAGTTCGATCCTGCCGTGTTCGTCGATGACGACGGACGGGTGTATGGCTACTGGGGCTTCGAGCGCTCCTTCGCTGCAGAGTTCGACCCCGCCACAATGGCGACAGTGAAGCCTGGCACAAAAATCGTGGAGGATATGATCTCTGGACGCAATCAGGAGGGACGCTTCAAGTTCTTCGAGGCCTCCAGCATCCGTAAGATCAAGGATAAGTATGTGTTTATCTACAGCCGTTTCACCGAGGATGGTGAGTTCGGTCTGCCTACCAGCAACTATACCCTCGCCTACTGCTACAGCGACAACCCTCTGGGTCCCTGGACCTACGGTGGCACCATCATCGACGGTAGAGGTCGTGAGAAGGACGAGCAGGGCAACGTGATTGCTTCTGCCACACCCGACGGCAACACGCACGGCTCCATCTGCGAGATCAACGGACAGTGGTATGTGTTCTATCACCGTCATACGGGCACTGACGAATACGCCCGTCAGGCAATGGTGGCTCCCATCAGCGTGAAGGTCGAAGAAGGCAAGGGTGGCAAGGTGGATATCTCTGAGGGCGAATATAACAGCAATGGTTTCTCCCTCAACGGCCTCGACCCCTTCGAGCGCCATTCGGCTGGTATCGCCTGCTGGTACACGGGTCCGAAACCCGCCGTTCACGAATGGCCCTACCACAGATTCTATGGTTCATACGTAGAGGCCAGTTACGGTGCTGAGAAGAATCCTGCAACGAAGGAAGCCCTCACTGCATCAAAGAACCTCGACGCACCCTACGACCTGCGCTACAATACCAACCGTGTGGTGAACAACACTGCTGGATCTATCGTAGGCTACAAGTACTTCAACTTCACCAAACTAGGAAGCAAAAAGAAAGTGAAACTGCTGCTGAAGATTATTCCCGAGGGTATTGACGGCACTATCGAGGTGATGGCTGACCGCCCCTGGTTCTCACAGAGCGGCATGCTGCTGGGTAAAGCTGACGTGAAGGCTGACATGCCAGTCGGAACCCCTATAGAACTGGCAATCCCCCTGCAGGGCTTTGGGGGACTGATGGGCAAGCATGCCATCTTCTTCAAATTCTCGTCAGACACGAAAGAGAAGTCGATCTGCAAACTCGTCGATTTCGTCTTCACATTTGACTCAAATCATTAATAAACAGGAATATGGAGGAGGGTGCAGCAGTGCTCTCCTTCTTTTTTTCAAAAAAAACATCTTAAGGGGGTAATGATTTCCTCCGCTCATCTGTATAATAGATAAAAGCGATAAAAGATGACAGACAGAGAACAGCAATTCAAGGAACTCTTCCTTTCGGAGTACAACAGGATGTATAAGGCAGCCTGCATCCTGTTGGGCGACGAAGACGAGGCAAAGGATGTCGTACAAGATGTCTTTGCCCAACTGTGGAACGGTACCACCCCACTGCGCGAAGAGAGCCAGAGAGCGTTCCTGTTGACATGCGTCCGTAATCGCTGCCTCAACATCATTGCACACCGCAAGACGGAACAGGAAGCCATACAACTGCTGACATCCGAAGCCATCGACAGTGGCACCCACGACAACGAGATCATTCAGGCCGTGAGCGACTACATCGACCAGAAACTGACACCTCAGACTAGTCGCATCATACGCATGCACTACGACGAGGAACAGTCGTATAAGGATATCTCCCGTGAACTTGGCATCAGCCAGTCAGCCGTCAACAAGCACATCGTACAGGGATTGAGGAAACTACGTCTAACATTCAAAAGCAAAGAAGTATGACCAGAGAAGAAAAACTGAAGATGCTCCTGCATCCGGAGCAATATACAGATGAGCAGATGGACCAGATGCTGAACGAGACAGAGGTCAGCACCCCCGATGCAAATGAGGAGTGGCGGAAGTTCGAGGCGGAACACCTTAACTCTAAATTCTACACTCTAAACTCTAAATTAATAAAGATCGCCGCGATGTTTATCGGCGTGCTGATGCTCTCGGGCATTGCCTATGCCGCCGTACACATTATCAGGAGTCAGGAAACAAGAGACAGAAGCCAGGAGACCACAGCGGTAGCAAACGCTACACTCTCAACTGTCAATTCTCAACTTGCAGAACAAGACAGTGTTCTGCACCAGCCTGTTGTCTTCGAGGACGCAGAACTCAATACCATACTCCGCGAGGTTGCAACTTTCTACCAGTGCGAGACCATCTATAAAAATGATAAGGTGAAGCACGTGAGACTCTATTTCACGTGGGACAAGAGGAAGCCTATCGACGAAATCGTTGAGACATTCAATAAGTTCGAGCGCTTCCACATCACCCGAGAGAACCAGAAACTGATTGTAGAATAGTAAAAGACCATCCGAACATGAAAAAGATATTATTCACAGCCCTGCTGTGTAGTCTTACCCTGTGCCTCCACGCACAGAAACTGACCCGCGACTATCAGGACCTGTCGCTCTCGAAAGTACTCGAAGACCTGAACGCTGCCACCAGCAAACAGACCATCTATTTCATCTACGACGAACTGGAGGACTTCACCGTGACCACCAGTTTCCAGAACCTCCCGATAGCCGAAGCCATCAGTCAGGTCATCGGTTTCTATCCTATCAAGGTGATCTACGACAAGGACCGCATCTTCGTGGAGTGTACCCAGAAAGAAAGCACTAAAGTCATTGGTCGTGTGGTCGATGGCTCAGGCAACCCCATCGAATTCGCCAACGTCTCATTGCTCAGCGACAAAGATTCCACATTCATCAACGGCAGTGTGAGCAATGAGAACGGTGACTTCGTAATTCCCTGCGAGGCAAAGCGCGTGACAGTGAAGTTGACATACATCGGCTACAAGACCGTGATGCGTAGCGTCAGCGTAGGCGAGATTGGCACCATCACCATGCAGCCAGAGACCTACACCGTCAACGGTGTCGTAGTGAAGGGAGAGATTCCGCAGTACAAGATGGCCAAGGGCGGCATGACGGTTGATGTGCAGCACTCTATACTGCATGATATCGGCAATGCTGACGACCTGTTGTCGATGATTCCGATGATACAGGGGCGTGACGGTAAGTTTGAGGTGCTGGCCAAGGGTGAGCCTGAGATCTATATTAATAATAAAAAGGTACGCGACATGGGCGATTTGAAGCGACTCAAGTCTGTTGATGTGCAGAGTGTGGATGTGATCACCGCTCCTGGTGCGAAATACAATGCCGAGGTGAATGCCGTCATCCTCATCAAGACGCTGAAACCCCAAGGCGACGGATTCAGTCTGATGGCTACCAGTCAGACGTGGCGGAACAACAAATGGAACAACTACGACGACCTGACACTGAAATACCGCACTGGCGGATTCGAAGCATTTGCCAACGTAGCCCTCGACAACGGACACTACAGCAATGACCAGACCATCGACCAGGAACTGCACATCAGCAAGGACTTGTTTAATGGTTATGCGGAATTACCCGTCAGGAGTTCGTGGACAGAGATTCAGTATCAGGCAGGTCTGAGTTATGACTTCAACACGGATCATTCCATCGGTCTCAGTTTCTCATCGCAAAAGAACCTCTATAATCGTTTCAAGTCGGACATGCAGCAGTGCTATCTGAAAAACGGGGTATTCGATGGTGACGTCCGTCTGACAACGGATATCCACGAACAAGACAAGCCCGTATGGGAACTGAACACCTACTATGTAGGTAAGGTGGGGAAACTGGGCATTGACCTGAACGCTACAGTATTGCGACGCGAATCAGAGAATGATAACCATCAGCAGGAAATGAGTGCAGAATACGGCAACCGCACCATCACCACCCTGACGAAGGAAGACCGTAAGATGGTGGCAGGTAAACTGGTGCTGACCTATCCCGTCTGGAAGGGTGAGTTGAGTGCAGGATCGGAAGCGACTAGCACGAAGAGTCGCGGTGGTAACGTGAACCAGGAGAACATCATACCCGAAAGCGACAATGAGATGAAGGAGAAGAACATCGCTGGGTTTGCGGAATACGAATTGCAACTGGGTGAGTGGCGCTTCAATGCAGGACTGCGCTACGAACACGTGAAGACGGATTACACCTCGTTTGGTGTGTGGCAGGAGGAGCCCAGTCGTACTTATAACGACTGGTTCCCCAATCTCTCGGCTGCCTGGCAGAAGGGCAAGTGGGGTGCCCAGTTGAGTTACAGCAAGCGCATCACTCGTCCACCCTATCAGATGTTGACTTCAATGATCGTCTATGATAGCAGGATCCTTTTCGAAGGCGGCAACCCGTTGTTGCGCCCCTCGGTAAGGCAGAGCATCGACCTGAACCTGACCTATTCATGGCTGACATTCGTGACAGGCTTTACCCGTGAGAACGACTTCTTTACTCACGTTGGCAATGTGTATGACGAGGAGAAGGATATCGCCATCTTCCAGCCTGACAACTTCGATCATCAGGACCGTGTCTATGCCACCCTCGTCGCCTCACCAAAACTGGGCTTCTGGCAACCCTCTTTCACGCTGCACTACTATCAGCAGATGTTTGACGCTGAAGCCTATGGCGTGCCGATGAAACTGAACAAGCCAGAGTTCTCCGCCCGCCTACAGAGTTGGTTTGTCATCGACCCTACAGCCAAAGCCCTGCTCGATGTCAGTTACACTGGCAGCAACCACTGGGGATTCATGTATCGCGGCAGTAGTTTCATGGTGAACGCACGACTGCAGAAAGCATTCTTGAAGGGAAGACTGAACGCGACGTTATTTGCCAACGATATTTTCCGCACGGCTAAAAACGACGTGACCACTTACTATGCTATCGGCCATACGGCTCAGGATGTCTATACCTATACACAGACAGTGGGTCTCACGCTGAGTTACAACTTCAACGTCACGGGTTCGAAGTACAAGGGCACTGGTGCTGGTAACGACGAGAAGAGCCGACTGTAATAAGAAGAGAATCAAAAATAATTCCCGTATTCTGCTGAATATGGGAATTTTTGTGTACCTTTGCAGGCAGATTAACAAAACCGACAGACAAATGGACAAGAAACTGAGACAAGGTACGCTGTGCGTACAGGCCGGCTATAAGGCCAAGAACGGAGAACCGATAGAGTTGCCCATCATCCAGAGCACGACGTTTAAGTACGATGACTCTGACGAGATGGCAAAGTTGTTTGACCTGGAGAAGGAGGGTTATTTCTATACCCGCTTGCAGAACCCCACCAATGATGCTGTGGCAGCGAAGATCGCCACACTCGAAGGTGGTGTGGGTGCTGTGCTGACATCCTCAGGTCAGGCCGCCAACTTCTATGCTATCTTCAATATCTGTCAGGCCGGTGACCACTTCATCACCTCCAACGAGATTTATGGTGGCACCTATAACCTCTTCGGTGTGACACTGAAGAAACTTGGCATCGACTGTACGTTTATCTCACAGGAAGCATCCGACGAGGAGATACAGGCTGCCTTCCGTCCGAATACCAAGGCTCTGTTTGGCGAGACCATATCTAACCCTGGTTGCGCCGTCTTCGACATTGAGCGTTTCGCCAAGATCGCCCATAAGAACGGGGTACCCCTCATCGTGGATAACACCTTCGCCACTCCTGTCAACTGTCGTCCGTTTGAGTGGGGCGCCGATATCGTCACCCACTCCACCACGAAATACATGGACGGATTGGCTACGCAAGTGGGTGGCGTCGTCGTGGATAGCGGCAACTTCCCCTGGCTCGACTATGCCGACAAATTCCCTGGTCTCTGCACGCCCGATGAGTCGTATCATGGCTTGACTTATGTGAAGGCTTTTGGGAAGATGGGCTTCACCACGAAACTCGTAGCACAGTTGATGCGCGACCTTGGTTCGATACCCGCCCCACAGAACGCCTTCCTGCTGCACCTCGGTTTGCAGACGCTCCACTTGCGTATGGCGCAGCACTGCAAGAACGCCCAGAAGGTGGCTGAGTTCCTGCACGACAACGAGAAGGTGGCATGGGTACACTACTGCGGTTTGCCCAGCGATGCCCACTACGCTCTCGGAAAGAAGTACCTGCCTAACGGCTCGTGTGGTGTGATTGCCTTCGGACTGAAGGGCGACCGTGAGACCGCCATCAAATGGATGGACTCCTTAGAGATGATCAACATCGTAACTCATGTGGCCGATGCCCGTACCTGTGTATTGCACCCCGCCTCGCATACCCATCGCCAACTCAGCGAAGAACAACTCCGTGAGGCAGGTATCGCCCCCGACCTCATCCGTCTCAGCGTAGGCATCGAGGACGTGGAGGATATTCTCGACGATATCAAGCAGGCTCTGGCAAGAATCTAAAAACCAAGGCTTTTTTTACTTTTCGCCTTTCGGAGGGTCATATAATCAGAAGGCCTTCCGAAAGGCGGCTTCATCAAATAAATTGTGACAGACAATAAGGATATCATACAAGCCATCAGGGAAAACGCGGAACAGGGCTTCCGACTGTTGATGGCGAAATACAAGGAGCCAATATATTGGCACATCCGCCGACTGGTGGTTAACCATGCTGATGCACAGGATGCGACGCAGGACACCTTCGTACGGATATTCCGCTCCTTCGAACAATACAGCGGTGAGGGGTCGTTTCAGGCTTGGGTCTTCCGCATCGCCACCAACGAGGCCCTGCGCCTGTTGGGACGGAACCAAGGCAAGACCACGCTGTCGCTCGAGGACAATGTAACTGCCACCCTCACGATGAAGGCTGATGACTATTACGACTATAGCAACGTGGAGGCTGTCAAACTGCAAAAGGCGATCCTCGCCCTGCCCGCCAAACAGCAGTTGGCCTTCAACCTACGCTACTACGATGACCTATCGTACAAGGAGATAGCAGCAGTCACTGACTCTACGGAGGCTACCGTCAAGGCGAACTACCACTTTGCAAAAGAGAAAATCATCATGTATATGAACTCAAACGAAACATAGATTATGGAACAGAACTTTGATTTCAATAAAATTGGCAAGCAAATGCCCTATACCGTACCCGACAACTTCTTCGATGAGTTGGAGGAGAAGGTCATGAGGGAGGTGAAGGCACAGCCTGTGAAAAAGGACAAGGCCAAGACCATCCGTATGGCCATCCGTGCAGCCCTGGCAGTAGCAGCCTGTCTCGCCCTGTTCCTCATCGTCAAGAAGGTCCTGCCACAAGGCAGCGACACCGTCACCGACGATTTCGCCAACGTGGAACTAGCATTCAACAACCTCAGTACGGAAGACCAGGACTACCTGCTGGAGGTCTATCAGGAAGAACTATTTATGAATAACGACTTAAACGAATTAGACAATGAAGAGAGTATTTAGCATCATGCTGACAGCCATCATGATGGTGGCATTCAGCACCGCCGTATCGGCACAGGACAACAACAAGGCCCAGCAGCACAAGAAACAGCGCATGAGCCGTGAGCAGATGGCAGAGATGCAGGCCAAGCACATCTCCCGTCAACTGGCCCTCGACGATGCCACCAGTCAGAAGTTCATCGAGACCTACTCCGCCTATCAGAAAGAGGTGTGGGCACTCTGTCCTCAGGGAAAGCGCAAAAAGAAGGCTGACATGACAGACGCTGAGACAGAAAAGGCCATCAAGGACCAGTTTGACCACAGTCAGAAGATCCTCACCCTCCGTCAGGAGTACTACAAGAAATACAGCAAGTTCCTGACACCGAAACAGATCCAGCGTGTGTATGAACTGGAGAAGCAGTCGATGAACCGACTCTCCAAGCGCGGCAAGGGCAATGCTGCTGGAAGGGGACAGTTTAATGGCAAGGGTAAACCTGACGGTAAGGGTAAGCCCATCGGCAAATTCCACAAGCAATCCAAGCCCCAGAATGGCAATGGATAAGAAAAAGGATTCCGGTTTTAACAAACTGTAACTTTATAGGAAAAATATTCGCGACTTTCCTTGGAAGGTATCAATATTTTTCCTATTTTTGCACCATCAATGTAACATTGTGTAAACTTAAAACAGTTGTTTAAAAAACCAAAAGACTATGGAAGTTGAGAAAATCATGCAAGCCTTGGAGCGGAAGCATCCTGGCGAACTGGAGTACTTACAGGCAGTAAGAGAGGTGTTGGAAAGCATTAAGGATGTGTATAACCAGCATCCCGAGTTCGAAAAGGCAAAGATTATAGAGCGTATCGTGGAGCCAGAGCGCATCACAACATTCCGTGTTCCCTGGATTGACGATAAAGGCGAGGTACAGGTGAATATCGGTTATCGTGTTCAGTTCAATAGTGCCATTGGTCCCTACAAGGGCGGACTGCGCTTCCACCCGTCGGTAAACCTAAGCATCTTGAAATTCCTCGGCTTCGAGCAGACTTTCAAGAACGCCCTCACCACCCTACCCATGGGCGGCGGCAAGGGTGGCTCTGACTTCAGCATCCGCGGCAAGAGCGACAACGAGGTGATGAAGTTCTGTCAGGCTTTCATGTGTGAACTCTATAAGGTCATCGGTCCAGACATGGACGTGCCTGCCGGCGATATCGGCGTGGGCAGCCGCGAAATCGGTTATCTCTTCGGCATGTATAAGAAGTTGACGAGCCAGTTCCACGGTGCTACCCTCACGGGTAAGGGCATGGAATGGGGCGGGAGCATCCTCCGTCCTGAGGCCACGGGCTTCGGCGCCCTCTATTTCGTCCACCACATGATGGAGACCCACGGCCTTGACATCAAGGGCAAGACCGTCGCTCTCTCAGGCTTCGGCAATGTGGCTTGGGGTGCCGCCAAGAAAGCCACCGAACTCGGTGCGAAGGTCATCACCATTTCAGGCCCTGACGGTTATATCTACGATCCCGCAGGTCTCAATGACGAGAAGATCGAGTATCTGTTGGAACTCCGTGCCTCAGGCAACGACGTCTGCCAGCCTTACGAGGAAGAGTTTGAGGGCTCGACATTCTTCGCTGGCAAAAAGCCCTGGGAGCAGAAGGCCGACATCTATCTGCCCTGTGCCACCCAAAACGAACTCAACGGCGAGGATGCCGACAAGATTCTGGCTCAGAAACCGTTGTGCGTCGCTGAGGTGTCGAATATGGGTTGCACAGCCGAGGCTGTGAACAAATTCATTGCCGCTGGACAACTGTTCGCCCCTGGCAAGGCTGTGAATGCCGGTGGCGTAGCCACCTCTGGTCTTGAAATGACACAGAACTCGATGCGTATGTCATGGACTGCCGAGGAAGTGGATAGACGTCTGCACCAGATTATGTCTGGCATCCACGAACAATGTGTGAAGTACGGTAAGGAAGGAAACTATATCAACTATGTCAAAGGTGCCAACGTCGCAGGCTTCATGAAGGTTGCCAAGGCCATGCTGGCACAGGGCATTGTATAGAACTCGGCGAAAGCCAAGGTCTATATGATGCCATGTATTACAAGGTATTGTACAAAAATATGTAGAAATGAGGAATGTTGGTTACACTATATGCAGAAACTTGTCACTGATGCTGTCGCTCAGGAGAGCGTGCATGGTAATCATCATTTCCCATTTCTCATTCTTCATTCCTTATTCTTCTGCACAGACACAACAGGGTAAGGCTTCCTACTACGCCCTGCGGTTTACAGGACGTAAGACGGCCAGTGGCGAGCGCATGCACCACGACTCTCTGACCTGTGCTCACAGGACCTTCCCCTTCGGTACCATGCTCAAGGTGACGAATCCTGCCAATGGCAAGAGTGTCATTGTCCGCGTCACCGACCGTGGTCCTTACGTCAAGGGACGCATCATCGACTTGTCAGCCCGTGCTGCCCGTGAGATCGGCATCATCGCCCAGGGCATCGCACCCGTCATCGTGGAGAAGCATAATCCCGCCATCATTCCCTTCAAGGCTGAAGACATAGAATTACCAGACTTTGAGATTGGTACCAATGAAGGCTCAGACTCCAAACCCCTTTGGGTAGCCCTGAAGGAAGACCGCGACAGAAAACTGCGCGAACAAAAGGCTCAAGAACAAGAAAGACTCAGAAAGGAAGAACTTGTTGCCACAGAGCAGCCCGTGACTAGCAGCACTACCGAAGCACCTGTCACTGTGCCTGAATCGAAAGCACAGGGCGCCCATCCAACTAATAAGTCGAAGGATGAGGATGTTCTGGAGGATATCAGCAAAAATCCCAATAAGTCGAAGGCTTATTTGAAACGCGAAGGAAAATAAAAAAGGAGGGGAAAGCCCCTCCTTTTGCTTTATCGTTTACTGGTCTTAAAAGTGAAATGTCTGGTCTGTGAGGAGATTTCCTTATTGGCCTGGAGCACTGCGATTCTAATCACCGCCTCACCATTCTTCAGGCCACTACCTGCTTTAATGGATGCCGTATAACGGACACCCTTGCCTGGGGCAATGCTTTCAATCAGGATATTCTCCGAGATATGGATATGCTTGTTACCAGTAATCTCCGAGACCGAAGGCTGAACACCGAAGACGGGCTTAGAAGAGTTGTTATAGATCTCAAACACCATACGAGCCTCCTCGCCGCGTGTCAGCACCCCATCACGACTAGCATCAAGCAGACGGGCATTGCGAATCTCCAAATCGATAGGAGCCGTTGCCCCGCTATATGATGACGGAGCACCAAAATCCTCGCCGAAGCCGTAGAGACGGTCATCACCACCGTTGTTAGCATCAAAGCCGCTGTCGCTACTATAACCATAGTCATCAGTCTGACGCTGTGAATCTGTACGCTGTTTTACGCGCTGACGGGCGGCTTTGTAGTCCTCGTATTTCTGCTGTTCGGCTTTGTCGGCGGCAGATCCGATGGCTGCGCCTACCATAGCGCCACCAGCCATACCTACCAGCGTACCGATGTCACTACCACGAGGTCCTCCGGAGATACCTCCGATGGCAGAGCCGATGATGGAACCAAACCATCCGCCTGTTGCAGCACCGTCAGCGGTATAAGTACCACAACTGCTCAACAGTACCATTGCACTCATCAATATAACCAAACCTTTCTTCATAATCGTCACGCTTTAAATATTCAACGGTGCAAAGGTAAGCATTTCTTTGCTACCCACAAAGGGAAAATCCCGAAAACTCCATAGGGGAAACCCTAAAAAAGCCCGCATCGGTTTGAGCGATACGGGCTTTAATATTATAGAGAATAATCCTATTCCAGGAATCTTATTCAGCCTTTGCCTCTTCAGCGGGGGCTTCCTCAACAGCAGGTGCAGCCTCCTCGGCAGGAGCCTCGGCCTTTGCCTCTTCAGCAACGGGAGTCTCAGCCTTAGGAGCAGAAGAACGACGTGAACGACGGGTCTTCTTCTTACCTGCGTCCTTAGCCATATCGGGATCGAAGTCAACGAGTTCGATGAAGCAAACCTGGGCAGCGTCACCCTGACGGGTACCAAGTTTGATGATACGGGTGTATCCACCGGGACGGTCACCTACCTTCTCAGCCACCTCTCCAAAGAGAGTCTTGATGGCTTCCTTGTTCTGCAGGTAACTGAATACCACACGACGTGAATTGGTGGAGTCGTCCTTAGCCTTTGTAATCAGGGGCTCGACGTACTTCTTCAAGGCCTTTGCCTTGGCGACGGTCGTAGTGATTCTTTTGTGCTCTATCAGCGAGATGGCCATGTTAGCAAGCATGGCACTACGGTGACTAGCAGTACGACCGAGATGGTTGAATTTCTTGTTATGTCTCATTTTGTTTAATCTCTTTCAAGTTTATACTTTGAAATGTCAGTTCCAAACGACAGATTCAGACTCTCGAGCAAATCATCAAGCTCAGTGAGCGATTTCTTACCAAAGTTACGGAACTTCAGAAGGTCGGTCTTGTTGTACTGCACAAGATCGCCAAGTGTTTCCACATCGGCAGCCTTCAGACAGTTCAGGGCACGAACAGAGAGGTTCATGTCGACCAGACGCGTCTTCAGCAACTGACGCATGTGCAGGATCTCCTCATCAAACTCCTGGTTGCTCTCTGCCTCGGAAGTCTCGAGTGTGATCTTCTCGTCTGAGAACAGCATAAAGTGATAGATTAGGATCTTAGCGGCCTCCTTCAGGGCGTCCTTTGG
>JAGCPK010000139.1 GCA_017965725.1 Prevotella sp.
ACATCGGCCAACTTACCGCCACCATAGACGTTACCCGTGATATTGGCGCCCTCAACGGTTGCAGTACCGGCAGTATATTGCTTTGTCGTGGCATTATAATTCATCGACTTCACGGTGACTTCGTTAGCCGTACCGATATTGATCGTTGCATCACCCACGACAGTAGCCAAGTTACCACCGCCATAGACATTACCGATCTCACCCAGTTTGTGAGCACCGCCCAGTTGATCTACAGCATGAGAGCCCGGAATCATATTGATGTTCACCGTCGGATTGGCATACATGTCGCCGCCGTCACCATAGCCACCGCCAAATACCTCCGTGGCCTCCGTGCAGGAGATCAGGTTCATGACAGGATCGGCATATTCCGGATAATTATCCTCATCGGTAATGACAGTCCATGTACTATTTTCCTGATTATACGTATCCACAGGCTTGCGCTTATCGTCCGCCGATGTTCTCGGCATAAACCATAGTTTACCTTCCGCAGTCAGAACAGCATGCTCACCAGGAAGACCATAACCAGTGCCCGCTTCAGTTTCTGTCGTCTTGATATAATAGCCGAACTTCGAGTAGGCTGCCTTGTTACCACCCAGATAGAGTTCATCAATCCTGATCGGTTCACAATCACTCGTCTCTTCGATATTCAGAATGATATGACCTCTGATGGCACCACCCAGGTTATTACCACCGAACACCTGTCCGAAGTGTCCGCTGGTGATGGTCAGTTCCACATTACCATTCACGTTGGCGTTATCAGCGCCACCATAGACGATAGGAATCTTAATAGCATCCTTACAACCCAGGATAATCTTCAGGTCACCATTCACGTCAGCATTCTTACCGGCAGCAACCAACTTCTCCACCTGCACAGGACAAGCAGCCTGAGCAGCATCGGTCGTACCAGTATCAATCATCACGTCTCCGTAAATAGTACCCTTCGAGTTGCTGGCTCCGTAAGCCTCATGGATATAGCCACCCTTTATCAAGGTATTTGTATTACCAGGATTGGCCTCAGTACCGACATCGGCACCGGGGTTCGTAATCCAGTCAGTACCATTAAGGGTATATTTATCCTCACCGTTACCGCCACCGAACACGATCTCAACTTCGTGGGCACCCAATATCAAGACGTCCGTCTCAGGAACCAAAGCGGCATTACCACCACCATAGACTTCCTCGATACTGATGTCACAAGTGTTGAGGCGGACCATCGGTTTCTTACCTGCGACAGGTTCATAGTTCGCCAGGTTACCGCCGCCATAGACAGCAGCCACCTCATAGGCTTTGGCCGTCGTTGCGCCAGTTACCTTATTCTTTGCGTCACGGGTAAGTACGGTTCTCACCAGATCATTGCCAGCGGCATCCTTGCCCGTTACCGTTCTGTTGACAGTCACCGTCACGTTACCCTTCGGCGAACCATTCAGGTTGTTACAGCCGAACACACGACCGCTGTTCACCACTGACTTATCATTATCGTCTGTAGCATAAGTCGTTCTGAAGGCAGTAGCAGTCGCTTTAGTCACATCTTCTGTTTCATTACCCAACGTCACGAAGACATCGCCATATACCAAGGCCGGCACATCACTGTGACCAGTTCCTCTTTCAGCCAAGTCACCCAAGCCGCCACCGTAGGCATCACCATTGATAAGACCACCGAGGAGGTTGACCGTTGTGGTGCTACTTGCAGAAGTCTTGCCTTCAGCCCAAGCGCCCTTTCCATCAGAACCACCTGTTGGGTTCCAGTTGCTTGTCTGGGTATCGGCCAGTGCACCACCGCCATAGACATCCTTGGCAACGGTACCGCCAGTCACATTGACCGTAACACCTTGCTTGACATTACCGGCCTCACCGCCGCCGTAGACGCTATTATAAATCGTTCCGCCATTGATATTCACCTCTGTCTCAAGAGAGTTGGCCAAATTAGAGCCGGCAATGGTGACGCCTTCCTTACCACGGGCTGCACCAAAGACACTACCGCCAGTTGCTCCTTCGACACCGATAATGGCATTGCCAGAAACTGTGACGGTAGTCTTGCCACCTACGGAACCTAAGGCACCAGCACCATAGACATTGTGAACCACCTGTCCACCATCTATCGTCACATTAGCCGTACCACGCACGATACCCGCCAGCGGGTTGAAATACTCCTTCTTGTTCTCACCAGTACCAACCTCATATGTATCCTCACCGCAACCGCCGCCATAGACATTACCACGCAGACGGTAATCGGGACCACCTAAATCATCATCCGAAGTAACACCAATGGTACCATTGTGAATCTCTACAATTGAATTCCCGAATACGTGTCCGTTCTCACCGCTACCATAGGCTGAGCCCTTGATAATTGGACTCTTTCCTTCTGCGCCAATCACGCCAATCACCAGTTTCGTGTCATGTACCCACGCCAGACGGTCGTTCGGATCTACATCTGTGCCATAAGGACTTTCTAGAGTTGCCCCCACAGGTGCAGCCACATCACCACGTGACGATGCGAAGACCATACCATTCTCCTTGCCGTCCACACCGATGTTTCCACCATAGACATAAACCTCTGCTTTACCGGTATTCTCGGCCCATTCCATAGGCATATTCTCCACAGATGCGTGGTTAAGAACATAGGTAGCAGGATTAGAGTCAGTACTGTAAGTGATGGTACCTACCGAACCATACGCACCGCCACCATATATATTATGGTATATCGTTGTTGTCTTGCCTTCGGCCTGACTGATCGTCACCGTGGTGTTACCCTTGATAATACCGGCAGTGATATAATTGCTACCAGCAGGATCAACATAACCCTTACCGCCTCCATAGACGTTGCCGTATTCAGCACCGCCCTTGCCTGAAGTACCAATGGTACCACCTGAAACATTCACAAGAGCATCAGTGGTCACAGTACCCAACTCACCTCCACCATAGACGCTACGTTTGATGGTACCGCCAGAGACATTCACGGTTGTCTTCTTAGCAGTAGCCAACAATGACCAGTGGTTAGCTGTATCGAAAGCAGAGCCGTCAAGTTTGGTAAGACGTCCCATACTGCCACCGAAGACGTTACCGCCATAGTTGTCATCCGTTTCGTCATTACCGATGGTACCACCTTTGACGTTCACGGTAATCTTTCCACGACCTTTGTTGAAGAACGTTCCTGCAGGATCTGTGCTTGGGTTCGTGTAAGAACCGTCGTACTGATCATCTGCACGCATCACACCATAGCCATTCTCTGTAGTCAGGTACAGACCGTAGCCAACAGAAGCCAGTCGTCCGCCACCATAGACAGAGCCAAGAATATTACCACTCTCAATGTCAACATCGACAGCACCACCCACATTACCTGCAGTCAAGGCTTCGCCACCGAAACCACGTCCGCCGCCGAACACGTGACCATCATAATACGAGGTACCCTTCGTACCAATCGTCGGACCAGTTGTTGTACCAGCCTTACCAATGGTCATCGTTACATTTCTCAACACGTGACCATCCTCACCACCGCCATAGACAGAGCCATAGATCCTACCGCCCTCGACTTTGACGACGGCATCCTTCACGTTCGTATCCTTGTTGAAGAAGATACGCTGGTCACCCTTACCGGCACCGAAGAGGTAACCAGTAACAGGATGAGCGATAATCTGTGGATCAGTACGCTCTACACCGATTGTACCGCCCGTCATCGTGACATAAGCCGAACCTGTCACATTTGTAGCCTCACAACCGCCATAGACATTCGTCAGGATATGACCGCCACTGATGGTAACGTGCGTATCACCCTTCACCTGTCCTGCACTATGGAGATAAACACTTCTACCCAATGCAGTATCGAAGTAAGGTACACTACCGGAACCGCCTCCGAAGACATTGCCATAGTAAGTATGACCATCCGAAGCGACATTGGCACCACCCTCAGCATATTGTGTATAGGCAGCATCATAATAATACTTGCCGTCCTTCTCAAATTTCGCATACGGATCATAAGGTGCGTATGGTGCTGCATATGGCCAGCTGGCACATTCGCCGTTGTCGCCATTAGCATCACCAATCTGACCATCCTGAATCTTGACATTCGTATCGAACTGTACAATACCATTCTCACTACCACCATAGACGGAGCCTTTCACGAAAGCATGTCCGCTGATAGTCACATCCGTACGACTGGACAAAGCCAGCGTTTGAATAAACCGGATATATTCATCTATATCAGCAAAGTATTCCCAAACATTATTGTTGGTTTCTGAATGAGCGAGATCAACATATTGCCATTTAGTTCCTTGGGTGGCAGCAGTATGAACACTCGCATCATAGACTACCATACGTCTGGTCGTACCGCTTTCATACTTATAATCTCCTCCAGGCAGGATGCCCTTACCTGCACCGAAGACGTAGCCTGTATCATCAGGGCCACCTGCAGCCATCATATGCATACCTGCTTCCGGACCAATGACAGCATAGCCTCCGATGGCGACAGTACAGAAACCGCTATTCACATCTTTCAATGCATACGGCATTCCTAAAACGGCGTCATAACCGTTATCGATAGCTGCATTAACTTCCTCTTGAGTTCTGGGAACATTATATCTGGCCACAGAGGCAATCTCACCACCGCCATAGACGCTCTTTCTCACTTTCGCATTACCCTCGACGATGACCGTCGGGTTGCCACGTACCAGCGCTGCGTAGCCATGAGTCTCCAGACCCTTTCCGCCACCGAATACGTTACCTTTGATCTCTGGCGTACTGATAGCACTCGTTCCTGTTCCGCCTTCGCCGAGACCAACCATCACCTTCGTATTCTTTTCTACTCGGGCAATCTTACCACCGCCATAGACGTTACCGTTCACCGTTCCATTACCAATGACAACTGTTGTGTTGCCATCGGAATAATTGGAATCAGTACCAGCATTGTTGGTTCCTACCATGGCTTTGTCACAGAAGAAATTGTCTGCTTCACCCTGACCACCGCCGAAGACATTTCCTGCGATAGTCACCTTTTGGGCACCTTCAGCAACAGAAATCGTGTCAGTACCCACTTCCTGAGCACAGATATTCACCAGTGTATTACCTGTGACATCAGCCAGGTTACCACCACCATATACGTTACCCGTGATATAGGCACCGGCGACAGCGACGTCCTCATATTTATCTGTTTCCGTATTATGGGTATATTTGCCTTCGCCAAGATGAGACGGTTCAGTATTCATGCTGATGGTTGTCTCAGTTCCGATGTTGACCGTGGTATTACCAATGACTTCGGCGGCATTACCACCACCATAGACATTGCCGATGGCACCCAGGGCAGTGGCATCGTTATCTGCCGTGCTGTCACCGTCACGATCTATAAGTGCAGCCTTTGATCCAGGAATCATATTGATGTTCACTGTCGGATTAGCATACATAGCAGCACTTGTTCCGAAACCACCACCGAATATATTATCGATGCGCGTGCAAGAAATGACATTCAGTACAGGATCATCGTATGGTGTGAATGTATCGTCTCCTGTTCCTGAAATCTCAACATATTGTTCTGTAGTGCTATCCCACCTTACAGGCTTTCTTGCAGTTCCATCCTTGTCTTTTCCATTCTTATCTATTGGGTACAATTTACCGTCAGTAGTGTTCTTATAATAACCATAGACGGAATAAGCAGCCTCGTTACCACCAAGATAGAGTTCATCGATAGTGATAGGCGTTTCGCAATTGCCTGTCTCCTCAATATTCAGGATGATTTTTCCTAAGATGGCACCACCTTCGTTATTTCCAGCGAACACCTTTCCATAGTTACCACTGGTGATCGTCACTTCCACATCACCATTCACGTTGGCATTATCAGCACCAAAATAAACAATAGGAACTTTCTGACCAGGTTTACAACCGACAATCATCTTCACGCCATTGGCATCGGCATCCTTACCGGCACCCACAAACTTTCCAACGTGCAGATCACAATTGTCACCATTAAGATGTGTATCTGACATATCAATGGTAATATTGCCAGAAATGAGACCTTTCTTATTACTTCCACCGTATGCCTCATGAATGATACCACCATACAACACGGTGTTAGCATCTCCGCTGATATTGGCTCCAGGATTGGCCTCCCATGTAGTTCCAGTATAATACTTATCCTTACCATTACCACCGCCGAAGACATAACCTATCTCATATGCGCTTTGGATTTTCACATCCGTCTCAGGTACGGCAGCGGCATTACCACCGCCATAGACCGTCTCAATACTAGTATCATCACAACCTTTGATAAGAACAATTGTCTTCTTGCCTACCGTTGTAAAGGAAGCCAAGTTACCACCGCCATAGACCGCTGCCAATTCATAAGAAAGACTCGGATCATCTGCTGGCTTTGTATGATCTAATGTACCTGTGGTTCTCGTGATATTACCAGCAACCGTCTTCTCCACCGTTACATAGATGTCACCGTTAGGTGAGCCGCACAGGTTATTACTACCAAACACGCGACCGCTCGTAAGCGCTTGCACCTTCTTTGTCGCATCATTAGGATCAGGATCAGTGGTATCCACGTAATCAATAATGAAGGCAACACCATCCAGAGTCACATTGATATCACCACCCACATGAGCAGCAACGTCAACAGCGGCTCCGTTCATTCCATTCTTCTCGCCAAGACCGCCACCATATGCATCACCATAGATGGTACCCTTATAGAGATTGACTGTCGTTTTGACAGTTGTAGGATTATCTGTAGGAACAAAGTCTCCTGATGTCGCATTCTTCGTACCGTTCACATGACCTAAGGCACCACCGCCATAGACATCACCATAGATAACGGCCGTACCAGCATAATCATACTCAGTTGTACTTCCTGATTTGAGGGTCTTTGAACCGATGTTCACAATCACACTACCATTCACGTAAGTAGCATTACCGTAGCCACCACCATGAACATTACCCTTTGAAGTACGTTCAATGGGTGCGGTGATACTACCCGTACCGATTTGACCGCCCGTCACAGTCACATGGGCATCACCTCCAATTGTACCACTTGAGTTACAACCACCATAGATACCTGTTGTCACCTTTCCGCCTTCAATGTTTACAACGGAATTGCCAGTGGTACCAGCCATATTTCCGCCGCCATAGACATTGTTAATCTCGTAAGCACCCTTAACGTCAACCTGAGAGGCTACGACCGCAGCATTATTACCACCACCAAAGACCGATGCGATACTGCTGCCATCCTCGACAATCACCTTCGTAGTCTTACCTGCCGCAGTATAAGCAGCATTGTTACCGCCGCCATAGACAGCAGTCTGTTCGTATGTGCCGTAATCCGGTTTAGTTGTATTGATAGTACCGTCATCCTTCAAACCTACCGTCTTATAGATATGCACGATAACTTCGTCCTGAGGCGAACCATTGGTATTGTTACATCCGAAGATACTACCACTGACGGCACAAGTACCATATTTATTATCTGTGGCGCTATCATCATCTCCATTCAGATAGACGTTGACCTTACCATTCACGGCCGCAGCATTGTCAGCATCACCCAGACCACCACCATAGACATCACCATAGATGATACCCTTATAGAGGTTCACCAAAGTGGTATTACTATTATTGGTGTTAACAGTATTAACAGTACCCTTGGCACTACCGCCATAGACATCGCCATAGATGGTTGTCATCGTTGTACCCGCATAGTCCTTAGAGCCGACATTCACGGTTACATTGCCATCGACATTCGTCGCAGCACCAAGACCACCGCCGAACACATCAGCATGGGCATTTTCTGCGCCTACAATACCTCCATAGAGATTCAGTTTCGTATCTTTAAGCAGTCTGGCATTAACGTCGCCACCGCCATACAGGCCACCTGCTACCACATCACCATAGAGCGTAATCACAGCATTACCATAGGTCTTCGCCTCTGTTCCAGAAGAAGCATTGCCTTCTCCCTTTCCGCCTCCGAAGACGGCACCAGTCACATGACCCTTCGTCAGAGTAATCGTCGTTGTTGTTCCATCCGTATGGCTTAATGACGAATCAGTACCTCTTGTAGCATTCACAGCACCCAAGGCACTACCGCCATAGACATTGCCACCGATAGCGATATTGTCTCCCACATTCTGGCCGCCGACATTCACCTTCACGTTTCCAGTGATTGTCGTGGCAGCACCATAGCCACCGCCATAGACACTTCTGGCAATATCGACACCTGCAACAGGTACAGGATATTTACCATCGGCATCCGCTGTAATCGTCATAGTGGTCGGCTTTGTCTCAAACTTGATGGTCTCTTGAGTACCGATATCCACTGTTACGTCACCTATCACATCAGCACCATAGCCACCGCCATAGATATCACCGATAGTACCGATTTTTCCTGCAGTGTGGGCAGGAATAACGACATTGAATTCGTCTGCCTGACCTTCATTAAACGTCAGTGTCTTTTCCTCATAAGCAATAGCATGATCGCCCACTGCCTCGTCAATCTTGATATTGATATCACCCGTGACAATAGCCGTAGGACCAAATCCACCTCCGTAGATTTCACCGATACTGGTGAAAGAACGAATGTTAAGCATAGGTCCATTCTCTCGTTCTGTAGTAGATCCAGCTTTGAATGGAGCCGTATAGGCAGCCTGGTTACCACCGCCGAAGAGTTGTCCGATAACAATCGGTTCACATCCCGTTTCCTCAATGTTCACGGTGATAGTACCATTAATGGTTCCACCCAGATTATTGCCACCGAATACTCTATCGTATGTACCATTGGTAATGGTCAGATTCACATCACCATTCACATCTGCATTTTTGGCACCGCCATATACTTCAGTGATACTCGGAACACAACCTAACTGCAGGATAGCCTTACCATCCATGTCGGCGCTCTTACCACCACCGTATGCCTCATCAACCTTGAAGTCACAAGACTTCTCCACATGATCGAGCATCGCAATGGCTACTTCACGGACATTACCCTTAGAATTACTACCACCATATACAGCGTGAACAAAACCACCATTGATATTGACCTGAGCCTTACCAAGACCGTATCCATAATACGTGGCTCGGTTTTCCTTCGTATCATAAGGATCAGTGTAGGTTCCCCATGCAGCACCGTATTCCTTGAAGCCGACATTTGCACCGGGATTATCCTGAGTCGTATTATCACCATAGTTAACAGGCACCTTGTCTGCACCGTTACCACCACCGAAGACCTCTCCGATTTCGTATGAGCCATTGACCGTGACATTTGTGGCAGGTGCCGAGGCAGCATTACCACCGCCATAGACATACTGGATACTTGTCAAATCACAACCCTCAATGACCACGTCAGTATGAGCATTCGCCTTCGTTGTCTCATTCGTCGAGAATGCATCAGTAGGTTCATAAGCGGCCATATTACCACCGCCATAGACGGCAGTCAATTCGTATGACCCACCCTTCTTGTCTGTCGATTTCTTATGGGATTCACCATCTCCCTGTGTCTTGAAAACATGAACCTTTACCTTACCCTTAGGCGTTCCACAGAGATTGTTACAGCCGAAGATACTTCCCTTAACGACACAACCTACTACATCAGGTTTCGTATGATAGTAGTCATTAGTCTGATCTTCATTAGCATCCACTATTTCAACCAACGACGAATAATTTGTTGCGTCATAATCCTCGATTTCCATGCCGTTCAGATAGACCTTCACGTCACCGTTCACATAGGCCGGTTTATCATCAGTAGCACCATTGACTAAGTTCTTCTCTCCTAATCCACCACCATAGACGTTATTGTTAATTGTACCACCTAACAGGAACACTTTCGTGGTCTTAACAGAAGTGTCAGTAGTATTACCAATATTCGTGTTAGCCAGTGCACCGCCGCCATAGACATCATTAGTGACTGTTCCGCCCTTGATGTTCACAGTTACCGAACCACTTACATCAGCACTCAGGCCACCGCCAAATACATTGGCAGCCTTACCGCCATTCATCGTCACGACAGGACTACCTGCATATGCAGCCAAATTACCGCCGCCATAGACATTGCCTACGCCAGCCTCAGCCGTTCCATTGATATTAACTATAACCGTATTATGTTGCGGAGCACCATATTTATTGTTACATCCGAACACATTCCGGGCTGTACCGCCTTCAACGGTCACCGTCACGGGGCCGTAAACATCGGCTGCGACTTCAGAACCAGATGTATTGTCACCAAGTCCGCCACCATATAGATCACCGTTCACAGTGCCGCCATAGAGGTTGACCTGGGTTGTCTTTCCACTAACCAACTGAAGTGTTGTCACAGGAGGATCTTGTGAATTATCCGTTACCCATTGGGCATTTACATTACCCTTTGCTGAACCGCCATAGACATCACCCCAGATAGTAGCACTACCAGACAATGTTGTACCTGTTTTCGCACCGATTTCAACAGTAACACTACCGTTAACAAGTGTGTTCTGACCTAAGCCACCACCGAATACGAGTTGAGGCATCGGAGTTGGAACATCATCCCCCCAATCTGTACCTACCGTACCACCTGTCAACATTACCTTTGAGTCCTTTGTCACAGTTCCGCTGGTATTGCTTCCACCATATACGCCTGTCATTACATTACCAGCCGCAATTGTGACTTGCGTACTGGCATTGATACCGGCTTCATTACCACCGCCGAACACATTGCCAACTACCAAACGCTGGTCTGCGGTCATATTAATTTCAACGTCAGTCTTTTCATCAGCACTTGTTGGTTCGTATGTGGCTAAGTTACCACCACCAAACACCTGAGCCACATCTATTGGCTGAGCATCAGAAACTGCTGTTGTCTTTTGTACCAACACCTTCACTTTACCCTTTGGAGAACCCTTTATGTTGTTGGCACCAAATACACGACCTGCATTCACTTTCGTTTTAGCCGCATCTTCATATGACGTTATAAGTTTTGTACCATTGAGCGTTACTGTCACATCGCCATATACTAGAGCAGCAACATCTTTGCTATCATCTGTGTCATCATCATAACCCAGACCACCACCATAGACATCACCATTGACCGTTCCGCCGTTTAAGTTTACTGCAGTCTTATAGGTTGCAGTAGTATTATCAGTATTAGTATTGTCAGTATTTGTGTGAGCCAAAGCACCACCACCATAGACGTCATGATCAATAGTACCACCATTGATATTTATCGAAACACCCTGAGTGACATTTGCAAGGCTACCGCCACCATAGACATAACCAACAGTACCATTGGTCATCGTTACAGAGGTTGAACTATTGACAGTAGCCGTTTCACCAAGACCACCACCATAGACTTCATTAACACTGCCACCATTTATCAACACTTGAGTAGAAGTTCCGGTGAATGCGGCGTCTTTACCACCTCCATAAACAGCGCCAAGATGATAATCATAACTATACCCTGTAGCAGTATAGGTACTGGTATTATCCACCTGCACTGTTACTTTTCCCCTAGGCGATCCTTGCATATTGTTGGCTCCAAATACCTGACCCGTCAAGAAATCATCATTAGCATCCGTAGTTACCTTCATGGCAATACCATTGACAGTCACCGTCACATCGCCATATACATCAGCATTATGAGTCTCATTATTGGTATCATCTTTACCATAGCCTCCACCATACACATTACCAATGATAGAACCACCATAGAGGTTCACTTGTGTGGTCTTTCCTTCAGTTGCAGTTGTTCCGTCTGTGGTATTTACCTTACCCATAGCACTACCGCCATATACATCACCAGTAATCACGGCATAGCCTGCAGTAGTTGATCCATCTATGGCACCGATATTCACCGTCACATCACCTGTCACCTTGGTTGACGAGCCTAAACCACCACCATAGATATTACCAGCGATGTTGATACCTAACGATTGTTCTGCCGTACCGATGTTAAGTTCCGTGTCGCCATCTACATCGGCTAGGTTACCACCGCCATAGATACCTGCTGTAATGCTTTTCCTTAAGGGCTTATTAGTAGCATCATTAGGATCATAATCTGGATTAATGAATTGATCGCTGCTTAAAATCTTCACACCTTTTTTCTGCCCTTCTGGTACTTCACCATTTACTTTGGTTTCACCATCGGTACCAATATCAACGGTAGTCTTACCTGTTACTTTAGCCTCGTTTCCGCCTCCGAACACCTGTCCGATTGTACCAATCGGTCGGTTAGTACTAGGGGTAGGCTCAGTTGTATTACCATGGAACATATTGATTTCCACGTGCGTATTGCCGATAACCTCGGCCAGGTTGCCACCACCGAAAATCTTACCAATTGAAGTACATGATTCTACAAGCACTTCAATGGCATACTTTGCAGGAACTGTACCATCTTTCGGGATTGTATAGTCTGTTGTTCCATTGGGGGTTGCCACCCATTTATGTGTTGATTCATTATAAGTGCATCCATATTTAGAATAGGGTGCCTCGTTTCCGCCACCATACAGTTCACCAATTTCAAGAGGCTTACAACCCTCTTCTTTAACCCAGACCTTAATGGTTCCATTGATACTACCACCTTCATTGTTTCCACCGAACACACGGCCATACTTACCGCTGGTTACCGTCAATGACACGTTGCCATTGATGATTGCATTTGCTGCACCACCATACACTGCGTCCACATAGTCATCAGGCATACACTCCAGAATGATGTTTACATCACCTGTCATTTCGGCCTGGTTACCTCCACCATAAATGTGCTGAGTAACCAGTTTACCACAGCAATCTGGAGTGGTCGTGTAAGTATATTCAGACTTTTTAGTCGTTTTAACATTTGCACCGTCACGTATATCGCCATTACTGTTACTACCGCCATATACGTTGTTAATATTACCGGCTACTAAGTTCACTTCAGTCTTATAGGTACCGCTGGTAGTATAATCGGTGTGGGCGGTTGCGGAAGTACGATGATATCCGACATGAGCCGCATAGGCAGCACCGCGTTCACCATTACCACCACCATAGACATTGTTTATTATTTCGGAACCCAAAATCCAAACCTCAGTACCTGGCACGGCTGCAGCATTACCACCTCCATAGACATCACCAATACTTGTATCGTCACAACCTTCGATAATCACCGTAGTATTCTTAACATCTGATGCAGTTGGCTCATAGTCAGCCTCATTACCACCACCATAAACGGCAGCCAAGTCATATTCCTGACCATCACGTGCTACAGTCTTATAGACATGCACAGTGGCACTTCCCTTAGGTGTACCGTATGTATTGTTACAGCCGAAGATACTACCATATACTATACAATTGGCTCCTGTTCCGTTATTCAGATCCACCTGAACATTACCATTCACATCTGCAGCGACTGCTTCCTTAGCACCAACTGCAGGAGTCTTGATTTTTTGTTCGTCAGTTAATGCGACAAATGCGTCAGCTGTTATATCTGGGTCATGATCAGCATTATATTCATCAACATTCGCATAAAGAACTTCATCTTGAGCTTCAGCAGCAGCCTGACCAAGACCACCACCATATACATCACCATGCACACTTCCCTTGTAGAGGTTAACCAGAGTTACAAATGGTGTTGAACCTGGTGTGCCAGTGTTTACCTTACCCTGAGCGCCACCGCCATATACATTACCCCAGATGGTCACGGCATCACCACTATAGTTTTCAAAGTCCGAAGATGAAGAGCCGACATTAACCGTCACATTGCCATCAACGGTTGTATTCTTACCAAGACCACCGCCAAACAGAATATCTGCAGTAGATACATTTTCGACACCGACACGACCGCCAATAAGATTCAGTTGGGTGTCACCATGCATCTTACCATTGGCATCACAACCACCATATAGTCCACCAGCAACCACATCGCCATAGAGCGTCACCGTAGAATTGCCATATACATGAGCTGTTGTAGTCGAGTTACCCTCACCACCACCAAACACATATCTGCTCACATTACCCTTCTTAAGCGTGACAGCCGTAGTTTTCCCACTAGTAAGATTGAGCCCGGAAGTACCTCTTGTTGCATTCACAGCACCCAAGGCACTACCACCATAGACACTGCCGCCAATAGTGATATCGCCACCGACGAATGTACCATCAGTCTTCTGACCTCCGACATTCACCTTCACGTTTCCTGTGACTGTCGTTGCGGCACCATAGCCACCACCATAGACGTTACCAGTGATTTTGGCACCTTCGACAGTATATTTCCCATCAGTATCTGCTGTGAGATTGGTAGGTGTTGTAACAAACTCTATTTTTTCTTCTGTTCCGATATTCACTTCAACATCACCAATGACATCAGCACCATAGCCGCCACCGTAGATATCAACAATGACGCCAAGGGTGGCAGCGCCAGTCTCATTATAAGTATTAGTCTCAGGAGTAGTGTAATCCTGCGACCAGCGGCCCTTTACCTCATTGATGTTCACCTCAACCTGACCTGTCACATCAGCACCAGCACCATAGCCTCCACCGTAGATATGATCGATGCTGGTAAACGACTTGACATTAAGTGTAACACTTGGATCAGCAATGCTGGCACCGCTTCCAGGATAGGCGGCCAAATTACCACCACCATAGAGATTGGTAATATGTATGGGACGACAGCCAGTCTCCTCGATGTTCACGGTAATTTTACCGTTGATAATATTACGCTCATTGTTACCACCAAACACATTGGTATAGGTTCCATTCGTAATGGTCAACTCAACATCATTGTTTACCTTGGCTGCACGTGCGCCACCATAAACGGAGCCGATGCCTGGAATACAGCCCAAGTTCAAGATGGCCTTACCATCCATGTCTGCACTCTTACCACCACCGTATGCTTCATCAACAGCGATAGGACATGTGGATACCACCTCGTCGAGCATGGCAACAGCCACTCTACGGACATTACCCAAGGTATTACTACCACCATAGATAGCATGAATCTTACCACCGTAGATATTCACCCTTGCCTGTCCTGAGCCATATTTGGCTGCATCCTTCTGAGCTTGCGTTGCATTCGTTGCATATGCTTTAAATCCAACATGGGCACCCGGATTGGGATCCCAAGCTTCACCATTCTTAATCTTATCCTTACCATTACCACCGCCAAAGAGTTCACCGATCTCGAAGGCACCGTTAACGGTTACCTTTGTCGAAGGTGTCGATGCAGCATTACCACCACCATAGACCGTTTCGATACTTGTATCACCACATCCATCAATGATTACGTTCGTTGAAGCCTTGGTGTCATCACTGGCAAAATCCTGATCAGTAGTAGATTCACTCTCAGCCTTTATCGGCTCATATGGAGCCAAATTACCGCCACCATAAACAGAAGCAATCTCGTAGGTTCCCAAAGAATGATCTTCACCACCAGAAGGCACTGTCTTCTTCACATGTACGGTAACTTCACGTTTGGGTGTGCCATTGATGTTGTTACAACCAAACACACGACCACTCTTGGGTACTTGTACTGTCGTAACATTATCTCCTGTACCTTCTGTATAAGAATCATTTGAAATAGTAAAGGCCGTGCCATCTACAGTCAGATACACATCACCCCATACATTAGCGGCTTTTTCTGTACTACCTAAGGCACCACCATAGGCATTACCAATGGTTCCACCAGTCAGATTAACGGTAGTGGTATAATGAGAATAGTAAGTTTTACCATTTTCTGCTTTGGCATCCGAGGCTGTGATTAATGTGTAATCATCCCCTGTTTTTGTATAATAACCTGTTACAGGCGATGTTCCAACTGTAAGTCCTGTAACCTCGAAAAACAAGAATTTGCTATTAGTAGCATCCCAGTTGGCAGTATTCGTATCAGCCAAAGCACCACCGCCGTAGACATCATTGGTCACAATACCGCCCGTAACATTCACGGTAATCTGACCCAAAGCATCTGCCATATGACCACCACCAAAGACATTATTACTAATTGTTCCTCCTGCAATATTAACTATCACATTTTGCTGAGGAGAACCGTAATAGTTGTTACAACCGAACACATTTCGGACTGAACCGTCATATACTCCCACCGTTACAGGACCATAAACATTGGCTGCAACGTCCTTTGATTCATCTTCATCATCAGCATGAACATAGCCCAATCCACCGCCATAGATATCACCCTTTATTTCGCCGATATTAATGTTCACCTTTGTTTTTGAGTTCTCAACGGCAGCATACGGATTGGTAGCGTTTCCTGTCGCAGTGGCATTCACATTACCCAAAGCAGAACCACCATAGACACTACCATTGATAGTAGCTCCCCCTTCGGTCTGACCAGCAGTTCCGATGTTGACTTCCACATCGCCTTCAACCAGTGTTGACTGACCCTTACCGCCACCAAAGACGATATTGTTGGGATCCGCATTCGCTGCAGCAGCCGTTCCGATAGTACCTGCGGTAATGTTAACAGTAGCCTTTCCGATAATCGAACCTTCAGAATTACATCCACCATAAACGCTACCCTCAACCGTTGCATTGGCACTGGTGATGTTTACCGTTGCCGAGGTGTTTTGACCTGTTGTTCCCACACTGGCCGCATTACCACCGCCGTAAACAGAGCCGTTGACCTTGACTCCCTGGGTTTGTGCCAAAGCGATTGTTCCCGTCAGCAACATCATTGCTGCAACGAATACCGTCCGAAGGGCTTTCACGAATGTATGGTTCATATCTTGTATCATATCTTGTTCTTATTCTTTATTCTATCTATTTCAGAAGGTAAAAGCATTTAAGCCTGCCTCTGCCAAAAGGGGGTCGAATTCGACCCCTTTAAATTGAGGGTTATGCAATCTCTCCCACAGACCCAGATATTCCAAAGTGTTCTTCTGACGCATCCAGTTCTTAACGACATCCTTAGGCTCTGCTGTATTCTTCTGCTTAGCGATATCCGTGATGCAGAGATAGTCAGCACCATTGACCTTCATCGTCCTGATACTAACATCCTTGACTGTTATCTCGCCTTTCTTCGCCATATATTATATCTTCCTTCTTACGTCTTACATCATTATTCTAGGATCACAATGTGTCAGACACTTTGTGAGTTTTATTCTATATTCACCTCTGTGCTGCCGCCGATTCTGCCTATCAGTTCCGTGGCCGTGAGGTCGTGCATCAGGGTGAAGGCAAACCACTTCTTACCCAGGTCCTTCAGCGAGGCACCGATGTGGTACACCTCATCGTCGATCAGCAGGAAGCGGTCGTGAGCACGGTTGAAGTGCTCCACGACGATCGGCGGATATTGCGCATTGTGGCGGTCAATGTCCTGCTGGAACTGCTGGCTGATGTGCTGTGTATATATCGTAGCACTTACGCCGCCTGTCCGCTTGTCCAACTGAGTCAGCACCGACTCGTCCACATAATTATCTATTAATATGATACGATGCTTGGCCTTGCGAACCAGTTCGCTCACAAAGCGGTGAGCATCGAAGATCTGGCCGTCGTAGAATATCCCCTCCACCGGCGGCTGGTTCGTCCTCACGAAGAAGTCTATCTTCTCCTGATGGTCTGCGAGAGTGGACTCAATCTGCAAGAAACGTTTTTGTTCCGTCTGGGTATGAGCATCAAGACGAGCATCAATACGCTGCTCCATCTGTAGCAACCGTTGATTGAATGCATAACCACGCAACATATATTCTTTAATAACCTTATTCGCCCACTGACGGAATTGAGTACCACGAAGGGATTTAACACGATAGCCTACAGATATAATTACATCAAGATTATACAAGTTCCGTTTACGGGTTACCTGCCGATTTCCCTCCATTTGAACCAGTAAGGATTCCTTACTAGTTGAAATCATTGACAATTCCTTTTCCTTATATACGTTTCCAATATGAAGGGTTATATTGTTTTTCGACGTTTGAAACAGTTCAGCCATCTGAGCCTGCGTCAGCCACACGGTATCATCCTCCAGCCTGACCTCGAGCCTTACGGTCTCGTCCGGCTGGTAGAGGATGATCTCACCCTGCTGTACTGTCTGTGGATGTATCTCGTTCGCCATATCTCGTTTCACGTCTTACCTCTTACTTCAGACATCTTACCTCTTACATCATTCCTCAATATTCACCTCCGTGCTGCCTTCTACAAGACCCTCGTCACCACCGCCATAGACATTACCGTAAACCTGGGCGTTGCCCTTGAGGGTAACGGTGATCTTGTTGGTAGTTCCTGTTACATAGCTCGACTCGCCACCACCGAAGACATTACCTGTGTCGGGGTTTCCTTCCGTACCTATTACACTGTTGCCCTTAATAGTGAGATTGACATTGCCAGCCACTGAGCCGAGGTTGGACTTAGAGAGGTTCTCGGTGGTATAAAGGATGTGATTAGTCTTATCAATACTAATAGCATTATCTTGATCCCAAGAATAAGTAACTGTTTGTTTGTCTAAAGGGAGTTCAGGGTCTTTGGAAGGAAGAATACCTTTACCAAATGAACCTAAATCTTCGTAATAGAAAGGCTCCGTGATAAAACCACTAGTTGGCATAACTTCAACAGTAGGCGTTGAAGCCGAATAGCCTGCACCGAAGACATTGCCTGTTACTATACAATTGTTAAGTATCGAAATGACATCGCCATCAACTTTGCCAAGGCTTCCACCACCGTAAAAATTACCATTGATAGTACAACCGTCAAGAGTCGAATTAACATTGTGTGTAGTAGCCAAAGAGAAACTGACAAAATCCACAAACAGACGTGCAACATTGTTCGTATTGCCTGACTGAGGTATGAACTGATAGTCAAAACGAGTGGAGATACCATTTTTTGATTCATCATCACTATACTCTTGCTCGAACTGCTGACTTATCCATGTATTCCAAGTTGGATTAGTGGGATTCATTATCGCATTTTGATTCGTTGGTGCATAACGGTTATATGAACTGCCGCCATAGCCAGCACCAAAAAATGTGGTGAATGTGCAATTATCGGCTATAGTGGTGACTGTACGCCCGCTTTGCATATCTCCAAACTTGGGACCTCCGCAAAACTGTTGGACATTGCTGTTCCTGATAATGGTATATATATTGCCTTGAACAGGATTGACAGCATTGATGCCACCTCCGTAGAACTCATCGATATCAGCATGGTCAATCTGCCAGAATATGTTGCCTGTGTTATTATTATTAAATCCGATACCTTCCATGCCTGTACCAGCAACGGTACCAAAGTTTCCTCCGCTGATATAGCACTCCGCGTCATCATTGTAAATGGCTGCCTTGGATTGATAGAGACCGGTTAGGTAGAAACTCTCAAAATCACCTCCTGTGACCGACACTGGTGGGTGGGGAGTACTCCTCCCTGTATTATCCTGGTGACTGCCTCGGTGGAACTCCTTAAACCACACATTACCGCCTACCAGGAAGTATTCTACAGCATCACCTGCATCTTGTTGCTGAGTGACCCATTGCTCAATGACACCACCTTGCAAAATGATTGGTTTCCTAACACGGTTTGCAGGACTATATTCAAACTGTGTAACCCGGAAAAGCGCAGTGTTAGTAGCCTCAAACCAGTCTTTAGGTTGCATAATACCAAAATTGTAAGAACCTGTTCCACCTGTAGATTTCTGTGCCATACCCAGACCTATAAGATTCAGGAAATCATAGCGTACAGGATGAAATGCTGTACGACCATCAAAACGCAACATAAACGAGTAATCAGGTTCATTATCCTTGTCAAGATCAATGGACATGACAGTATAAGGCAAACTATTATTTATCGCGTTATACTGATGATAGTTGCCCACCAGTACTACTGCATAATCATATACTGTATGTGATGTGTTGGGGGCCAATGCTCCAGAGCCGAGTGCATTAGACATGGAAGTATATACTTTCTGGTTATATCCGTTAATACTATAAGTATTATTGTCCACATAGCGTTGTCCTCCACCCACAGTAGTTACATCGTAACCAGTATTCATGTTCTCATTATAGACCTTATCATAATACGGGTCAGATACGTATGCCGCCTTTGCCCAGTAAGGTTGGATAGTTATGGCCGTCACTCCATCTGGCACATCCCAATAGGCACCTTGATTGAACACTCGCTTACTTGTTTCATAAAGGTCCTTATTGGTGCATTTGCGGTCGGCATAATTGTAGGGCATGGTGCTGGGATTGCCTTCATCGAATGTCACATCTGAACCGGTGAGTGTCAACGTACTTGGAGTACCACCCGAAATACTGACTATCTTCCAACCCGTCACCACACGATTCTCGGTATAGTTCTTCGTTCCAACATCATTATAATATGGCAATTGAACCTTGCCATAGTTGTAGTTGAAATGGTCTGGGTCCTTGTCCGTAATATCCAACGTAATGGACGATGAGGTGATGGCAGCACCGGCCGGAGCACTAAACTGTTCACCTCCGCTGCCCATGCTGACAGTTACCGTCAATGTTCCCAAACCGGTACCAATACTCTGGGATTTACCGGTGGTGACATCCAAGTCATCAATATAAACCACCGAGTGATAACGACCTGGTTCTTTGAGAGTGGGATAAGGCATGTCACTTCCTATCTGTGACGGTTCCATCACCCACTTCATAATCAGATCTTTATTAGCAGTACTGCCAGTCGCATACCATGCAGCTAACTCTCGATTCGAATTCAACACATGGCGGAAGAATTCAAATCGCTGCAGGAAACGCGTCTCTGCCATCAGCGCACAATTGTAGGTGTCAATATTATGATTCTCCACGTAGGAAGCCTCGGCACGGAAATAATTATAGTTACTTAAACCACTCGCGTCTTTGTTTGATATAATCAGGCCGTTGTAAATAGGAGCCTTGTTATTGCCACTTGTTATATCACCATAGAACATACAGTTCATCACCATCGTCTGAATGTCTGATGAAGTAGATGCATGATTATTATAGCCGACAATACCTCCCACATAACTTCCGTTCGTAATATTGGCGTTATTATAACAGTTAATCACTCGCGACGAGCCGTCTAGTAGTCCCACTAAGCCTCCTACATAGCTGCTGCCACTGACGGAACCACCATTTATACCACAGTTGTAAATGCGGGTATCTCCATTGGCCACATTGGCAATAGCGCCGGCATGACCTGAGGTACTGACAGAAGCACTGCTAATGATGACATTCTTGATGGTAGCACCGCTAACATATCCAAACAATGGCTGATTAAGACTGAATTCTACCATACGACCGTCAAGTTCACCTGTGAATGGATCTGTGGCACTACCGATAATACCTGATGCCGAGAATGAGCCATTTATGTAATAGACACCGTCCATATTAGTGATTTGGTCTGTAGATGTAATAGGGGTCGGAGTCTTGTCATAGAGAGCCTCAGATGACTTTGTACTCCAAACACTATTTTTTACTGCAATAGCCTTTATAACCGTTTCTGATGTGTCAAATCCCCCTTCTGTATATAATGTTCCTCCATAGTTTTCTGCTGTTTCACTAAATTCTCCACTGCCAACAATATAGTAGATGGTAGCTCCTGGTGTGGCACAAGTGATAGTGACATGTCCAGATGTTTTTGAGATAACAGGTCTTAAGCACTTGAACTCTCCTATCTCATCGGAAGTTGTGGCATCAGACATATCTGCGCCACCTGTAATTCTTGCAGCCACCGCTTTATAATAACCAGGTAAAGCATCGAACACGCCACTATAAACATTTGCATCTATCAGTTCAGGGATATTACTACTAGAGGGTTCACTGTCGTAATGAGCAACATAAATCGTCGCTGCAGGAGTGTTGCAAGTGATAGAGATTTGACCTGTCAACGGGTCGTAGTTTAGTGCAGGAGCCTCACATTTGAATGAGGATGTCTGAAATGTCCAAGCATAGTTTCCAGCACTTCGAGTCAGGTTGGTTTGCAGGTTATTATTATTTCTCTGAAGAGCACTGAATTGATTCTGCGATATATCCTTAAGATTCTTGGGGATGATATAGTAATTGACGTTGGCATCGGCCGTCTTGGCCCAAGTGAACAAATAGCGGTCTTCACTTCCACTTTCTATAGTTCTTCTCATTTCAAGACAGGCACCCACATTGTTTGCAACCTTGGTGAAATACAGATAATCTCCCGTCTCAGCATTTCTTATATGGTAATAAGTCAGCCAATCGTCAGACGTAGCAGCCTGCGCCTCCTCAAAATACCAAACACCAGTCTTAACCACACTTGCATCTGATGAATTCGAAGTCGTAGCATTGGAATTATTGCCCGATGGTGTAACAATATAATATCCACTACTACCCACACTGTTAATTTTATAGTAACTGGTTACAGTAAATGGAGCGGTCTTGTCAAGAGAACTGGGCAGTACAAATTTCCATCGTGTATTATTAATATTATTGTTACTATTCAAATTGATGACGCCATTATTTGCATTATCATTACTCTTATTAACAAAACGATCTCCAGTACTTAGCCCATAAGGTCTAATATTGAATGAACCAGCCGTAGGTGATTCTTCTATAATAAATTTGAACTTGTCATTGCTGGAGAAGTTCTCCATGTATATTTTGTTAGTGCTGTCATAACAAAGATACTTGCCATTGGCGTTATTGACGATATAGTAATATTGGACACCGGCTTCAACACCTGCATTCAGGAAGTACCATTCCATCGAAGGGCGGAACAAACTGGTTGTGTTGACCTTCATAATACTATTATTCTCATCTCCAGGAATCATATAGAAATGGAAATCTGCATCATTCCATGGATTGTTTTGACTCTGAATTAAGTATTTGTGCTGAGAACCAAATAACACTGGAGTAAAGAATGTGGCTACATTTGACAACTCTCCACCTACCACTGCAACTGCTTTAATGGTGGTCATACCATCCTCAGGATTGAGAGCAAAAGTGGTGCTATTTACTTTTGTACCATTTTCCGCAGTAGGTATTGACCCATCAGTCGTATAGATAAGGGTGGCACCTGGCTGTAATGCAGTGATTACAATCTGATTGCTGACATTAAATTCAATAGTCGGACGAGTGATGTAGTCTTCGAGAAAGAACCGGCCTGTGCCTTGTCCTTCAGAGCTTCCTGCAGTCCAAAGACCAATGATACCACCACAGTTAACGCCATCTTGAACATCTGCATTTGTACCTTGAAGAGATGGTTTATTCCCTTTGTTGATATTCAAATATTTTCTTGGTTTATTATTATCTGGATCGATATTGTTATCCTCAGCATATTTAGAAATAATGTCGTATGAACTTGACGCCGATACGTATTCGATTTTAAATAGTGCGTAGTCGTCATTAGCTGGTGAATCCTCAAGATGGACACGCACACGTCCTTTATTCGAAAGAAAAGCAGCATTGTAAGTCAGGTACTTATCATCTAAGGCATGCTTGATATAATAATAGTTTGAAGATGGATGCTTCTCAATAATCCATACGGCCTTTCTTTTATCATAACCAGAAGTACTCTTACACTTATAAGTGGTCATAAATGGCATAACGTTGTCAGGGTCAGCGGTATTTGTATAGTATGGATTTGAATTTTGGTAATAATTCCATTCTTCCGTAGGACACAGATAATAGCCATTTGAGTTATCAACTGTTCCAATATAATACACGCCCGAATAGTCCGTCTGTCCCCACACATCACCAACCCCCACAAACATCATCAGGAGCAGGGTTACGACAAAACGCATCACCTGCACTCGGAGCCAGTCTCCGAGTGTCATCTGAGCTATACGTCTTATCATCAATTCGAAGTCCATTTTCATTTACTCTCTTTAATTTTCAATGTTCACTTCTGTACTGCCTTCCACAAGGCCTTGGTTACCACCACCATAGACGTTACCAAGTACTTGGGTATTACCTTGTAAGTTAACAGTTGTGCTCGCAACGTCAGATATTTTAGCTTTGCTCACAGAACTCTGGTCTCCACCGCCATAAACATTGCCAGTGTTATCGTCATTTTCAGTACCTATAATGCTTTTGCCATTTGCAGTTGTTGTTATAGTAAGAGTGACGGCACCACTCACTGAACCAAGTCCAGTAAGATCTTCAGATGTCTTGATAGTATGGTTTCCGTCAACAAGGGCATTGTCGCCATTATTGATACTTTGTTGGTCCCAAACGTATTCTATAAAGCCAGGTTTTACTCCTTCCTCATATACACCTGTCGAAGTATTGTAATTAGGTTCTGTCGTAAAACCTCCAGTATCACGGACTTTAACCTTAGGTTTTGTGACAGAATATCCTGCTCCAAAAACATTGCCCTTGACAATGCAATCAGTCAAAGAAGAAGTAGCATTGCCAGACACAGCCCCCAAAGAACCTCCACCATAGAAGTTTCCTAAAACCGTGCAACCTGTTAATGTAGAGCTGACATTATTAGTCTTTGCCATAGAGAAAGATGCATAAAGAAGATAGAGACGATGAACGTTGCCACTAGAGCCCCCAAAGAACTCGTATTCGTAGTCATAGGCGACTCCCTTTCCTTCGGTATATATACCCCTCGCACCATCATTATAAGTTCCATTAACTTTGGTGTTCCATTCGTTATAGTTTAATGATTTAAACTCATTATAAAATTGTTCTCTGAATATAGACGTTCCTCCAAAACCAGCACCGAAATAAGTTCCGAAAGTACAATTTTCTGCTGTTGTACTAACTATACGGGCTAAATCTATGGTTTTGTCCCTACTACTAGTAGTTGTACCAGCTTTATTTGTCGCCCATGTAAGAGTAATAGTGCCAGCTTCCTGCATATTACCAAATTGAGGCCCTCCACAGAAATAGTCAACATGGCTGTTCTCTATAGTAGTTGTAATATCACCTGTAATAGGCTTGGCAGCATTAATACCTCCGCCATAAAAATTCTTGATATCAGCGTGATTAATTAGCCAAGTAACATTACCATCAATCTGCTCTTGCCCTGCTCCAGCAACCTCTCCAAATCTTCCACCATCAATGTAGCATTCTGCATTCTCTTCCGATGGCTTTGCATCTGGTCTAAAGAAACCAGAAAGATAAAACGTTTCATAATCACCTCCCGTAATTGAAATGGGGCGACGGGGAGGTGCAATAAACTTATCCATGTGGCAACCATTATTGAACATCTTGAACCAAACATTATCTCCAAAATGCATATATTTTGTTCGAGCAGGAGCATTTGCACCTTCATTGGTATTATTGGCAACAAACTGATCGATAACGCCTCCCATAAGGATAAGAGGCGAAAGAGTTTTATTTTGGTGACTATGTTCAAACTGGCCGAACTTGATAAGTCCAGTGGTAGTAATCTCAAACCAACCTTGCGGGCAGCAGTTACCTGGGATGGCTAGGTCGGTACTTGTTGCTATTTTATGAGCCATCGCCATTGCTGGTACTGTAATGAAATCGTAGCGAATATGTGATACAGACTGGTTTTTACTACTTTTGAAAATAAAACAATAGTCTGGTTCATTGTCCTTATTGAGGTCAATGGACATAATCGTGAGGGGTTTACTATTATTGTTCACTAATTCTGCGCCATCACCTTTATGATAGTTTCCAACCAATACAACAGCATAGTCATAAACAGTGGGATTAGATACTCCTGTTAAAGCATCCAACGCATAAGTTCCTGTATCATTATTATCTTTTTTACTAATCCTGGTATATACTATCTGCTCACCTTCAAGGACAGGACAATTGGTATTGTTGGTATAACGTTGTCCTCCTACTTGGGTTAAATTATCATCACTATTATAACCATAGCGATCATAACAAGCATCGGAGAGATATACGCATTTCCCCCAATATGGTTCGATAGTGATACCTGTAACCCCAGTTGGCACATTGAAATATGCGCCTTGTGCAAAAACACGACCACTTACAGTATATAAGTCCTTTGCATAAGTATCACGATCAGCGAAATTGTAATTTGGATAATCGTAATTTGTACTGGTAGTAAAATCTGCTGCCACTCGAGATCCTTGGATTCCATTTGTAAAACCCGTAATCATCCACCCAGTCACTACCTTATTTTCTGTATAGTTACCTACACCTACTTCATTATAATAGGGTAGTTGTACTTTACCATAGTTAAAGTTATAATTAGTGGGATCTTTATCTGTAATGTTTCGAGTAAGGCTATTATTTGCAATTGTAATTGACGCTCCACTTGGCCAGTCTTGTTTACCCTTGGATTTTGATGTACTAATAGTGATTGTTAATTGTCCATTGGTTCCCATTTGTGTGAGCTTTCGACCTTCGTTGCGATGTTCATTCTTGCTATCAATTGACTCCACATTTTCCGCATCATAGTTCACAACAGAGGGATATGTTTCCTGAACCTTAAGTATAGGATATGGAGCAATGCTCTTATCAAGTACCCACTTTGCCATTTGGTTTGCCGAACCAATTCCTTTTCCATTTGCGGGGTCACCTGTTGCATACCAAGCCGCAAGTTCACGAGTGGAATTTAATAGGTGACGATAAAATTCGAAACGTACCAAAAAACGTTCTTCAGCAGCAAGGGCACAATTATAACTAGTAACATTCTTGTTGACGGAATAGGACGACTCATAAAGAAAATAGTTATAGTTATTTAATCTATTGCTCGTACTATTGCTTATTTCAGAGCCGCCATATATTGGGGAAATTATACCGCCAATTGAAATGTTTCCATAGAACATACAGTTCATCACCATAGTCCGCTGGTCACTATATTTTGAGGAATAACTATTGTAGCCCACAATACCTGCCCGAACAGAACCTCCTTCAATGTCTGCAAAGCTATAACAATTGATGACACGGGCATAACAATTATTCTTTTGAGCAGTAGTTGAAGCAGGCATACCTTGTCCTAACTGCCCGACAAGTCCACCCACATTGCCATCACCACTAACGCTACCCGATAATATTCCACAATTGTAAATGACTGCTTTATTTGACGATGTGCCTGTCATGTTACATGCAATGGCTCCGGTGTTACCATTAGAATCTCCACTAGTGATAGCCACATCCTCGAACACTAGGTTCTTCACAGTTCCAGTTAGGGTTGTAAATAACGGAGCACTAAGATTCTTGATGCGGTATGGCATCTTAGTTGTAGGATCAATATTTGCTTCAAGTGTGCCGCTGAATGTCGATACGCCAGGCGTACCGCCCGTTATATCTTGGGTAATGACATAATGACCATCAGTTGCTGTAATCTGACTCAAAGAAGTAATATTAGTCTGTCCCCACATCTGGCTGGTTCCCACAACCATCATCAAAAGCATGAGCATCGTTTTCAGTACGTAGGGGACGTACTGGGAGTTCGTAGGCGACGTACTAAGAGTTCGTAGGCGACGTACTAATCGTTGAACTATTGTGTGTAATATCTTATCGCTTTTATCTTGTGTCATATTCTTATCTCACTGTCAATTTCTTCATATAGCGGCCATCGGTGGTCTGGACGATATAGACGCCCTGGTTGATGACGCGCGTCTCGACGGTCTCACCTGGCTCGAGGGTGAAGGTGGTCATCGTGATACCGGCAGGCGTCACAATACGTACATCGACGGTGCGGCGTAACTTCGACTCGACAATGATCTTGTGGCGGCCCGGCGTGATGATGATGGTCTCGCTGCGACTTGCTGTCGGGTCGGATTCGCTATGTTCGAGTTCGGTGTTATTGTCGTCGAAGACGATGCTGCGGGTGCGGACACCTGAAGCCGAGGACTTCACGAAGTACGGACGGAACGGCAGGACGGTGGCTTCGGCATCGGTCTTGTCGTAACTGCTACCCGTCGCACTGAGCACATAGTCGCCAGCGGCCACCTGTTTCGTCAGGTAGTTGGGCTGGAAGACGTAGCCATTGTGGGCAACACCCTTCGCCTCATCATCACTGACCTTGATGGTGCTATTCGGCTGCGATGCGAAGGTGACGGTCTGCTTGTCGAGTTGATCGACCGTCGCATAGGTATTAGCCGGGACGAAGTTACCGCTGAGATCGAACTCATAATAGAAGTCGCTCGGGAAGCCGATGATATATGGCTTGCCTGCCTGCTCCATCGGATAGTCGTTGTAGTAGTGCGACTCGTTATAGTAGTTCTGATACTCATCCTTGTTCGCATCTCTGCTATTCTCGTACTCGTAGTAATAATCCCAGAGGAAGGTGTTGGTATATGACTTCCTGTTGCCGCTGAGGGCATCGGGATAGCGCATGATAGCCGTCGCCTTCTCGGCATCATCGACACCAGTGATGTCACGGTAGTCGCGGAGCCAGTACTCGTGACCCTTCGTGCTATTGCCATAGAAGTGGGTGATCTCACCCTTCTGTTGCGTGGTGACGAGTTCGACGGTGAACGGCAGGCTGACACCTTCCCAACCCTGGCTGCTACCCGACTTCATCGTCACGTAGTTGTCCGGTTCGCGCTGGTACCACATCCGCTTGTCGTCGGTGAAGGTGTAAGCAATCGGCGCGTTGAAGTCCTGCTTATCAACGAGCAGGTGGTCGGTGTAGGCGCGGAAGGTTGTACCGTCACCATAGATCATGTGTCCGTGGATAGCGCCCGTCGATTGCTTAGCCACAGCACGGTAGTCGGCCTTGGCATCGACATCGTCGAGTTCCTCGTAGGCAGGATCCTTGAAGTAGTTGGTCGTCACCTTATGGATGCTGTTCGTCACATCATCCGGGCTGTAGATGAGGAGGTTCTGCGTTAGGTCGGCATTCATCACGCCCGACAGTTCCTGGACATCGAGGGCCGGACGGAAGAAGATACCGCCAGTGTTGTCCTTGGTGTAGGTCTTGTCGTTGTAGCCTGTGAAATCGACAGCCGTCAGACCCGGGTAAGCCTCCACGCTCTTGTCCTTGTTACGTGCTGCGAAGACGGCATACGGGTTATAGTGTACGACACCCATCTCCTTGCTGCTGAAGTAGCCAGGTGCACGATAGACGCGGTTAGACGTCTCATTGATGGTGAGGAGGTTGCCGCGTGTGTTGTCCTTGTCCAGATGACCTGGAACAGCCTGGTGGGCAGCCGACGTATGGCCGTAGGAGAGTTTCTGTCCGAAGAACAGGTAGTCGTCAGGATATGTCGGCTCATAGTAATAGTTACCCTCGGCATCGGTCTTCAGACGCGGATCGTCGTCGGTCGGAATCTCACCGTTGGCATAGAGGAAGTCGATGTCGGCATTCGAGTAGCGGTTCTCCACATACTTGTAGGTCTCCAACTTATCGGCCGCTGCTGCCTGACGGTTGTAACGCTCCTTCAGGTAGAAGCCGTTCAGGTTGAAGGCCACCTCACCATCGTAGAACTGGTGGTCGGTCATCTTACGGGCCAGTCCGTGGGTGGCATTCGTGGTCTTATAGTCGCCTGCTGCCGTACCATAGTAGCAGTTCTCAATCTGTCTCCATGCGTTCGCAGATTCATCGCTCGGATTACCGAAGACTGCATAGACACTGCCATCAGGCGTGCCTGTGGTCTTCACCCAACTGTTCTCCACATAACCGTCGCCCGTATCGGCAACACCTGCAGAGGTGAACGAGCCCTGAACACCGAGGTTATAGACATGACCGCAGAGGTGTCCGAAGAGCGACTTGTTCAGTCCGTTGATGGTATAGCCTTCGCCATGGAGCGTACCGTTGAAGCAAGCGTCGGCGGTGCCTATCGGCGTCCAGTCGGCATAGGTCTTCGGAGCCTGATCGGCATGGAGGAAGAAGTCGAGGTTGCTGCCTGCCTTCACACGGCTGTTGAGGGCCGAGTGGCCTGCCAGTCCGTTGACACTGAGGTCGTAGAAGTCCTTCAGCAAATCGATACCGCTCTTGGCGTCACCGCTATAGTCGTTCAGGTAGATCTTACTGTTGCGCTTCACCTCAGGATGATCGACATAGAGGTGGTGCTCGGTATCGGCCATGACAGCCTTCAGGTCGTGGTAGTTGGCCACACTGAACGGCACGTAGTTCGAGTAGGTCTTACCCAGATAGGTCTTCGCATAGTAAGCCAGATACTGACCATCCTGATACCAATAGACCGGTGTCGTGCTGTTGAAGGCGATACCATTGCGATGACGCTCGGCATCATCCTCATTGGTGAAGATCTCCCAGCCACCGCCTAAGAGTTCGTAGGCACCCGGTTTCACGTTCGGCTGCTTCAGACCGATGAAGTCACCCGGCAGTGCAGCCGCAGGCGAGTGGAGCATATCCACCGTCGGCACACCACTCTCGAAGTGGAGGTGGATATTGATGATATGGCGCTCTGAGATTGGCTCAATGTGCATACCGCTCTCGTCGCTCTCGGTATAGTCGTAATCGAAGATGACGGTGATGACACGGTCTTTCTGCAAGTCGAAGATGTCTGAGCCACGGGCCACATAGAGCGTCGTCACCTCCTCAGGCGAAGTACCGCTGATGGTGAAATTACGCTGCGTGTTGGGCAGATGACTGTAGGTCTCCTCGGAAAGCAGTACACCAACCTGTACCGTACCGCCCTTCTCAGTGGTATTACCCGTGAGTTCATCCTTGACGGCAGCACCGTTGTGGGTGTTGATCTGATAATCCTCACGGCAGTAGTAGTACGTCTTGTTGACATCGGCAGCCGTGAACTCAATCTCATCCACCAACGCCTTCTGGTCGGCACTCAGGTAAGAGTATGCCTCAGCGGAGATGGTCTGACCGACACTGTACGGCGTATCACCACGAGTGAATGGTACCCTCACAATATAGCACTGGGTGTAGTTGTCGAGGGTGATGCTGATCGGTGCGTAGTGGTACTGCTCGTTCGGCATAGCCTCGAACTCCTCACGCGTAAGCACCTTGTTAGGTGTCACCGTCTGGGAAGCACCGTTATTGTCAACATATACCAGATTCTGCTTACCCTGATAGGTTGCCTGATAATCTACCGGCTGCTTGGCTGCATAGACATAAGGCTTCTTGTTGTTGTCGTAGAGCGGTATATTGCCGGAGTAGTCCGGATCGATGAGCAGGTTGAGCGCATCGTAGTTGAAATGGAAGTTCTCACGGTCCTCCGGTGAGAGCGAAGCCCATGCCTTAAGGGCACTGTACTGGGCGTCGGACTGGAAGTAACTACCACCATAAGCACCATCCTTCTGACAATAGTAGGCATTCGACAGGTGTGCGTTGACAGCAGCCTTTGCTTCAGCCTCGGATACACCCTCCTGAGCCCTATAGGCGGCTACCAGTTCATTGTAGCGAGCCGGCCATACCAGATCGCCATAGAGCACCGTCTTATCGACATCAGGCCCTGTGAACTCGAGGGTGCTGATACATAACTGAGCCTGCTGTACCTTCGTGCCGAGTGAGTTCCAGGTTGCCTCGTCGAAGTCTTCCTTGACAATGGGTGATCCGGCGGTATAACGGTAGTTCTTTCCGCCATAGGCGAAGGTCAGGTCTTCTGTGACCACGTAGCAGCGTACCATATTGGCCTGCGTGGATGCATCCACATGTCCCATCACGGCACGGCCTTCCTCATAGAGGTCGCTGGCGATGATGTCACCCACCTCATATTGATGCTGACCATAGACACCCGTCGTATTGGGTGAATAGGTGGCATCCGACTCGCCGCTGTCCCAAGCATGCGGGTTGTTGACAGAGTAACTGACCACATAACCCTTATCGTGGGTCAGGTTGTTAGACGGACGGAAGGCGTAGTCGAAATCGACCTCCTCGTCACGAGACGGGCTATAGACTGTCGGGTTGGCTGCCTTGAGGGTCTTATATTCCGACGGCAGCAGGACAGCACCAACAGGATAGTCCTTATCGCCCACCTTACAAGCCACCACACTGACGTAGGTGTCCTTGACGAAGTGACGCTGGTCGCTCTCGCTCAACTGCAGGTAGTCCCAATAGGTGATAGGATCATTCAGATAGTAAGTCTTCTCGTTGTTGATGAGCACGCTGTAGTTGGCTGCATTCTCATCGGTGTTCTGCAACGGTGTACGGCTGTTGGCCGCTGCCTCGGTCGTCGCATAGTAGGCGTAGAGGTTCGTCTTGATGTCCTCCAGGGTCAGACGACCAAACGACGAAGCAGTGATATTCAACGGGATGTTCTGTACCTGACTATAGGCATTCGTGATGCCAGTGTAAGCCGTGATGTACTGGTCATAGACGTAACTGGAGCCTCGGATATACCAGTAGTGGGCGGGCGCCGCATCTGCACCAATATAGGCATTCGTCGTGGGATAGCAGTCATCGATAATCTGCTTCAGGTTATGGACGAAGTTACCAGAGGTCTGTACGTCTTTCAGGTCGGTGGTGCTATAGACAAACGCCTTGTTGGTGACCGCATTCTTATTATACGGCGAGAGGATAGTCTGTCCGTTGCCAGAGTCAGAGCGAGTGCCGTGTTGGTTCTTGGCATAGACATAACCACCACCAAGACCCGTCTTCACGTTGATCAGTTCCAACTGTGCCACACCAGTGATGTAACCCCAGTCCTTCTCCTGAGTGGTGTTACCCGTACTCTTCTCAGTGGTCAGTTCGAGATAGACGCCCGATGCCAGTGCCACAGTGTTCGAACTGGTACCATTGTTACGCTTGCGGTCGTGGGCATTCGCCTCCTTCCATTTGTAGAAGGTGGTCACGCCGTCGGCAGCATAGTTGGCGTTGTTGGTGGTACGGACGGTATTATAGAAGTTGACATCGCTGGTCAGCGCACCCATATAGTTCACGATGCTGTAGATACCGAAGTAGTTACCGTGGCTGGCATCTACGTCGCCAGGCACAATCGACCGAACTTGGTTGAGCGACACCTCACCGACACGGTTCACAGTATAGTCGGTCTTGTCGGCCACATTCGGCACACGGTCCTTGGCACCCTGCAGCACCATACGACTACCGAAGATACCGACAAAGTCGGCACGCTGGATGGTGTTCATCAATCGACCTGCATAGATGCTACAGAAACCGGCACGCTCCCAGTTGGTCTTGTAGGCCTCCTCCAGAGAGTTATAGGTCTCCTCGGAGATGGACTCTCCCACCTGATAGTTGTGTTCGACGTGGGTAATCGGGTCGGTATATTTATAAGCCGTAATACACTTGTACTTCAATTCGAAGTAAGCACGCTCACGGTCGGTGAGCAAATAGTAATCCTCCAGACTGATATTGTCGGACATGCCGTAGTAGTCAGTACCATAGTTGGTGATGTTCAGTTCGCGATAGCCATCGACCAGTGTCAGGTTACCGTCGCCATAGAGACCACCCACATGTTCCGTACCGATCGTGACCAAGTCGCGGTTATAGACATCGACGACATTAGCCGTCACATTACCCATCACCGTCTTGGTGTTGGCATAGATTCTTTCACTACCCTGCGTCACGTTACCACCAGCGAAGACGGCATTACGGACGGTGACACCCTCAATGTCGAGACAATCCCACTTCGCCTTGTCGGCATCCTTGTTCTTCAGGGTGTTCAGTTCTTCGGTGGGTACGAAGTCGCCCACAGCATAGTCCTTGCCGTTGATGGTGACAGGCGACTTCACCTGGCAATAAGGCATGACGAGCACACGGATGTCTTCGGTCAACTTGTTATTGGTATCCCAATAATAATAGGTGTTCTCGTTGGTGCTGTAATCGAGATGCTCAGTCTTCTTTCCTGTGCCACTATAGACAAAGCCGACGTTACCACCACCGAACACGTTGCCATAGCCCTTGGCGATATTCTCCTCAGTACCTACCTCACCGCCCAGGATGCGAACATCGGTACTACCGAAGATATAACCCTTCGAACTGAGGTCCATGGTCTTCTTCTCCTCCTCGGTCATATAACCTTCGCCGTTCCAGTTGTCGAAGCCTCGACCGCCGCCGAAGACATCACGCATGACATGACCTTTGTATAACGTCACATGCGTCTCACCAGGCTTGTAGATCTTTGCAACATCGTTGATGAAGGTCGTGGCATTGGTGGGTGCACCTTCCTTCACCGTACCACGGCCGACAGGACCAATCTCACCGCCGCCATAAAGACCACCGCGGATGACACCACCATAGACCTTGACGTCGGAAACATCGACATAACTGTTGGCCACATAACCACCGCCGAAGACGTTACCACTCTCGTCCAAGAGGTTATCACCTTCTGCGACATCGTCGAGTTCCTCCACATATTCATTGTTTTCGTAGCGGTAGCCAATGCGACCATTGTTGATGGTCACGAATGCCGTACCATAGATACCACCACCTTCACCACCGCCATAGACATTACGCTTGACGGCAGGGATACCGTTGATGAAACTGGTGCCGTCGAGTTTACCCACCACGACATGTGCCTCACCAAGGATATCGTTCGTGGGAGCGTCGCTCACCAGACCGGGGTGATAGCCGACGCTACCGCGCCAGCCGCCACCATAGACGTTACGTACCGTACCACCCTGGATATAGGCATTGGCACTTGCAGTGAAGCCCGCCGTGTTGCTTTCGCTATAAGCGCCGACACCGAAGAGGTCGCTCACGCTACCGGTAGTACCAGCTGCATAAATGTCTTTACCAACCGTACCACCAAGCAATGCAATGTATGTTGAGCCATAGACACCACCTGACATGATATTTGTATCCGTACCATAACCACCACCATAGGCATAGTTGCCAACAGTAGCACCTTCGTGAATCAGGACGTTGGTGTTATACCTCTTATATATTCTGGCCTTCTGGTTGTCTGGCAACTTACTAAAATCACGGTCGTCCATCTCTGCCACCCTGACAAGTGGATTGAGGAGGTTGGTGTATTGATATGGCTTTTCGTCATGATAGGCATATCGCTTGAATTCTCCAATAGGATCATAATAGTCGCCGATAGTCCATGCATCCTTCCAAACTTCCAGCCACTCATCCTTAAACTCATTTTTCAGCGTACCGCCGACTTTACCATCTACCCATTTATCTGAGGCACCCCAATAACCATCTTCATTGACTACCATTTCTGCAGGCTGAGTGCTATAGAGCTGCAGATACTTCTGTACACTCTCGGCATTGAGCACATTACCCAACTCACCGCCACCATAGACCTCCCAGACATTGGCGCCCTTATTGAGGTTCACCTCGGTATATTCCGACCAGGTGAACTCACCGCGGCCTGCACCATAGATAGTGCCGGAATAGCCATTTTCCTTCAGTACAGGGGCAGAAACATTGATCTTGGAATAGAGCGTGCGACGCACGTTATTGTTACCACCATAGATAGCACCATTCACACGGGCTTTCTCGCTCGTGTTCCGATAGTTCACATTCGACTCATATACATCGCACGGCGGAAGTATCATCGTTCCGTAGGCACCGCCAAAAATGTTCGTGATATTGATGGAAGACTCTGTCGGCACATTCACTTCTGTGCGGCGCGTGACGCCTTCCTCGTAACTGCCACCATAGGCGGCACTGATCTTGCCACGCATCAGGTCGATGATGGCAGTAGCCTCATTGAGGTCGAAGCCGTCAGCGAACGTCTCTTCTGCCTTATAACGCATGCCCAGACCATCATAAGCACCTGCACCAAACACCTCTGTCTTGGCATAATTCTCTATACCCTCAGGAATGTCGATGAGCACATAACTGTGATCCTGCCCCTTGTCACCCTCACGGTCGCCAGGGTATCCCTCTCCAGCACCGAAGACTTTCTCAATGACGTTGTTGGCATTCGTATTTGGCCTGATATTGACGAAAGCGTTATGCAGATAGGGTTTGTTGGGGATACGGGTGATGTATCTGGGATCCGTATAGTCATAGTCACCGAAGCAACCACCAAAGATACGGCCCACCCTACCTTGGGTGTACTCCATATAAGATGAAGACTTGGCCTTGTAAGCATCGCTCACCATACTCTTGACCTCCTCACGGATACGACCGGAGAAGTCGGCATCTGCCACAGCCTTGGCATCATCCTTGGCTAACAAGACGGTGCCACCCAGGTCGTTACCACCATAGATATGGTCACGGATCCAAGGGAAGCCCGACTTGGTGACAGACCCTTCGGTCCATTCACCAACGAAGGTCTCGGTATGACCTAAGATATCGGCATTACAACTGCCGGCGAAGGAGTTGAAGATACGTCCGTTACCTAAGCGGATGTGGGTGTTACCACAAATGATTCCCTCGAAAGCACCACCGTAGATGAACTCACACTCGGCCATGTTACCAGAGATGTTATCATCAGTTTTGCGTGCCACACCGGGAAGGGTACCGTTCAGGTTGATATAGGTGCTGTATTTCGCATCATAGTCGTATTCGGCAGCCTTAGTAGTCTCATTCCACCTTGCGACCTTACCGATAGGACCCTGTTCGCCACCACCAAAGATCTGGAACACATAACCCTTATTCAGGTTGATGGTAGTACTACCCCATATCTCTGAGAGGACACCATAGCCACCACCGAACACGTTCAGTGACGAACCAAGCACATCCATACCCTGCTCAGAGAGGATCACACCCGTATTTCGCTTGGTAATGGTATAATCGCCTTCCTCTGTATTCTCGTAGAGGATGTCGCCCTCGTCAGTGACGTCGAAGAGCTTGTCACGTTCCATGACCGTCTCGTCGATATTGATAATGACATTACCATTCACATGACCGCTGTTGTAGCAGCCGCCATAGACATTTCCGCCAAAAAGACGACGGTCGATGTCGTCAGCACTTGCCTTTCCCGTTCCTGATGTCACAGGAGCGACCTCCTTTGTAGAGGAAGAGGCAGCACTGACAGTGTTCCACTCCAACTGGGGGTTACCGTTTTCATCCAATTCATAGATGACGCGGCCATCGGCATCCAGGATCTTTTTGTTGTAATCATCTGCGTCTCTCTTCACCTTCCATCGCTTCGGCTGGATCATCAGACCACTGAAGTTGAGTTGGAGTTTATTGCCGTCGGCGTCAGGCGTACCTATCAGACCTCCCAGGTATTCGGCGTTCAACCCTGCCTGGGCGTAGATGTTGGCGTTGTTACAGCCGCCCACCACCTTATTATATATATATACAGGTTTGTCGAAGGTGATATTGGTCTTGCCATTGACCTTCATACTACCCACGTTACCACCGCAGAAGAACGAGCCGAAATAAGAGGTGTAAGGCTTATAGACATCAGCATCACTTGCGAGAACACCGTCGAACACCACACTGGGCATCAACCGCATGGCACAACCGTCCATATAAGTGGCAAAGATATCCTTATCGGTCAGGTCCAAGGTACTGAAGTCTGTTCCCGTCGTGACCACGGCTCCAGTAGTAACATCCACACTGCGGGCATAACGCTCCAGGACATCCTGCATGATCATGTTGGCTCCGTTGTTACCCAGGAATACCGAATCGGCAATGACATACGAGCCAATCTTCAACTCCACCGTTGGTTTCTCCTTGTCAGACGAAATGGTGGCGCTGTTACCGCCACAGTAGATACCGCCATGGACAACCGTTGGTTTCTTCTCGGTACCCACCACACGGATACTCACCTGTTCGGCATTCGGGCGGAAGGCATTGAGAGCCTCGACAGAGGAGGTGAAGCCGTTGGCTGTCATGAAGTCACCATAATACAAGTCACCGTAGAACAGATTGCCCTTGAGTTCGGGATTGTCCGTATAAGGATAGGAACCGTTACCACCACCATAGACATCACCACGGACAGAGGCACGGATACCGACGGCATTTCCGCCATAGACCTTACCCGCGACATCATTACCGCCATAGACATTGTTGATGTCACCACCACTAATGACGACACGTGCAGCGTAGCCTGCCGGGAAGTTATAGCCCGCTATATTCTGTGTCACTACGGAATTACCGTCCTTATCCTTCGGCATGACATCAGCCATACGACAGCCGCCATACAGGTTATCGACAATAATCTTGGATTCTTTGTCAATATTCAGTAGCAGACCCTCGGGACTGGTCATGTCACCCATGTTTCCACCGGAATAGAGGTTACGGATCTTACCGCTCTTCAGGTTCCATATCGGACGGATGGCCATCTCGGCCTTGTTGTTACCACCGAAGAAACGGCCCACCTGGAAGGCATCACTGCTGGGATAGGAGAGACTGGTGTTAATACCCATCTTGTTGACGAAGCGGTCGTCAGTCAACAGTTCGTTGCCATTCTTGTCCTTGATACTGTTCACCACCTTACTGGGGTTGTCGTAGCAAATCACCGTACTATCGGTCACGGTGGCATTGTTACCACCGCCATAGGCATAGACAATAGAACCGCCAAGGATTTCCAGATAGGCCTTGCCGACATCCGGCTTGACCATTCCTTTATAAGGGCTATCTGCAGAGGTATAGTCGTAATCACCATTACCGCCGCCGAAGAGTTGTCCGATATAGATCTTTACAGCATCATCGGTTTCTACACCCGACGCGTCTGTCTTGGTGGTGATGCGCACAAAGGTATTCCAATTATTAGTGATCTTATTCTCCTTTGCTGCAGTCAGAATATCTTTCCCCTCTTCCTTTGGAAGATCTGCCGACCCGCTAATGACACCCGAAATATCGTTACCGCCATATACCTTATTAATAATAATAGAGTCGGAAGCATGTTCACCGTCGATATGGACAAAAGCATTACCATTCACGTGAGCCATACGGGCTCCGCCAAAGACAGCCTGGACATCACCGGCATACACCGTGACAGATGTGCTTCCCAATGTCTCGCCAGCATTACCACCGCCATAGACGTTACCCTCGATGGTGATCTGTGCCTGCATCAGCGATGCAAACAGGCTTAACAATATTATGGTCCATATCTTCTTCACTATTCTCTTCTTAATTAAATTTGACAGTCGGGTTGTCCAACTCATCTTCAGACAACTGATGGAGATAACTTGGTTCCACCGTCAGGGTGACTGTATTCTTTTTGCGGCGCTCCATCGTCAGCCCTTTGATGCCAGAGAAACTGTTCTCAGCCGTGCAGTTCTCGCGCACGCGTGTTCCTTTTTTATTATATACGTCGTAGGTACATACCAACGTCAGTTTTTCATCGATGCCAGCCAATGGTGCGCAATAACTGATAAACGCAGTCCCTTCCTTCGTCAACTTCAAGCCTGTGGTGGTTTTGGGATCTGTACCATAGTCATAAAGCACATTCGTCTGACTGGTTGTTTCATCCTGCGTGTATGTGATCGTCATGGGGTTCGTACCCGTCGTATTCGCCGTCAGCGTCACCACAGCCTGTGAGATGGATATGGATGACTTCAGTTCCATCGTTTTCAGATAGATATCACGCAACTCGTTGTATTTATCGCCTATCCTAATCTTGAAGTCGATGGCAGCATACAAGTGGTCGAGCAACAGACATACATTATTGTTTCCAGCATTTCTATTAAAACCAAAAACGCCAAAGTCTGGAGTATCGTTGGGAATCGAACTATTCTTCACGCCCACCACGACACAGATATCATCGGCACCGACAGTTTCCAGGTTGTTCAGCGTGAGTTTGGCACCGGCACTATAGTCTGTGGCATCACCGGTGAGAGGACTGATGGCTCCGGCTGCCGCCGTCGCAGGCGAGAAACCATAGATGAAGTTATTCGCTTCCTTCACACCGATGGTTGATGACCAACCATCAGAATAGACGAAGTTACCTTCCGTCTTTTGTAAACCGGACATCAGGTATATCTGTATGGGCGAATGGTCTTCCCCTGCATTCACAATGGCTTCCGAAGGCGTACGGGTGACAGCGGTCAGATTCAACAAATCCCCGCGCACGTCGTCTCCCCCGTCTGAATCTTTAGAACAGGCGGAGAGCACCAAGGCTGCCAGTAGGAAATACCATATCTTATTCTTCATCTTCTTTACCAATTAAAGATTTCATGATCCCACGATCCACCATCTTCCCAATCTGTCATCTTGACTGTAGATACCTCCAGTTTCGATGAGCCTGTAAAATAGGCATAGACGATCCACGTCTGGTTGCGACGGAAGTCACCGCTCACCATTGAGAAGGAAGCGGATTTACGCTCTGAGAAGCCATCATTCTCATCATAGAGCCGGTAATAGATGGTGCCTATCAGGCGTTTATCGCTCTCAGGCAGATAGACAGGAGCCTTTGCTGTCAGCGGTGAAGGATCTTCCTTCAGCCAATCGTCAACTTTCGCTTCATATTCGGGTTCTGTCATACTGCTACTAAAGGCATATGCCGCAGGATTTTCGTTCTGTGCAACTGGGTTCACCAGGTCGCTAGCCACCAATGACACCGACCAAGTGCTATTGGTATTACCATCCACCCAATAGTGAGGATGGGCATCATCCAGGAAGAAATGTACTCTCTGGTACAGCATCTCCTTATTGAGTTCAACACCGTCGATAAAGAGCCGCTTCTCACCCTTCAATGAAGAGAACACGAAGTGTATCTTCGACACGGCTCGCAACAGTTTCACGTTGGCCTCGTTGATATGTAGGACGTTATTCTTGTCTTTGACACTCTTTCCACGGGCCACACCTGACATGGGAACACCCTTGCCAGAAGGAATGGCTGTCAGAGCCTGATGCTTATCGTTGCTCCAGAAACTATAGTAATCACCACCATTGAAAACGGCATTATCCAAGTCTCTACTGCTGGTGATTGTCTCATAAGAAGTCATACCATTGTTGTCAATGACGTTTGCCAATACGTAAATGTCAACCGGCTCCGGACTTCTTGCGAAACTACGGTCGTTCAGTGCGATATTATAGGAAGCACTCTTGTTTTTGTTCAAACCACTCAACTCAGACTCACTCTTAAGGGTAAGACTGGCCACCTTCTTGGTGGGGTCGCTGCTTCTGAACACCCAGATCTGCAGGTTATGGATCTTCGCCTCAGCCTCCGTGGGAATTATTTCGCTACGTGTCACCGTCGGACGGTCCGGGGCATAGACATAAATGTTCAGCATAGGCTCTGCATCCGATGCCGAGTCATCGCTGCTGCAACTGACACAGACTGTCAGTAGCACCAACAGAAGCAGGGCGCTAAACCAAAAACCTATATATCTATTTACCTTACACATACGTCTTTACAATTGCAGTTCCATTGCTACGGGACGGATTGCTCCCCAGTTAGGCACTTCTATACCGATTTCCATTCGAGGCGCCAACAGATCGGGCATCACGTTATAGGCATTCTCGAAACTCTCAATCTTCACCATGAAGGTGGTGATAAAGTCCTGCGTAAACACGCGGTCCTTATTCTCATCCGACACATTCCCCGCCGTTGACGGGTTCACCTCACCAATCAGGTAGAATTTCGTGCCGGGATAGACGATACCGTCATGACCCATGAATTTCTTGCCACTCCGGTTTTCGAACTCCAGAACAACCTTCACATTCTTCTTTTCATACGTCTGTAATACGAGCGTATTGGTATTACCCACATCGCCAGAACTGCTCAGACAATAATAATCGTAAGAATCAGTGCCTGTCTTCTTTGTCTTCACCTGGGGGTCATAGACAAAAAGCATCTGATCCATCAGTTCCTGCGACCGCTCCTCATCCGTAGGCCATGCCCTTGCCGTCTCCGGTTTGAAGTCGAAGCCTACAGGATACTGACCACCCACGATGACGGCCGTCAGAGGATAATAGGTGTCGGCAAAACTCACCTCATCACCATTGGCATCCAAGAGCGGTGTGGTCAATACATCCATGATCTTCAGTTTGACACTCAAACGTGCCACGCCATACTGTACGGGCGAAACCATGGCTGCCGATTTAGTGTCTGATTTTACTTGGATATCCGTCTTGTAACGTTCGAGGATGTCGGCCCATGTGGTGGTCTCCTTCTGATAGACAGTCTTCGCCACCTCATATCTTGACGTCTTAATCGTACTGTTGCCATAGTAGCAAAGTTCCGCTGGATAGACAAAGCGATCGGTACTGGTGATGGCAGTTTCAATAGTGGTTTTCGTCTGCGGCTGGAAGGCAGTACCATCCCATTTGAGGGCTGCAGTACCGGCAGGCATATGGATGTTGGCTGGATAACCCGTGAGATCCGTGCCGTTCCATGTCGTCAGCGCCACATGACCTTCATCATCGACGGTAGCACCACTCTTAATGGAAGTTTGAATAGCCTCAGCCAAAGCAGCATCCGACTCCCGTAGTTCTACCTCTGCGTACAATTCCTCTACAAAGGCCCTGACACAGGCAGAAGAACCAGCAAGGATGCCATAATCACCCGTTTCGTCCTGATGGAGGAAGTCCAGATAGAGAGCCTTCAGTTTGGCATCTTCGGTGGTATTCCACCCCTCTGTTTTGGCAATGGCGGTCAGATAATCGGCCAAGGCCTGAGCACGGGCATCAACAGTGGCCTTTGGACGAATCTGTTCAGGCATGAACCGAATCAACTCTGGTGTCCTATTGTCTCTGCCAGCGATCAAGGTGTCGGTACCCGTCATCAGTGTCGAGCCATAGTAACTCTTGTCTGTACCCGGGATGGCTTCGTCGTTGACCTTGACGGAATTGGCGCCCTTGGCATAGAACAGCATCGAAGCGGTGCCAGGCCAAAACGAACATTCCGGATAATAATAGAAAGCAGCATCTGGTACGAGTTCACTCGGTTTTCCAGCCACTCGTCCAGCCTCATTCCGTCCATTGGCATCAAAGAAGAACGGCTGGTCTTCCTTCGTAACAGATCCAGAAGTCATAAACGGAATGATACGCACATCCTTCAAGCCCCGATAATAGTCAGAGGATATCTGCACGACGCTGTCAACCTGACGGGTCCTGCTTTCATACTCTCCGCGCATTTCGGGGATAGAGAAAGCCAGGCTCACGTCAACAGACATATCACTCATGTCTGTCGTCCAATCGTGATCCTCGCAACTCATCAGAGTCGCTACAGCCATCATTCCTATTATGATTCTATCAATCTTCACTCTTTACCTTATATTATTATAAAGGTATCTCCCATTGTCCTGCCGGCTTCCAGTCGAGGGTGATGCTCACACCCACTTCGGGGGCATCGCTCTCTATCTTTCCACCTGCACCAATACGACACTTGATGATTTTCAACTGTCCAGCCCGCAACGGTTCACGGATACCAAGAACAGACTCCGTAATCGTTCCATCGGGATTCGGCACATAGACCCGGTATTCCCAGAGGGACTCCTCACCCGGTTGAGCGATGAAAGGCTCCTCCGTCTCGATGACCGTTCGTGTCAGTCCAGATGCCTTTCCGGGCTCGGGCGAGGGGAACGTCACAGAGCAGAAACCAAAATCGCTCGTATTATCCTGCCCATTCATCTTTGTGGCGCGCACGATGGGCGACTTTTTCGGATAGACGTATGCACTGTCACAGATACTGAAACCAGTAGCAAAGCCTGTGCTGTATGCCTTCACGTTGCTCACATCATACCCCTGAGGGTCAATCACCAACATCGAAGCACAATTGGCCATGAACAGATGGACATCGAATGTCTGATCGACATTCTCCAGCACCTTCATCGGCAAGCGAGCCGTGAAAATACCAGTACCGTGGGAGTCGATGGTATCTTGCTGTACCTGTTGAAGCATTGACGGATGGCAATGCTCATCGTTGACCAAACCCACCAGATTGTTATCCACAATATTCGCCACTGCCAAGTGCATATATTGGTGCATCGGCAGATTGAGCGTGTAACTGGCCTGGTTGGCATCCATGATATGGCGGTCGTGCTGCAAGCGTATAGAGTCGTCAACAGTATCGTAGAAAGACAGATCGACATCGTGGGCATAATCGCTGAAAATCTCACTCAAGTGAGTGCGCAGGGCACTGGCCAACTGTACATCTGCCTGTGCAGACAACTGCGTCTGAATCTCGGTGGTCATATTGGTCACCAATTGCAGTTCGTAATCTACATCAGCCTGTGTACCGCAATCACTCAGGTCCTCGTCAATGACCGAGCAACCCGAGAAGACGACCGCGACAGCCATCCAAACAAATGTTCCGACTATGCTCCTACGCTTCATATTACTGGACAATCACATTGAAGTTCAGACCTTCCTTCCACTCCAGATCCACGGAGAGACCGAAGAGCATCTGTGTAGAACGGAGGTCGGGAATGGTAGAGTATGCCTTCTGCAAAGCATTCGTACCAATCGTAAATGTGGCAGTGGTCATAGCATCTCTGATAAACACACGGTCCTTGCCATAGCCGGTATCAGTACTTCCGAAACTGATTTGCTTGTCCCAGTCAATGGGATCCAGCGTTGCTGAATTCGGGTCGAGTTCACCAATCAGGTAGAACTTCTCACCAGCCTTGATATATCCGCTCAAGCCATAGAAACTCTTGTCGGCTGTCATCTCCAGGGCGATATAGACCTTATCCTGAGCCTCCTTGACGGTATAGTTATCGAGGACAAGGGTGTAGTTCGTTACTGTCTTAGCAATATCAGATGCCGGCAAATCACCCACCTTATTGTCATACTCATACCCATTCAGGTATGAATCATAAACTACCTTACTGAAAGACGTGGTCTTGGGCAGGAACTCATATTGTGCGCCATCAGGCTGTCCACCGACCAGAATACCTGTCACAGTGAAGGAGATGGCATTATCTGATGTTGCCGTCGTGCCATTGAACACATTGTTTGCCAAGTCGCCGTTAGTAATTTTACTGGCATTATCTGTGAAGGTGTTCTCAGCATTACGCTGGACGGTGGTCTTCAACTGCGAAACACCATAAGTGATGTTTTCCTTCATAGCCACTGCACGCGTTGCAGCAGTGACAGATCCTTCATTCCAACCGTTTGTTGTCCATGTTTCATTTTTAATCCAGTCAGATGCTGTTGTCGGGTAGGAACTGGCTTCCTTGGCAACTGTGGTCTGCCAAAGGGTAGAGTTGCAATAATAGGCTAACTCTGCAGGATAGGTGACATTTGTATAGTCAACTGACACGCTGGACAGTGTGCTACCTTCATTTTTATAAGAGAACTGTCCGTTGAGGAACTCCAGAACGGCACATCCGTCGGGCAGGCCAATACTTGTGGGATATTCTGATACTGACTCAATGGCTGCGTTGTACTTGTCGGCCCAGTTATAGACCACATTAGGTGCTGTGCCAGAAGTGTTCAACACAAAATACTGGGATATTTTATCTATAATCGTCTCAGACAGAGCCTTAGCCACATCGTTATCCGTATTGCTGTACACTTCGTTGACAGCAGCAAAGAGTTCGCCTACCATATTCCTGACTGCCACACCCGATCCCTGGCGGACATCACCATCCGATGCCTGGTTGATGAAACGGTCGTAAGCCTTACCAAGGGCCTTATATTCATTCTTGGCAGTTCCGCTTGTTTCTGACCACTTCAACTCCTCGGGCGTCGTGATCTCAATTTCAACAAGACCGTTCAGGATTCCAAGCAGTGTGGTCTGAGGTGCCGTAAAAGCAGTAGCGTCCTCAACACGCCTACCCAAGTTGAATGTGATATCATCCACATTACTAATCTCTCCCGAATAATTCTTAATCAGTTTGCCATAATAATCTGGCTCTGCTGCCTTCGTTGCATCGTTGGCCGTGGCATAGAACAGGAAATCTGCCGTTCCCGTAGGAATATACAATGTATATACCTTGCTGGAAGTATTCGTTTCATTGTCAGAATAATTGGGCGTGGGTTTGCCAAAGTCATCAAGTGCGAACTTGTGGTTAGCGTCAAAAGTCTTATAGGTTCCACTAGCACTGGGCGTACCATCAAAGCAGAACAGATACATGTCATTGATACCTTGGAACGAGAAATTGCCAACAGCCGCAGTTGATTGGCGTGTACGATCCTGAGGTTGCGTTACATTAAAGACAAAATTCGTCTTTACACTTTTTGTCTCCGGGTTATAATCAGGGTTATTAATCACGTCGTCACTTGACGAACAACCCGAGAAACCTGCTGCGCCTATGAGTACGACTCCACTCATGATGGCAAAAAGCATTCTTTTCTTCATACTTTCAAAAGTTTTTTATTGTTTTTATTCTATTTCACAAATTGATGATATACACTACATTTATTCCCAATTGAGGCAAGAGGAAGATACGATCGCCATTGCCATAATAGGTGCCGCAGTGGTCGCAATCGTACTCCTTAAACCAGGCGTAACCGATGGCCATACCTGCCTCGGCTTCCAAACGCCAATCGCGGGAGAGAATCCATCCGTAGCCGTATTTGGCACCGAGGGCGAAGAGGTCGCCCTGCAAACGACGATCCTTCACGGCATCGTAAAGACCAAAGGGGATCTTGGTGTTACCTACATTGTAATGGCTATAGATAGCATTCATCTCCACATAGTTAAAACGACGGGTAGCCACGGTATAATCCAAGGTGGATCCCCGATCATGAGTATGACCAGCAATGGCTAACGTGTCGCGCTTGAAATTATGATAATAACGTGCCATCGGTGATACAAGCAGATGGCGCCATTTCTTATTGGTAGATTTATCGATATCCCAGGCGTTGAAGCCCACATTCACTCCAAGACCCCACTTTTCGTTGAGACCAAACTCGGTACCCAGGTTGGGGGACAAGGTGGCATCGTAGAGCAGGTTGTTCCTCAATAACAATTGCCCATGACGGGGGACATTCTGGGTTTCAATAATCCTCCTGGTAACTATGAGATCCTCGTATTTTGCAGAGGTCTCCAGTTCCTTTGGAGCCCCAACAACCACAGGTGTTTCAACCACCGGCTGTTCAACCACCGGCTGAACACGACGGAACACAAAAATGATACGAGCCGTACGGAGGTTGGGGAAGTAGTCGGCCAGGAGATGACGCCACAAACGTCCTCCCTGAGCCTTCCGCAAAGCAGCCTTCAAAGCCTTCGTGTTGTTCTTGGGTAAGTACTTGTCACAGAGTGATTTCACGTACTCGTATGCGGGATCACCCGCGCGCGACAAAAAAACACACAGCGAACGATAGTCCTCAAAATCAATGTCAATACTACAGTTGTCCTCACCTACAGGCATCGTCAGGCGAGAAGTGACAAAATCAACTAAAGACTGTGCACGCTTTTCACTCAAGAGTTTGTTACGCTCATATTTTCCCTCAGGAGAGGCTGCACCACGAACAAATATGCGAGACAGCACATAGCCCTCGCGGTTGACAACAGGCAAGACATCCTGTTCCAACTGTTTCAGAAGAGGCGCGTTCGGAGGCAGATGGTAGTCATTGACCGAAAAGACCACTCTTCCAGCCTGATCGAAAAACTCCTCTTCGGAAATACTAATTTCTTCGCCTTCCTCAACAAAACGAATAAATGTATTTGTTGTCAGTATTGAGTCGGCGCTATTTTTTTCGTGGACTGCAGGTTTTCCATGCATCCTTTCCGGCATTGCCATCAAAAACAGCAAAAGCAGGAAAAACGATAATTTACCTTTTATTTTGCTCATTTTCTTATTAATTCATGGCAAAATTACTACTTTTTTCTTAAATACAAGGTGCTTTCGCCGTAATTTTATCGACGAAACTGTTAAAATTAGCGTTATTTAACAAATAAAGAAAGGAAAGTCTCTTACCTCCCTTTTTAATTTTAGATGAATTATTATAACATAGATTCCGATTAGTACTCTAGAATCAGCGACTGTCTGGGTTTGAGTTCGACGTTGGCTGACAGATCGAAATAACGGTTGGTCAGGACATCCTTGACACGGGTAGCGGAGCCGATGACCTCGGCGTAGCGAGTCACATCGAGGGAGGCTAGCTTGGAGGTACCATTGAGAACGGTAAGGGCTGTCTTTCCTTCGTATTGTCGTGCAATGACGTAGATACCATTGTAGGGAATAAACTGAATCTGTCGGCCCTTGGTAATCACCTCGTTGCCCTGTCGCCAATGGAGCAGTCGGGAGAGCCATGAGAACATGGCCTGTTCGGATTGGGTTCGTCCTTCTTTCGTGAAGCAATTGTGGGTGTCGCCAGGGAAACCGCCAGGGTAATCTTTTCGGACATTTCCGTCAGTCACCTCTTTTGTGCCGTTCATGAGCACTTCTGTGCCGTAATAGAGTTGTGGGATGCGATTAACAGTTAATAACAAAGTGAGAGCCTGTTTGAGGGCCAATGTATCTTTACCATTTCCGAGGAAACGATCCGTGTCATGGTTCTCGATAAAAGCCATTACACTCGATGGATTTGGATAAAGGTAGTCATAGACAAAAGAGTTGTAGAGACGATTCAAACCATTCCACCAGCCGTCGGTCTCCTCGTTCTTGGCCTGATTCAGTTTGTCAAAGAAGGAGAAGTCCATGACGGTCTTGAGGTAACTCCTTTCGTTGGCGGTTGACGGTTGACGGTTGACAGAAAAGCCATCCTGCCAAGTAGCGGTATAGGCGGGCTCTGTCACCCAAGTCTCGCCAACGGTATTGAAGTTGGGATATTCGTCGTTGAGTTCCTTCATCCATTGGGCCATGGCCTCAGCGTAGGCGTAAGGATAGGTGTCCATGCGGATGCCATCGATGCCAACAGTCTCGATCCACCAGATGGAGTTCTGGATGAGGTAACGCATGAGATGCGGATTACGCTGGTTGAGGTCGGGCATGGAGGGTACGAACCAGCCTTCCGTCGTCTCCTTCAGGTCGATCTTCGAAGCATAGGGATCGACGACTGGTGTGAGTTTGTAAGAGGTCTGAAGATAGGCAGACTTGGCAGGTTCTGATCCGTCACTATTGGCCGTGAAACCCGTCATGGGGTCGCGACCGCTCTGTTGTTCCGTCAGCCATTCAGGCACATTCAGCCAATCCTTGCTGGGCATATCCTGCGTCCATGGGTGCTCGAAACCGCTGTGGTTGAAAATCATATCCATCACGATCTTCAGGCCTTTGGCGTGCGCCTCATCGCAGAGGCGTTTATAATCCTCGTTGGAGCCGAAACGCGGATCCACCTTATAATAATTGGTGGTGGCATAGCCGTGATAAGTGGAGAAGCCGTTTTCCGAGTCGGGCGAGTCGTTTTCGAGGACGGGCGTAAACCAAAGGGCCGTCACACCCAGTTCCTTGAAGTAGTCGAGATGTTCGCGGATGCCGTTGAGGTCGCCGCCATGACGCAGCGAAGGCTTACTACGATCCTCCACATAATGGCGCATGCCTTTGATCTGCTTGGGATGGTTGGCACCCTGTGCAAACCTGTCGGGCATCAGCATATAGAGTACGTCGGCATTGGTGAAGCCCACACGCTCTGCCCCACTCTTCTCGCGTTGTTTCAGCAGATAGTTGGCTGTCAGTTTATTTTTGCCAATGGTAAAGTCGAGTTTCATCTCGCCTGGTTGGGCATGGCGTAAATTCATATAAATAAGGAGGTAGTTGGGTGAGTCAAGGCGCACAAGGCTGTCGATGGTCACACCTGGATAATCTGTTGTCACACTGGCTTCACGGATGCCCTTGCCATAGACCATCAACTGCACCGTAGGTTTCTTCAGGCCCACATACCAGTCGGTGGGTTCGATACGATCAATCACTGGACGGTTGGACACCGTCTTTTTTGCTGCACTCATAGTCAATACATTGGCCATCAGAATGGCGGTTACTAATAATAACTTTCTCATATTTGCTTTTTGATTATATTCTCTTCATAAGCCTTTCGGTTGTAGTTGGGGACAAAGGTACAAATTTTCCGTGAATAATAGGACAATAATCAGAAATAATTCGTATCTTTGCGACCAAATCAGGTAAGGAATGATGAAGAAAGCAAGAATAATCATGGCGCTGTTCCTGTTGTTGGGTACGACAATAAGCAGTGCACAGAAGATGACGCTAAAGCCACGACTGGTGGTGTGTACGGACATCGCTCCGGCGGATGTAGAGCCCGATGATATGGAGTCAATGGTACACCTGATGGTGTATGCCGACCTATTTGAGATCGAGGCGTTGATTACTTCAGTAGGTTGGAACTGTGATCCCTACCCTAAAGAATGGACGCAGTATCTGCAAAGAGTCATTAATGCCTATGAGAAGGACGTCCCGAACCTGATGAAGCGCTCTGGACAAAAGAGATTTCTCCCTATAAAGAAAGAGAACGGCAGCCAGCGAATTGGTTACTGGCCCAGTGCTGACTACATCCGCAACCGTGCCGTGATGGGCAGTGAACGGGGTGGCATCAAGGTTATCGGTGAGGGCAACGACTCGCCTGGCAGCGACCTACTGATCCGTCTGGCCGATGAGGATGATCCCCGACCTATCTATGTGGCTGCTTGGGGCGGTGCAAACACGTTGGCGCAAGCCATCTGGCGCGTGAAACAGACACGCTCTGCCGAGGAACTGAAGAAGTTTGTGCGCAAGTTCCGCATCTATACCATCACCGATCAGGACATGCAGTACAACATGCGCATGGACCGGGCCTACAGTTCCCACATGTGGCTGCGCCAGGAGTTCAAAGACGACCTACAGTTCATCTGGGACGAGGGTACGTGGCAGGAGCAATGCGAACTGGGCAAACAAAACTGGACGCAGCATCAAAACAACATCCAAACCAAGGGTGCATTAGGCAAGGAATATCCTAATTACAAATGGGGTGTCGAAGGCGATACACCGAGTTTCCTCTACGTGATGCCCAACGGTCTCAATGATCCTGAGGATCCTTCTCAGGCAGGATGGGCGGGTTATCATCAGCGTGGCATGTGTCCTGACTCACTCACCACGGCATGGACAAGTTGGCAGGAGCCGATACGCGACATCAGCGTGGATTATAAACGACGCTTCTATCCCGTTGAACTCAACGATTTCATGGCCCGTATGCAGTGGGCCGACAAAGGTGAGGGCAATCACAATCCCATCGTCGCGGTAAACGGTCACAAAGATCCGTCGCCCCTGGTGATTCACGCCAAGGCCGGCAAGACCATCCGTCTGAATGCCTCGAAAACCTCCGACCCTGAACGCCATGCTATGCATATCCATTGGTGGCAGCAGCCTGAGATCGGAACAGTCAAAGTGACTATCGACGATGTCCGGAATGTCGTCGTCACCATCGGTATTCCTGCCGATGCCGCAGGCCAGACCCTCCACCTTATTTGTGAAGTAAGCGACCACGGGACAATCAATCTGACGTCATACAAACGAGTCATCATCGTCGTCGAATAAAACTATCCGTTCTTCTCCGTCATGTATTTCCAATAGCGACGGGGCATATCGCTGAGTTGTTTCTTGGGATTCATGCGTTCCTTGATGCAGATAGCCTTGAAATACGAACGCCAGAGATCCTGGAATATCTGGTCATTCTCGCTCAGGACATCAGTATCGAGTTTACCATTCTCTAAACTGAAGGGAACGGCAGATTCGTCTTCGAAGGTGATGCGGATAGGAGTAGCGGTACCATCATAGTAATAGCCATAATGTCTATGGGCATCATAGATGAGCCAAGGCTGGTCATTGAAACGGTCTTGGAAGTGATCAATGATGAGCGGCAGCACATTGTGGTCTGGCGAGACAACAGCCAAATACGTGCCGTCTTTCGCCTTCTGGAAACGGATAAATTGTTTCATGCGCAGTTGCTCGTGGAGCACACGGCGACAGGTATTCCTTACCACCAGCACATCCTCGTCAGAGGCATTTCGATCTACCCCTTTCAACTTCATTCGAAACACCTTACAAATAAAATTGAAAAGTGGCTGGTTCAGTGCCCGCTCTTCCGACAACCAACTGATGGCAATCATGTGCAATCCGTCTTTGGAGAGGTACTTCTCTAAGCCTTTCCATACCCGTTCAGCCTTTTCAGAGTCCGTCACTACCTGATGTGGCGCTTCGGCAAACAGCGGCAATTGCTCTCCATCCACCAAAAGCATTACCTTCTGCTGTTTTCGGAAGAAACTGTCAAACACGGCTGTTAACAGACCATCAAATGTATTATCGAAGATATATACCGTCATTCATCTTTAAAATCAAGGGATAACTGCTGTTCCTCAGCAGCGCGTTTCTGCTGGGATTTTGAAAGCAGGAGAGGACGCAGGCGTTCCGGACGGAGTTCGTTAATACCAATGATGGGCTGGGAGAAGGTGGAGGTGAGTTCGCCACAAGTGATAAAGTACTTCGCCTTTTTCATCACCACGCCCATCTTTTTGAGGTGATAGGAGGTGATACGGTTGAAACGACGTGAGTTGACGATAAGTATGGCCGACTTCACGCCAATGCCTGGCACACGGAGGATGTGTTCGTAAGACGCACTGTTTATATCGACGGGGAAGAACTCTGGATGGCGCAGGGCCCAGCCGAGTTTGGGATCCACATCGAGGTCGAGGTGCGTGTGTTTGTCATCTACGATTTCATCGACACTGAACTGATAGAATCGCATAAGCCAATCAGCCTGATAGAGGCGGTTCTCACGCACCAATGGCGGCTGCTTGAGCACGGGCAAACGGGGATCGTAAGTGTTCACGCTGACATAACCAGAGTAATAGACACGTCGCATCGTAGGTTGCTGATACATAGCGTTGGACATGCGCAGGATATCGAGGTCACTCTCCTCCGTGGCTCCCACAATCATTTGCGTCGATTGACCAGCCGGCACAAAACGAGGTGCATGGCGGAACTTACGTCGGTCCTCCTTATTCTCCAATACACCCTGTTGAATTTGTGACATCGGCAGAAATACGCTCTGATGGTCTTTTTCTGGTGCCAATGCCTTTAGCGACTCCTCTTTGGGAATCTCGATATTCACGCTCATACGGTCGGCATAGCGTCCTGCCTCCTGCAACAGTTCCTGCGATGCTCCAGGGATGGTCTTCAGATGGATATAACCGTTGAAGCGGTGGACGGTGCGGAGGTCGCGCACGATGGCCGTCAACCGTTCCATCGTATAGTCAGGATTCCGCACAACCCCACTGCTCAAAAAAAGTCCCTCAATGTAGTTGCGGCGATAGAATTCCATCGTAATCTCCTCAAGTTCCGATACGGAAAAGGTGGCACGCGGAATATCATTCGTGCGGCGGTTGATGCAGTAGGCACAGTCGTATTTACAATAGTTTGTTAGCATCACCTTCAAAAGCGAGATACAGCGACCATCATCGGCAAATGAGTGGCAGATGCCCATTCCACCAACGGTATTACCAAGCATACCTTTCTTGCCGGAGCGCACAGTGCCACTTGACGAGCACGATACATCGTACTTCGCCGACTCTGCGAGTATCCGCAGTTTCTCCATGGTCTTCTCCGTCAGCATAGGTACAAAGATAGACAAAAGAAACCTAAAAAGACTATTGGTTTTCTTTATAGATGACTTTATTGGCTCCGCTGGTAATCTTCAAGGCCTCGGGATGTGCTTGAATATAAGAATCGATGTGGCGCACGCGCTTCTCTTCCAATATCTCATCGATGGCAATGAGGATACCCGTCTCCTCAACATCGCCAAAACCATAGTTGATGGCTGTACCAAACAGTTTCATCGTAGGAGAAAGGCTCATGTATGCATTCACCAACGGGGGGATGTTATAGCCAAGTTTACGAATCTCGGAATTGAGAATGCGATAATCATCCTTGAATGTATTCTTACAGAATAGTCGTTCCAACTCCTCAGGGTCTTCCTCAATTTTCAGCGGTTTCATCGGAATAATCAGATGTTCCTTGTCATCAAAATGTTTCTTCAGGAAATATAAAATCATATCACGACCCTTACGGATATAGGAGGGATACATGGTCATCTTGCCGAAAAAATACTTCACGTTGGGCTTGATGACTGTCAGCGCTCCAAGTCCATCCCATAGATTATCCAGTGCGAAGAGACTCTTGGCTCCCATGCGTGACGACTGGTAGGGCAGCGACACGAACGAACGTCCGAGTTCGATGGTGTAGGGCATATACTCTTTTAGGAACTTTTCAGAGAAATGGAACATGTGACTGGTAGCAAGAATAGGTTGCCCTTTTTCATCCATCTCCCATGCAGAGCCTTCCAAATAGCGATAACCTCCAATAATCTCCTCAGCCTCTGGATTCCAGACGATAAGTTGCTTATAGCAGTTCTCACAGATGTCGAACTCATCGATATCCATGTCCTTTCCCGTCCCTCCACCAGCTTCACGAAAAGCAATCTCGCGAAGTCGTCCAATCTCCTTCATCACGTTGGGTGCATTATGAGCCGTAATGATATAAATCTCGTTATGACTCTTGTTAGTCATCCGAAGCTGACGGTCGGGGGTCAGCTCACTCTTTAGGACTTCTTTGTCGATGGGTTGGATAATCTCTTGTTCCATTCTTTTTTGGTTGATTGAAGGTCTTATAGGGAGTAAACTTTATCGCGGACAAACTGTGCCCATTCAGTGGGATTCTTACTCTTGTCAAACGTCTGCCAGGGGATGGGTTTTCCGATGGTTACCTTGAACGTTTTGTGTACGTTTTTGTACATTTCATCGACCAAAAAGAGCATGGCAAGGTTGAATTTCAAGTGCTTGTCGCTGAAGTTGGCCAGACGGTAGAAAAAGTTGGAGTTCTGTCCACTGAAGTGGATAGGAACCACATCGCGCTGATACTCGACACTCTTCGACAAAAAGGTCTTCTTCCAAGGGATGTCACTGATGACACCGTTACGCTTGCGGGAACAAATGCCGGCAGGGAACATCAGCATGTGGTTGTCGCTCTGGAATCCGGTCTCCACCATTGCGGGGAAGCTACGACTCTGGTTGCCAGTCTTGTTGATAGGGATGCAAACTGGAGCCAATCCAGGCAAATTCATTAGCAGGTCGTTGACAAGATAACGGAAACGGCCGTTGTAATGTCTTCCGATTATGGCACCAAGAGCGACACCATCTTCACCACCGAGGGGATGGTTGCTAACGAAAGTATAGAGTCGCCCGTCATTGGGGTCAGGCAGATTCTCTTTGCCATTTATCTCCAATGTCATGTCGAGATACTTCACGCATTCCTCCAGCCACTCTACGCCAGACTTGTCACGGCTCTCCCACAGGAAAGCATTCACCCTGTCCTGATGGACAATGCGTTTCAGCCATCCTACAAGAAAACCAGGTACAAACTTCGCCTTTGCACCCATCTTCTGTTTCAAGATCTTGTCGATATCAATTGTCTTCTCCGTGACCGTTGCCATTTTCTGTATCACACTAACAAGTTGCAAAAATAGCACAAATCTTTCAAATATGAGCAAAAAAACAAAAAAAACTTTCAAAAAGGATATGATTTCCGCCTTATTCACATTTTTATGCCAATAAGATTCCGAAAAAAGACAAGAAACTAAAACCGTCAGATGCAAAATCTAAGATAGCAAAAGAAGCCTCCAATAGTTAAAAATACTAAATGGTGGGGAATTAGTTTATCAAAGTGGGTGAAAATGGGGAGAAAATTCATAACTTTGTAACCGAATTCCTCATAAAAGATGTACGTATGCGTTTCTTAGGGAACATAGAAGCAAAAACCGACGCCAAGGGAAGAGCATTCCTGCCAGCCGTATTCCGCAAGGTGCTTCAGGCATCAGGCGAGGAGACCCTCGTGTTACGCAAGGACATTTTCCAACAGTGTCTGGTATTGTTTCCTGAAAGTATATGGAATCAGCGCGTCGATCTGCTGAAATCACAGTTGAAGCAATGGAAGCCTTCACATCAGCAGATTTTAAGGCAGTTCGTTTCGGAAGCGGAGGTGGTCAGCCTTGACGGTAATGGCCGTTTCTTGATTTCCAAGCGTCTGCAACGAGTGGCCGGACTGGAACAAGATTTGCAGTTTATCGGTGTCGATGACACGATAGAAATCTGGTCACCGCAACGTCTAAGAGAGAGTCTGAAGACTGACGAGGAGTTCGGAGCCGCATTGGAAGACATCATGAATACCGACGACGCTCAATGATCAAGACGGCTGAGACATATCATGTACCAGTACTCCTCAAGGAGAGCGTCGACGGGCTTGCTATCAAGCCCGACGGTGTTTATATAGACACAACATTTGGTGGCGGTGGCCACAGCAAAGAAATACTCAGCAGACTGGGAAAGAAAGGACATCTATTCAGTTTCGACCAGGATGCAGATGCAGAAAAGAACAGCATTGACGACAATAGATTCACCTTTGTAAGAAGCAACTTCAGATATATCAAAAACTGGATGAAATACTATGGCGTAGAACAGATAGACGGTCTGCTTGCAGACCTCGGAGTATCAAGTCACCATTTCGATGACGAAACGCGTGGCTTCTCCTTTCGCTACGATGCGCCTTTGGACATGCGGATGAACAAAAGGGCTGGAAAGACGGCTGCCGACATCCTCAACGATGCAGAAGAAAGTCAACTGGCCGATATCTTTTATATATATGGAGAGTTGACAAATGCCCGAAAGATTGCCTCTGCCATTGTAAAGGGAAGAGGAAACAAACGAATAGAGACCACTGCCGACCTATTGCAAGTGACGGACGGCCTCTTCCAGCGGGAGCGCGAAAAGAAAGAGATGGCCAAACTCTTCCAAGCACTGCGCATTGAGGTCAACCATGAGATGGATGCTCTCCGTGACATGCTCAACGGAGCGCGTGATCTGCTTAGTACAGGAGGACGGTTATCGGTAATCACCTACCACTCACTGGAAGACCGCATTGTCAAGAACTATATGAAGGCAGGCAACTCTGAAGGCAAGGTCGTTCAAGACTTCTTCGGAAGAATTGAGGCCCCCTTCAAAAGCGTCAACAATAAAGTGGTGACTCCCTCCGCAGACGAACAGGCCCGAAACCCGCGCAGTAGAAGCGCCAAATTAAGAATAGCAGAGAAAACCTGAAAGAATATGGACGATATTGAGATAAAGGAACAAGCAAAGGAAACCATCCAGAAGATCAAGGACACGGTCAAGGAAGAAGATCCAAAACTGTCATCCACGCTAACACTGCGTACGATTCTCGGTGGAGACTTCCTGACGGCAGAACTGGTGCGCCACCAGATCTGGCTCATTGTGCTCATCGTCTTGTTCGCCATTGTCTATGTGGCCTTCAGATATCAATGCCAACAGGACATGATTGCCATCGACAAGATGGAAAAGGAGTTGCTCGATGCCAAGTACAAGGCCCTTTCGAGTTCAAGCACCCTCACAGAGAAGTGTCGTGAGAGCCATGTGCTCGATGCGCTGAGAAACAACAAGGACAGTGTGCTGCATATCGCAGACCAGCCACCTTATATTATTAATGTACCAGAATGAGTAGGTTTAGCACAGAAAAAGTCATGCCACGGTACTTCGCTATTGCAGTTGTACTGACACTGATTGGTTTTGCCATCATCGGCAAAGCCATGTATATCATGACAGCCAAGAAATCATACTGGACACAAGTGGCCTCAAGGTTGAAGCGCGACAGCGTCAGCGTAAAGCCTACTCGCGGTAATATTCTCAGTTGCGACGGTCAGTTGATGGCTGGTAGCATACCTGAATATAAAATATTCATGGACTTCCAGGCTGGAGCCACCGACTCTACTAGCAACCATAAGCGCGACTCACTCTGGGCTGAAAACATCGACACCCTGTGCTACGAACTGAACCAGATATTCCCTTCAAGGTCGGTTGCGGAGTTCAAAGCACATCTGTTGGAAGGCAAGCATAAGGTGATGAAGAATGGTTCGGTAGGTGCCCGCCACTGGCCCATCTGGCCTCGACGCATCGACTATAACACTTTCTGTGAGGTACACCGTCTGCCTATTTTCCGTGAACGTCCAGGCGTTGGAGGTTTCCATTGGGAGCAATTCAATGCCCGCCGTAAACCCTTCTCAACGTTGGCAAGACGTACCATCGGTGACCTCTTCGGTGAAATCGATAGTGCCAAGAATGGACTTGAACTGGCTTTCGACAAGGAACTCCGAGGGACTAACGGACTCATGCACCGTCGTAAGGTGCTCAGCAAATTCCTCGACATTCCTGTTCTTTCACCTGTTGACGGTGCAGACATCGTGACCACCATCGACGTGGGTATGCAAGATCTTGCAGAACGGGCTGTCATAGAAGAACTAAAGGAAATCGGCGGTGAAATGGGTGTCGCCATCCTCATGGAAGTGCAGACGGGCGACATAAAAGCCATTGTCAACATGCAACGTGGAGCCGATGGTGAGTATCATGAGATGGTCAATAATGCTATCAGTTACCGTTGCGAACCAGGCTCAGTGTTCAAAGTGGCATCTTTCCTTGTGGCCCTCGATGACGGCGTAGTAGATACCAGTTTCGTCATCCATACGGGTAGTGGTGTGATGGAGATGCACGGTCGTCCGATGAAAGACCACAACTGGCGTCGTGGCGGTTATCAGGATATCAATATGGCCCGAGCCTTGGAAGTCAGTTCGAACATCGGTGTCAGTTATATCATCGACAAGTTCTATGGCAGTAATCCCACGAAATATGTGCAGGGGCTCTACCGCGTGGGTATCCACGAAGACCTAAAACTACCTCTTGTGGGTTATCACGCACCTTGGATCCGTATGCCAGACACCAAGACCACAGACCGTTCACAATACTGGAGCAAGACCACTCTGCCCTGGATGAGTATCGGCTATGAGACGCAAATTGCGCCCATCAATACAGTGGCGTTCTACAATGCCATTGCCAACAATGGCAAGATGATGCAACCGCGCTTCGTAAAACAACTTGTGAAGAACGGTGAGGTAATCAAGGAGTTCGAGCCCGTCGTTCTCAAGGAGCGCATTGCCAAGCCTCAGGCCATCAAGACCATGCAGACCATTCTGGAACATGTTGTCAGTCAAGGGTTAGGAAAGAAAGCCGGTTCTAAGTCATTCAAGGTGGCTGGCAAAACGGGAACGGCACAGGTTGCAGACCAATATGGCGGTTATCACTCTGGCACCACCCGCTACTGGCTGTCGTTCGCTGGCTATTTCCCTGCCGACAATCCTCGATATACATGTATCGTCTGTCTAAAGAAATCTGGTCTGCCAGCCTCTGGCGGCGGTATGAGCGGTGTGGTGTTCCATCATATCTCCGAGGGTGTGATGGCACAGAACCTTAAACTTAGTGTTGAAGATGCCCGTGATGAGAGATCCATCTTCGTTCCCGACGTGAAAGAAGGTGACGTTGCTGCAGCAGATTATGTTCTCAATAGCCTGAACATCAAAAAGAAGCCTACGTTGGCCATGAAGAAAACTTCATCTGACATCATCCCCGACCTGACGGGTATGGGGGCACGCGACGCCGTCTATCTGTTGGAGAGTCGGGGCGTAAAGGCAGTTGTCAAAGGACGCGGGAAAGTGAAATCACAAAGTATTTATAGTGGCACGGCCATCAAACAAGGCATGGCCTGTGAACTACATCTGGAATAACAAAATGACTAAAGATATGAAACTAAGCGAGTTACTCAAAAACGTAAAGCCTCTCAGCATCATTGGCAGTGCTGAGGTTGACATGACAGGAGTGAACATCGACTCCCGACGCGTTGAGTCTGGTCATCTCTTTGTTGCTATCGCAGGTACACAGACCGACGGTCACAAGTATATCCCTAAAGCGATAGAACTGGGGGCAAAGGCTATTCTCTGTGAACAACTCCCTGAAGATAAGGCAGAGGGAGTGACGTATGTGCAAGTAAGTTCCACTGAGGACTGTGTAGGAGAGGTGGCCACACAGTTCTATGGTGACCCGTCGAGAAAACTGACATTAGTCGGCGTGACAGGTACCAACGGCAAGACCACTATTGCCACCTTATTATATAATATGTTCCGTCAGTTCGGACATAAGTGTGGCCTGCTCTCTACCGTCTGCAACTATATCGAGGGTGAAGCCATCCCCACAGACCACACCACCCCCGACCCCATCGAATTGAATCAACTGTTAGCACGTATGGTGGAGGCTGGTTGTGAATATGCTTTCATGGAGTGTAGCAGTCACGCCATTGCCCAAAAGCGTATTGGCGGATTGAAGTTCAAGGGAGGACTCTTTACCAACCTGACCCGTGATCATCTTGACTATCACAAGACCTTCGAAAACTATCGTGATGCAAAAAAGGCCTTCTTTGATGGACTGAGTAAGGATGCTTTCGCCATCACCAATGCCGACGATAAGAACGGTCTGTTCATGGTACAGAACACAAAGGCTCAGGTAAAGACCTACTCCACCCGCACGATGGCTGACTTCAAGGCTCGCATCATCGAGTGTCATTTTGAAGGGATGTATCTTGACATCGATGGACGAGAGGTTGGGGTACAGTTCATTGGCAAGTTTAATGTCAGCAATCTGCTTGCCGTCTATGGTGCCGCTATCATGCTGGGAAAGAAACCTGAAGATATCCTTGTGATACTAAGCACACTGAAGAGTGTCAACGGACGACTGGAACCTCTCCGTTCTCCTGAAGGTTTTACTGCTATCGTGGATTACGCCCATACACCTGATGCCCTGGAGAATGTGCTCAACGCCATTCATGAGGTACTCGATGGCAAGGGCAAGGTCATCACGGTCTGCGGAGCCGGAGGCAACCGCGACAAAGGCAAGCGTCCCCTGATGGCCCAGGAAGCTGTAAAACAGAGCGACAAGGTCATTATCACCTCCGACAATCCCCGTTTCGAAGAACCACAGGACATCATTAACGACATGCTGGCAGGTCTTGACCGGAAACAGATGAAGAAGGTCGTTAGCATCGTTGACCGCAAGGAAGCCATCCGTACTGCCTGTATGATGGCAGAAAAGGGCGACGTCATTCTCATCGCAGGCAAAGGCCATGAGGACTATCAGGAAATCAAAGGTGTAAAACACCACTTTGACGACAAGGAAGTGGTAAGGGAAATCTTCAAAAACTAACCGTTATGCTATATTATTTCTTCAGATTCTTAGAACAATATGACATCCCGGGCTCACATATGTGGTCCTATATTTCGTTCCGCTCTTTGCTGACGTTAATCTTGTCGTTGCTCATCTCGGCCTGGTTTGGTGAGAAGTTTATCAAATGGATGAAACGTAGAAAAATCTTCGAAACAGAGCGCGACCCGGAGATTGACCCGTTCGGGGTGGAAAAGAAAGGTGTACCCACGATGGGTGGCATCATCATCATTGTCAGTATCCTCGTGCCAGTGCTTTTTTTCGGACGTATCCGTAACATCTATCTGATTTTGATGATTATTACCACCCTCTGGTTGGGATTCCTTGGGTTCCTTGATGATTATATCAAGATCTTCAAACGCAACAAAGAGGGATTGAAAGGAAAATATAAGATTGTAGGTCAGATCAGTATAGGCTTCATCGTCGGATTGACGCTTTGGCTCAGCCCAGATGTTGTCGTACGTGAGAATGTCAATGTACAGCAACAAAATCAGGAGATTGTGGTGAAACATAAACAAGAAGCCACAAAGTCGCTTCATACCACTATCCCCTTTGTGAAGAACCACAACCTGAACTATTCCGAGGTGCTGGGTTTCTTAGGAAAGTACAAGGTTGCAGCAGGATGGGTTATCTTCGTGTTGATGACCATTCTGGTGGTGACAGCCGTCAGCAATGGTGCCAACCTCAACGACGGTATGGACGGTATGTGTGCAGGTAATTCCGCGATTATAGGCGTGGTGCTAGGCATTCTGGCATATGTGTCATCGCATATCGGATATGCTTCGTATTTCGACATCATGTATATCCCTCACTCAGAAGAGTTGGTGATCTTCCTCTGTGCCTTTGTGGGAGCCATGGTCGGATTCTTGTGGTACAACGCCTTCCCTGCTCAGGTCTTCATGGGCGATACGGGATCCCTGACCATTGGTGGTATCATCGGTGTGTGTGCCGTCATCATCCACAAGGAACTATTGTTGCCCATCCTCTGCGGTATCTTCTTCGTAGAGAGTCTCAGTGTCATCATCCAGACGCAGTGGTTTAAGATACAGAAGCGTAAGGGCAAGCGTGTAAGAGTCTTCCGTGCCACACCCATCCATGATAACTTCCGTAAACTCGATTCCCAACTCGATGCCACCAGTACCTATATCCTGAAAGGCTGGCCTCACCGTCCGTTCCATGAGTCGAAGATTACCATCCGCTTTTGGATTACCACTATTATCTTGGCGGCACTGACCATCATAACCCTGAAAATAAGATAAGTTAAGATTATAAGAAGATGAAGAAAAGAATCGTTATATTAGGAGCAGGAGAGAGCGGTGCAGGTGCCGCTGTACTCGCCCGAAAAGAAGGTTTCGACGTGTTTGTGTCAGACATGTCGAAGATTGCCGACAAATATAAGAAGATGCTCGACGAACGTCATATCGAGTGGGAAGAAGGCCAGCATTCCGAGGCAAAGATATTAAATGCCGACGAGATTATCAAGAGTCCTGGAATCCCTGAAACAGCCCCAATGGTTGTGAAAGCCATCGAGAAAGGCATCCATATCATCAGTGAAATCGAATTTGCTGGACGCTACACTAACTCGAAGATGATCTGTATCACTGGCTCTAATGGCAAGACCACCACTACCTCACTAATCTTCCATATCTTCAAGGATGCAGGTTATGATGCCGGGCTGGCAGGCAACATTGGCAATTCACTGGCTCTGCAGGTGGCTGAAGATCCCCATGAGTACTACATCATTGAACTCAGTTCCTTCCAACTTGACAATATGTATGACTTCCGCGCCAATATTGCCATTCTGTTGAACATCACACCCGACCATCTGGACCGTTATGGGTTTGAGATGCAAAACTACGTAGATTCTAAAATGCGTATTCTACAGAACCAGACCAAGGATGACGCCTTCATCTACTGGGCTGACGATCCCATCATCAAAAGGGAACTGACGAAATACAACATCCAGGCCATTCAGTACCCCTTTGCCGAACTGAAAGAAAAGGGTGTTATCGGTTACATCGAAGAGGGCCAATATAAGATTGAGAAGCCCGAGCCCTTCAATATGGAACAGGAAAGTCTCAGTCTGACGGGTAAACATAATATTTACAATTCACTTGCCGCTGGTATTGCTGCCGACATTGCCGGTATCAAGAAAGAAGAAATCCGCAAGTGCCTGAGTGACTTCCCTGGCGTGGAACACCGTCTGGAGAAAGTATGCACCGTACGTGGTGTGCAATACATCAACGATTCAAAGGCTACGAATGTTGATGCCTGTTGGTATGCTCTTGAAGCTATGAAGACAAAGGTCATCCTTATCATTGGTGGGAAGGACAAGGGTAACGATTATGAGCCCATCAAACCACTCGTAAAGGAAAAGTGTTCTGGAATCGTCTATCTTGGAGCAGACAACCAGAAACTCCATGACAATTTCGACAGTCTGGGAATCCCAGTCAAAGACACGCATTCCATGAAGGACTGTGTGGCAGCCTGCTACGAGATGGCCCAACCCGGCGAGACCGTGCTGTTGAGTCCATGCTGCGCCTCGTTTGATCTCTTCAAGAACATGGAAGATCGTGGGGAGCAATTCAAGACATTGGCAAAAAACTTATGAATACAAAGATTGGAAATCTGTTTAAGGGAGACAAGGTCATCTGGATGGTGCTCCTGTTCCTGTGCCTGATCAGTGTCGTCGAGGTGTTTTCAGCCTCCAGTACACTGACCTACAAGAGCCAGGACTATCTGGGTCCCATCATCGGACATTCCTGGAAGATTCTGGTGGGTGTTGGCGTGGCCATTCTCATCCTGAACGTTCCCTGTCGGTTTTTCAAACTGGCAACTCCTGCCCTGTTGCTCATTTCCGTCATCATGTTGTTATGGGTTCTGTTCTTCGGAGAGAAAACCAATGATGCCGGACGCTGGATCAGTCTGCTGGGACTGAAGTTCCAGCCCTCAGAGATTGCCAAGGGAACCATGGTGCTGGTGACAGCTCAGATTCTCAGTGCAATGCAGCGTGACGACGGGGCCGACAAACGGGCCTTCAAATATATACTCATCATTGTGATTCCTTTCTGTCTGCTCATCGGACTGGAGAATCTTTCCACGGCAGCCCTCATTCTGGCTGTAATCTTCCTGATGATGTTCATCGGACGGGTACCCTTGATGCAATTGGGTAAGTTCATGGGAGCGGGTATCATTCTCGTGGTCCTATTCGTTGGGTCTATTTATCTGTTGGGCAGTCTTGAGAAAAATGACGGTAGAGAGACACAGACAGAAACGATTGTCAATGGCGAGGTCAAGAAAGACACAAAGAAGAATACCACCTTCTTACACCGTTTCAGTACATGGAAGGGACGTATCGACAAACATCTGAACAAGAAAGCTGTGGCACCCGAGGACTACGATCTTGACAAAGATGCCCAGGTGGCACATGCAAACATTGCCATCGTCGGAAGCAACATCATCGGCAAAGGTCCTGGTAAATCCGTGGAACGAGACTTCCTCCCCCAGGCTTTCAGCGATTTCATTTTTGTAATCATCATTGAGGAACTGGGCATCTTTGGAGCGACATTTGTTTGCTTCCTGTATATTGTCCTTCTCTATCGTGCAGCCCGCATTGCCAGTCGGTGTGAAAACAACTTCCCCGCCTTTCTGGTGATGGGTTTGGCTCTGATGCTAGTCATCCAAGCCACCTTCAATATGCTGGTGGCAGTGGGTATAGCCCCTGTCACAGGACAGCCGCTACCCCTTGTCTCCCGTGGTGGAACCTCGACCATCATCAACTGTGCCTATATCGGCGCCATGTTAAGCGTAAGCCGTTCTGCGAAAAAAAGAGAGCAGAAAATGGCGTTAAACGAAATTTAATTTGTAATTTTGCACTCACATATATATAATAAGGTATGGAAAAAGAATTAAGAGTCATTATCAGCGGAGGCGGAACAGGAGGTCATATCTTCCCTGCCGTCAGCATCGCCAATGCCATCAAGGCGCTGCGACCTGATGCAAAGATTCTGTTCGTCGGTGCTTTGGGACGTATGGAGATGCAACGTGTGCCGGCAGCAGGTTACGAGATTAAAGGTCTGCCCATCAGAGGTTTCTTCCGTCCGCTGTGGAAGCCTGCCAACGTCGGTGTTGCCATCGACTACCTCAAGAGCAAATGGCTCGCCAAGAAAATCCTCCGCCAGTTTAAGCCCCAGGTGGCCGTGGGTGTAGGAGGTTATGCCAGCAGTGCCGCCTTAGGCGCAGCCAACACTCTGGGCATCCCTACCTTATTACAGGAACAGAACAGTTATGCCGGACTCACCAACAAGCAGTTGGCGAAGAATGCAGAGAAAATCTGTGTGGCATACGAAGGTATGGAACGTTACTTCCCCGCAGAGAAGATTATGCTCACGGGCAATCCCGTCCGTCAAGCCCTTCTCGACACGACTACCACGCGTGAGGATGCAATTAGGAGCCTTGGTCTCGATCCTTCGAAGAAAACTATCTTACTCGTAGGTGGCAGCCTGGGCGCAAGGACCATTAACGAGAGTATTCTACAGCATCTCGACCTCGTCAAAGGAAACAACATACAATTTATCTGGCAGACAGGCAAATACTATAGTGCAGACATCCAACAACAGTTGAAAGGGCAGGATATTCCCAATCTGATTGTTACGGACTTCATCACTGACATGGGTGCCGCCTACCGTGCTGCCGACCTTGTCATCAGCCGTGCTGGAGCAGGCAGCATCAGTGAGTTCTGTCTCTTAGGCAAACCCGTCATCCTCGTGCCAAGTCCGAATGTAGCCGAAGACCATCAGACCAAAAATGCCCTGGCCCTCGCCAACAAGGACGCAGCCCTCTATGTGAAAGATGCCGAGGCCCCTGACACGCTACTACAGTTGGCCATCAATACCGTCAACGATGAGAACAAGTTGAAGTCGCTCAGCGAGAATGTGTTGAAACTCGCTCTCCCTGACTCAGCTAACATCATCGCCAAGGAAGTAATCAAATTAGCAAAATGAACATCAAAGATATAAAAGCAGTCTATTTCATCGGTGCAGGTGGCATTGGCATGAGTGCCATCGCCCGTTATTTCATTAAGAAAGGTCTTGTTGTGGCAGGCTACGACAAGACTCCTTCCGACCTCACCAAGAGACTGGAAAAAGAAGGTGTGCTCATCCACTATGAGGAAAACATCGACGAGATACCCCATGCCTGCAAGAGGAAAGAGTCGTGTCTGGTTATCTATACACCTGCTATTCCAGAAGAGCATCAGGAACTTCAGTATTTCCGCAAGAACGGTTTTGAGATTGAGAAGCGTGCCCAAGTGCTTGGCACCCTGACACAGGCCCATAAGGGTCTTTGTGTTGCTGGCACCCATGGTAAGACCACCACTTCTACAATGTGTGCCCATATCATGCACCAGAGCCACTTCGACTGTAATGCCTTCCTTGGAGGTATCTCGAAGAACTACGGCACCAACTACATCCTCTCCGACTCCAACTTTGTAGTCATTGAGGCAGACGAATTCGACCGCTCATTCCATTGGCTCCGTCCTTGGATGAGTGTCATCACCTCCACTGACCCCGACCACCTAGACATTTACGGTACAAAGGAAGCCTATCTTGAGAGTTTCCGCCACTATACTGAACTGATTCAGCCTGGTGGAGCCCTGATTATCCACCGAGGTCTGGAAATGGAGGAAAACCTGCAGGATGGAGTGAGACGGTATGACTACAGTCGCGACGAGGGTGACTTCCATGCCGAAAATATCCGCATTGAAAACGGTACCATCATCTTTGACTTTATCTCCCCCATCGAGTGCGTTAAGGATATCAAACTTGGTCAGCCTATTCCCATTAATATCGAGAACGGTATTGCAGCCATGGCCATGGCACAACTTAATGGCTGTTCTGCAAAGGAACTGAAGTACGGTATGCAGACCTATGGTGGCGTAGATCGTCGTTTCGATTTCAAAATCAAGTCTAACCGTCTGGTATTCCTCAGCGATTATGCCCACCACCCGAAAGAAATCTACCAGAGTGCAAAGAGCATCCGTGAGTTGTATAAAGACAAACGCATCACGGCCATCTTCCAGCCTCACCTCTATACCCGCACCCGCGACTTCTATAAGGAGTTCGCCGATGCATTGAGTCAACTCGACGAAGTTGTCCTGACGGAGATCTATCCTGCCCGCGAGCAGCCTATCGAGGGTGTCACGTCACAACTCATCTACGACAATCTGAAAGAAGGTGTCAAGAAGGAAATGATTCAAAAAGACCAGGTACTCGATTATGTAAAGTCCCACGACTTTGAGGTACTCATCGTACTTGGAGCTGGCGACCTCGACAACCTCGTCCCACAGATCACCAAACTGCTAAATCGTAAAATAAAATAGGATGTCATTCAATTGGAAGAAGTCACTCGTCATCGTATTCGATATTGCGATCGCCGCCTATCTGATACTCGCCGTCACAGCGTTCAACAAGCCCGCTGAGAAGGCCAGTGTATGCTCAGAGGTGAAGATTGACATTGACGATGAGATGCCCGATGGCTTCCTCAATGCAAATGAAATAAAGAAAATACTAGAACAACAACACCTCTATCCGCTGGCCAAGCCCATGACGGTCATCAATGCCCGCGACATTGAGGAAACACTTCAGAAAAACCCGTTTGTGGAACAGGCAGAATGTTACAAGGCGCAGGACGGTCATGTGTGCATCAGTCTGAAGCAACGTATGCCCATCATGCATGTGATGGCAGCCAATGGCGACAACTATTATGTCGATACTCAAGGTAGTATCCTACCAGAAACACGGTTTGCCTCCGACTTGGTAGTGGTCACTGGTCAGGTCAACAAGAAATATGCGCAGAAGTCACTTACGCGAGTCGCCAACGAGATTATCAGAGACAAATTCTGGCAGAGTCAGATTGTCCAGATCAACGTACTCAACGACGGTTCTGTCGAGATTGTACCGCGTGTGGGCGACCATGTTCTTTACCTTGGTGCCCCTACGGACATCGCCAAGAAACTGGAGCGTCTGCGCAAGTTCTACCTGTACGGCCTCAACCAAGCCGGCTGGAACAAATACTCTTATATCAGTGTGGAGTTTGACAATCAGATTATCTGCAAAAAAAGATACAAGTAATAAAATGTAAATATGTAAATCGTTAATAATATGGTGGCAGCAAAGGAATTTATCGTAGCAATTGAACTCGGCTCATCCAAGATGACCGGTATCGCGGGCCAGAAGAACCTCGACGGCAGTATCACCGTACTTGCCGTGGTCAAGGAGGACGCTTCGTCATTCATCCGCAAAGGTGTCGTTTACAACATCGACAAGACCGCACAATGCCTCACCAACATCATCAAAAAACTGGAGAATCAGTTGAAGACGGAGATTATCCAGGTGTATGTCGGTGTAGGGGGACAATCTATTCGCAGCGTCAGGAACGTGATTACTAAGGACCTGCCCGCTGATACCATTATTACCCAAGAGATGGTCATCGAACTCATGGATGCTAACCGTAACATGAAATATCAAGACCAAGAAATCCTCGATGCAGCCGTTCAGGAATACCGGGTTGATGCACAGTTCCAGATCGACCCTGTGGGCATTCAGGCCACACGGTTGGACGGAAACTTCCTGAACATCCTCGAGCGAAAGGCTTTCTACCGTAACCTTAACAAATGCTTCGAGGTGGCTGGCATCAACGTAGCAGAAATGTATCTTGCTCCCCTGGCTCTTGCTGACAGTGTATTGACGGAGGCAGAAAAACGTTCCGGCTGTGCACTGGTAGATATCGGTGCAGATACCACAACCGTCTCCGTCTATAGCAAGAATATCCTGCGCCATCTGGCAGTGATTCCTCTGGGCAGTAACAATATCACCAAAGACATTGCCACTCTACAGATGGAAGAGAGCGACGCTGAGAAGATGAAGTTGAAATACGCCTCGGCCTTTACCGACAATAGTGACATCGACAACAACATGATGTACTCTATTGATGCGGAGCGTCAGGTGGAGAGCCGTAAGTTCATTGAGATTGTGGAAGGTCGTCTGGAGGAGATCATTGAAAACGTATGGTACCAGATACCTTCCGACTACTACGACAAACTGTTGGGCGGCATCATCCTGACTGGTGGTGGCTCGAACATGAAGAATATCGAACAGGCGTTCATTAACCACACGCATGTCGATAAGATCCGTATCGCCAAGTTCGTGACGCATACCATCAACTCTGGCAATGAAGACATCAAGGCTCACGACGGTAAGATGAACACCGTACTCGGTCTGTTGGCCAAGGGCGACATCAACTGTGCCGGTAACGCTGTTGATCCCAACGGCGACCTCTTCGGCACAACGAAGAAAGAGACACCCCATCCCACCACCGACCTGCGTCCCGCACGTCAGATTGGCGAGATTCCCGCTGGTGTCATCCGTACCGAGGCTGAGAAACAGAAAGCCGAGGAGGAGCGTCGTCGTCAACAGGAGGAAGAGGAGCGTATCAAGCGCGAGGAGGAAGAAGCCGAGCGCCAGCGTATCGCCAAGGAGAAGCGTGAGAACAGTATCTGGAACAAGTTCCTGAAGAAAGCCAAGAAATTCGGCGAAGATATCGTGAGTGAAGAATGAAACCAGTAAAGAGTTAAGCATTATGTTAGACAATATGAATAATATAGATATCCTAGACTTCGGAACACCGGAGAAGGATCATAGCATCATCAAAGTGATTGGTGTCGGTGGCGGAGGCGGCAACGCCGTGAACCACATGTACCGTGAAGGCATTCACGATGTAACGTTCGTGCTTTGCAATACGGACAATCAGGCCCTTAACGACTCACCCGTACCCGTCCATCTCCAACTAGGTAAGGAAGGGCTGGGTGCCGGTAATAAACCAGAGAAGGCCCGTGCGGCAGCCGAAGAGAGCATTGAAGACATCAAGATGATGCTCAGCGATGGTACCCGTATGGCTTTCATCACAGCAGGCATGGGCGGAGGTACTGGTACGGGAGCGGCTCCCGTCATTGCCCGTGTCTCCAAAGAGTTAGGCATCCTTACCGTCGGTATCGTCACCATCCCCTTCCGTTTCGAGGGCGACCGTAAGATCGACCAGGCTCTCGACGGTGTAGAGGAGATGCAGAAACATGTAGATGCCCTGCTCGTCATCAACAACGAGCGTCTGCGCGAGATCTACCCCGAACTATCTGTGCTCGATGCTTTCGGTAAGGCCGACGACACGCTCAGCGTAGCCGCCAAATCGATTGCGGAGATCATCACCGTCCATGGTCTCATCAACCTTGACTTCAACGACGTGAAGACCGTCTTGAAGGATGGTGGCGTGGCTATCATGTCAACTGGCTATGGCGAAGGTGAAGGCCGTGTGAAAAAGGCCATTGAGGATGCACTCAACTCACCGTTGCTCAACGACAACGACATCTTCAACTCCAAAAAGATTCTGCTCAGCATTTCCTTTGCAGGTTCAAAAGACGGTCAGCAGTCACTGATGATGGAGGAGATGAACGACGTTAACGACTTCATGGCGAAGTTCGGCAGCGACTTCGAGATCAAGTGGGGACTGGCCACCGACCCTGAACTGGGTAAGAAGGTGAAGGTCACCATCCTGGCTACCGGTTTCGGCATTGAGAGTGTCGATGGTATGGATGCCCACATCAAGAAACATACCCAGGACGATATCAACCGCATCGCCGAGGAACAAGCCAAGGCTGTGGAGCGTCAAGATCGCCGTAACCGCTACTATGGTGGCGATAGCACGGCCAAGCGCTACAAGCGTCGTCCAAACATCTATCTCTTCCGTCCTGAGGACCTCGACAACGATGATGTCATCTCTGCCGTAGAGTCCACACCTACTTACAAGCGTACCCGTGAGATTCTCGACAGCATCAACTCGCAGGCCAGCGGCGACGAGAGAGTTGAAGAGGAGAAAAGACCAGAACAGAACGACCCCATTCAAGGTACGATTAAGTTCATGTAAAGACAAGAAAGCCCGCCAAATGGCGGGCTTTCTTCATTCTTGTATAAAATGTATTTTATGCGTCGATATTGGCGTAGGTGGCGTTCTTCTCGATGAACTGGCGGCGCGGCTCTACATCATCGCCCATCAGCATAGAGAATATCTCGTCGGCCTCAGCAGCATTCTCGATAGTCACTTGCTTCAGCAGACGGTTCTCTGGATTCATCGTCGTCTCCCACAACTGCTCAGGATTCATCTCACCCAAACCTTTGTAGCGCTGAGTATGGAGGGCCGTAGCATTCTCATCGCCTGCCACATACTTATCGATGAAAGCCTGACGCTGCTGTTCCGTGTAGCAGTACTCAGAGAACTTCTTGTACGTGCACTTATAGAGCGGCGGTGTAGCGATGTAAAGGTGACCGCCCTGAATGACTTGTGGCATGAAGCGGTAGAAGAGCGTCATAATCAGCGTGTCGATGTGCGAGCCATCGACATCGGCATCGGTCATGATGATAATCTTATCATAGCGTAGTTTGTCGATGTTAGCCTCACGATCGCCCTCACCCTCTACGCCAAAGCGAACGCCGATACTCTGAATAATGTTCATCACCGATTCAGCCTCAAACACACGGTGCCACTGTACTTTCTCCACGTTCAGGATCTTACCGCGCAACGGCAGGATAGCCTGGAAGTGACGGTCACGACCCTGCTTGGCGGAACCACCGGCGGAGTCACCCTCAACGAGGAATATCTCGCAGTCCTTTGGATCTTTGTTGGAGCAGTCTGCGAGTTTGCCAGGCAGACCACCGCCCGTCATCGGGTTCTTGCGCTGCACGCTCTCACGAGCCTTGCGGGCGGCGATACGGGCTGTGGCTGCAAGAACGACCTTGTCGCAGATCATCTTGGCCTCCTTGGGGTGTTCCTCCAGATAGTTGGCCAACGCCTCTCCTACAGCCTGCTGGACGGCTCCAGCGACCTCAGAATTACCGAGTTTAGTCTTTGTCTGTCCCTCAAACTGCGGCTCGGCAACCTTGATGCTAATCACTGCTGTAAGGCCCTCGCGGAAGTCTTCGGGTGCAATCTCTATCTTGGCCTTCTCGATCTGCTTGGAAATCTGCGGGTCGTTGTCGGCATATTTCTTGAGCGTACGGGTAAGGGCAGCGCGGAAACCAGCCAGATGGGTACCACCCTCAATCGTATTGATATTATTAACGTAAGAATGGATATTCTCTGAGTAGTCGGTGTTATACATCACAGCCACCTCGATGGGAATGCCCTGCTTCTCAGTTTTCAGGTAGATAACGTCATCGACGAGATGGGTACGGTGACGATCCACGTAGCGCACGAACTCCTTCAGACCATCCTTAGCATGGAACACCTCTTCCTTAAGGTTACCCTCTTCATCGGGACGCATATCCTTCAGGGTGATGGTGATACCGGCATTCAGATAGGCCAATTCACGCATACGACGGGCGATGATGTCGTACTTATATTCTGTGGTAGTGAAAATGGTATCGTCAGGCCAGAACTGCTGGCGTGTACCAGTCTTGTCGGTATCGCCCACGATCTTCACGTCGTAGAGGGGCTTTCCTTTCTCGTATTCCTGTTGGTAGATATGACCGTTACGGAACACCTGCGACAGCATACGAGTGGAGAGAGCGTTCACACAACTGACACCCACGCCATGCAGACCACCAGACACCTTATAGGAACCCTTATCAAACTTACCACCGGCATGGAGCACTGTCATCACAACCTCGAGGGCACTCTTGTGCATCTTCTCGTGCTCATCGACAGGAATACCACGACCATTGTCTAGCACGGTGATGGAGTTGTCCTCGTTGATAGTGACTTCTATATGTGTACAGAATCCGGCCATTGCCTCGTCAATAGAGTTATCGACGGTCTCATTGACCAGATGGTGGAGTCCTTTCTCGCTGATGTCGCCAATATACATGGCAGGACGCTTGCGTACGGCTTCGAGTCCTTCGAGCACTTGAATGTTACTCGCGGAATAATTTTGCTCTTGATTCAGTTGTTCTTCTGTCATCTTGTTATTTGCGATTTACTATTTTGGGTGCAAAGTTACAAAAAAAAAGCCAGATAAACATAGTTTATCTGCTAAAAAACAATAAAAAGAAAACCGCAACCCCTGAAAGGCTGCGGTTTCCTATTTCAAATACTTGCTTTTACAGTTTGTTGATGTGCAAGGCCAGACTTGACTTCAGGTTGGCGGCCTTGTTCTTGTGAATGATGTTGGTCTTGGCCAACTTGTCGAGCATCTTCTGCACCTTCGGATACAAGGCAGCAGCCTCTTCCTTGTTGGTCATAGCGCGCAGTTTGCGCACAGCGTTACGCATTGTCTTTGCGTAGTAGTGATTGTGAAGCGCCCTCTTTTGAGTCTGGCGTATTCTCTTCACGGATGATTTGTGATTTGCCATTTTTAATTTTAATTGTTTAATTGTTAATTTTAAAGCTTATGGGTCTTACGTCTTCCAACTGCCCTGGGCAGCCCTTCTTCGAGGGCTTCCGTCACCTTATCCCAGTTGCCTAGTAGCACTTTGGCTGTGCAGATGGCGGATTTAATGTGTAGTCCGTAGGAGAGTCGAACTCCTCTTTAGAGAATGAAAATCTCTCGTCCTAACCGATAGACGAACGGACCCAAGGGTGCAATGACAGTGCAAATCGAATGCAAAAGAACCTGTTCTTATGCTGAGATGCAGCCTGTCTTCGCGCTGCATTTGTCAAAATGCGGCGCAAAGGTACTGCTATTTTTCCAATCCACCAAATTTTCCTGTAAAAAAATGATTCTTTCAGCCATTTTTCTTCATTCTTAGGTCTTAATTCTCAATAATTTAGTATCTTTGCACCCGTATGCTGACTAAGACGCAGGCCATTGTGCTGCATTCTATCAAGTATGGTGAGACGCGACTGATTGTCGATATGTTCACCAGATCCCACGGCAGACTCTCGTTTATCGTCAGCCTGCCCAAATCCCCTAAGGCGAAGGTCAAGAAGCAGTATTTCCAACCATTGAC
>JAGCPK010000140.1 GCA_017965725.1 Prevotella sp.
ACCGGTTCAATACCACTGGTAGTCTGCGTCATCAGCGAGGTCGTACCCGTCGGTGCAATCGTCAGACAGGCAATATTACGGCGGCCATACTTCACCATATCCTGATAGAGTTTCGGATCGGCATCTTTCAGGCGACGCACAAACGGGTTCTTCTCCTCCCGCTTGGCATCATAAATCTCGAAATGACCACGCTCCTGCGCCATCGTCACCGACGAGCGGTAGGCATTCAGGGCCAACGTCCTATGCACCTCCACAGAGAAGTCCGTTGCCTCCTGTGTACCGTAGCGCAGTCCCATGGCTGCTATCATGTCGCCCTCAGCAGTGATACCCACGCCCGTCCGACGGCCCTTGCCGCTCTTCGACTTGATCTTCTCCCAGAGGTGTATCTCGGCACCCTTCACCTCCATCGACTGCGGGTCATCGTTCACCTTTTCCAGTATCTTGTCTATCTTCTCCAGTTCCAGATCCACGATGTCGTCCATCAGCCGCTGGGCTGCCTGCACATGTTTCTTAAACAGGTCGAAATCGAAATAGGCCTCTTTCGTAAACGGATTCACCACATAACTATAGAGGTTGATGCTCAGCAATCTACAGGAATCATAGGGACAGAGGGGAATCTCACCACAGGGGTTCGTCGATACCGTACGGAAGCCCAGGTCGGCATAGCAGTCGGGGATGCTCTCGCGCAGGATGGTGTCCCAGAACAGCACACCCGGCTCGGCACTCTTCCAGGCGTTATGCACGATCTTCTCCCAGAGTTCCTTGGCGGAAATCTCCTTCTCAAAGGCCAGACTGGCCTCACCTGACTTACCCGGGTCTGTCGTGCTATCGACGGGGAAGCGCTGCACATACGGTCTGTCGTTGATGGCAGCCTCCATGAACTCATCGTCGATCTTCACCGACACGTTCGCACCCGTCACCTTACCCTCCGTCATCTTCGCGTCGATGAAGGCCTCCGAGTCCGGATGCTTGATGCTCACGCTGAGCATCAGGGCACCACGACGTCCGTCCTGTGCCACCTCGCGCGTACTATTACTATAACGCTCCATGAAAGGCACCAAGCCCGTCGAGGTCAGGGCGGAGTTGTTCACTGGCGATCCCTTCGGACGGATATGGCTCAGGTCATGCCCTACCCCGCCGCGACGCTTCATCAACTGCACCTGTTCCTCGTCGATGCGCAGCACGGCACCGTAAGAGTCGGCATTACCGTCGAGACCGATCACGAAACAGTTCGACAGCGAGGCTATCTGGTTGTTGTTGCCGATACCCGTCATCGGACTGCCTGCCGGCACGATATACTTGAAGTGGTCGAGCAGATGGAAGATATCCTCCACCGTCATCGGGTTCTTGTATTTCTTTTCGATACGTGCTATCTCTTTGGCGATGCGCCAGTGCATATCCTCGGGCGATTTCTCATAGATGTTCCCGAAACTATCCTTCATGGCGTATTTGTTCACCCATACGCGGGCAGCCAGTTCATCGCCGCTGAAATAGTTCAATGAGGCCTGATAAGCCTCTTCATAGGTGTATGTCTGCATAAAACTCTTGGTTTTTGACTATTTTCTGGCTGCAAAGTTACGAATAAGTGAGCAAAAAAGCAAATTTTATTTGGGTTTTTTCGAACGTGAGTAACTTAGATCTCTGATCAAAGTTACGAAATAGTTTCCTAAAACGGGAAACTTTTTCGAAATTTCTCTAGAAAAAGTTTCCCGATTCCGTTGGCTACTCACTGACAGCACTAAACCACTGTAGCCGGGTAATGTCCTGATTCATCTGTAGGTATTTTTCACCAAACTCGATATTGGGATCTTGTGGCACGAACATGCTCACACCATGATATTTCTCTTCTGTCATCTCGAAGTCGGTGTAGAAGATGCTCCAGAGTTTGTCAGTGTGCCATGAATAGGCGATGTGCTTCTCGATGACTGCTGCGTCGAGTGCCTGCTTCCACTGCTTGTATTCCAACGGGGTGGCGTAGGTTTGGATGAAGTTACCTGCATCGTAGAAGATATTATAGGGGTGATGGAACGTAGTGTCATTCTCATTGAGGTAGTTATAGTGTACCATTCCCTTCATGTCAGGAAATCCGTCGCGCTCACGTTCGCCAACTTGCTGCATCACCAACTTTGTAGCCTGTGCCACATTCTCCATCTCACTGGTCTTTACCACGGAGAGGGGCAGGAAACCTTTTGTAGCCTCATGGTAGCGCTCCATGATGGTATGATAGAATGTCGTAGGCTCAAACATGGCGGGTACCACTGTCTCATAAGGAGCACCATCGACAGGGATCTCTGCTGGCGAGCCGATGATGTAGTCGGCAGTGTGGCGCAGTTCATAGAGCGACTCCAGACACATGAAGTTGCAGCAATCGGCGAAGATAAACTTCAGGTGAGGCATACGTTTCAGCACGTTGTTCATAGTTGGCATGTTGATCCATTTGCCGTTAGGATTGTAGATGAAGTTGCCTGCGTCAACACCATAGCCACGAGTCCTGTCCACAGTGAGGGAGTCCTGCAGCAGCCAGCCTCCAGCGTGTCCCCAAAGCACCAGTCCGTAGTCGTCCTTCACAGAGGGGTAGTGTCTGAAGGCATAATGCATCACCTGTTCCATCACCTCAGGATCGCTAGCAAACAGTTCGTCCTTGCTGATGCCCATGTCGCTGACTGTCACCTTGTCTACCACCTCACCGTTCTTGATGCGTGCCAGCCAGGGCTCCTCGCCGTCGTAGTTGCGACGCATGAACACCAACAGTGCCTGGTCGTCGCCGATTTTCATCGAGCCTTCCTTCATCTCAGCCAGATCGGTTGTGGCATAATACGACAGATTGTTGCGTCCTGCCATATACACCAGCACCGTGCGCTGGATACCATTATTGTCATTAGGCTTCTGAGCCTCTTTCTGGTTATTTACGTCATAGTCCAGAGAGTCGTCTGAACATGCTGTGAATGTTGCTGTGGCCAGGATGCTCATGAGCACCGTTACTGCCAGATTCTTCATTGTTGTCATAATCCTTACTATTTTATTGTTATTAATTATTTCTGATGCAAAGTTATGACGATTATAAGCACATTCCAACTTTTTTCCTGTTTTTCGCTCCGACTTGTTGCGACAGAGGCCCTATAATGCGACAAAGGGGGCTCAAGGCCCCCAGATTTGTCGCAATGAAGTTATTCTTATAAGTTCTTGTAAGGATTCAACAGTCTCAGCACATTGTCGAAACTTCCGTTGGCCTCGTCGCCCTCCTCGTGTGGGAAGTTGTAGTGGAAGATGTTATAGCCCTTTCCGAACTTCACCTCCGTCTGCCAGTCGGCAAGCTCCCATTTCCAGACCTTCAGCTTCGCACCGATCTCACCTACCACTCCGAAATCTACCGAGGACTTGAAATAGCTGTCCTTGACGTCTGGGCTGAACTTCAGTTCTGCGTCGGCGGTCAGCTTCGGACCGATGGCGATCTTCGGACCTGCCAGCTTCTCGATGATCACGTCGCAACCGAGCATGAGACCAACACCTGCGTGTGCCTTGAACTGACCCGTCGGAGGAATCATGGTCACCTTGTTCTCGTCAGTGTCGTAACTCTTGATCAGGCCCCAGTCGTTGGTGTATGCGGCACCGAACTTGAAGTGGCTGGCGTAGTGGTACTTCACTCCCATGTAGGCGCTGCCTGATACTTCAGCCTCGAACTTCAGGAAGAGATAGGGCTGGATGTCGATCGTGACGGGAACGGGGCCTACAGAGAACTTCAGTTTCACCGTGGGGAAGTCGTGGAGCTTCAGGCGCTGCTTGTCATCGGGAATCTCAAACTTCTTGCTGAATCCCAGGGTCACCTGAGGGGCGAAGTCGAACGTTCCGGCTACGCTGGTCTCGAAGCGGTTCAGGTTGGGAAGGCTTACCAGAGAACCCTTGGCATCGAGGATGAAGGTGTAGTTGAGGGCGAAGTCGATGGGAACCTTCACGTTGACGTTGAACGTATCCTTCTTCTCCTTCTTCTTGCCTACACCGAACTCGATCTTCTTAGAGAACTCCGTGCTGGCCTGGATGAGGGACTTGTCGCGATGGTACTCACGGATATTGTATGTGGTCTTGTCCTTTGTCCAGTCGTAGACTGCCTTTGCGGCCTTCTTGATCTCGCTCCAGGGCCACCAGCGGGAACCTGACATGCGGGCCATCATGATATCCTCCGTAGAGAAGGTGCCGAAGGCGGAGATGCCGCTGCGAGTGGGATTCTGCTCACCGTCGGCGGAGGGAAGGATCGTGACGGCCATGGGGTGGATCATGTTCTCCTCGTCGATGTACTTGGCGGCATACTCGGGGATGTTCTCAGAGGCGGCACGGCTGCGGACGGACTGGGCGTCGGTGTTCACGTAGAGGTCGGAACTCAGGCGCACGCTCTGGCCGTTCAGCAGTTCTGCCAGAGAGGCGGGAACGACGTTAAGGATGTAGCGGTCGCCGACCAGCTGCTCCCTGACGGCCTTACGCATATAGGAGTCGTCCTCCATGTTCTGCCAGATACCCATCGGGTGCCCAACGAACGACTTGATGCCCAGTTTCTCGGCAAGGGCCTTGCTCACGCTGATCTGCGTGGTGTCGGCATTCAGGATCTGAACGTCGTTGGGAGTGATGAAGTCCTGGAAGGAGAGACCCAGGGGAGCCAGGGCGGGACCGTTGTAGTCCTTCTCCAAGGCGGCGTTGGCACTGTCGTTCATCAGATCACTGTCGTCACTGCAAGCGGTGAAACCGAACATTGTTCCTACGGTAAGAGTGCTCATGAGCACCAGCTTTACCAAAATTGAATTCTTCTTCATAATCGTAAGTTTTTTAATTGTTATACATTATTTATTTTATTGATTTCCTCTTTTGTGTCATCTGTCGTTTTTGGGAGTTTATTGAGTCCGTTGTTGACTTTTGACACTGCAAAATTAGGACGATTATGAGCACATTCCAACTTTTTTCCTGTTTTTCGTTCCGACTTGTTGCGACAGAGACACTATATTGCGACAAAAGGGGCACTAGGCCACAAAATCTGTCGCAAAACAGCGTTTTTTTATGGTATTTTTCGGCGTTCACTGCTCCAATATTTGGAACTTCGAAAAAAATGCCCCCTGAAAGTCAGTAAACTTTCGGGGGGCATTGTTATGATGTTTCAAATCAGAAATCAAGAAAC
>JAGCPK010000012.1 GCA_017965725.1 Prevotella sp.
GTTGGGACTTTATCCCGGTGGGAATATCGTGCCTGAGAATCGGTTGGGACTTTACCCCGGAGGGAATTTCGTGCCTGAGATTCAGTTGGGACTTTACCCCCCTGGGAATTTCATGCCTGAGAATCAGTTCAGACTTTACCCCGACGGGTGAAACCTTCCCACGATTCAGGGCAGACTTTCACCCGCTGGGGAAAGAAAAATCAAAGATCATTTGGCTTTTTGCTTACTTATTAGTACCTTTGCCCCCAGATGAAGAGGTTTCTTATTATAATAAATAGGTGTAACGCTGGTGCTGTCGGCTACGGCAGGGCGTCCGAAGATAGGACTGGCCCTCGGGGGCGGCGGTGCCAAAGGAGCCGCTGAGGTGGGCGTGCTGAAGGTGCTTGAGGAGGCTGGCATACAGGTGGATTATATCGCAGGCTCATCGGTAGGCTCCATCGTGGGAGGTCTCTATGCGGCTGGCTACTCGGCCCAAGAACTGGAGACGATGTTCCAGACGCAGGAATGGCTCACGCTGCTCACCGACCGCAAGGCTGCACTGAGCAACGAGCCGCTGAAAACCGAGAAAGGTGTGACCTACATCTTCGGTTTCCCCGTGATGGACAGTAACACGCGAGGCATCGGCATGATGTCGGGCGGCAGGATAGAACAGGTCATCGACTCGATGGTATCGGCCAAGGGCTGCACGGAGTTTGAGAGTCTGAAGATTCCTTTCCGTTGTGTGGCCGCCGACATCAGGACGGCTGAGGAGGTGGTGCTGTCAAAAGGGGTGCTCTGCAAGGCGCTGAGAGCCTCGATGGCGATACCGGGCATCTTCAAGCCTGTAGTTCGTGACGACAGGATGCTGGTGGATGGCGGAATGCTGAACAACCTGCCCGTGGATGTGTGCCGACAGATGGGAGCCGACATCGTGATTGCCATCGACCTGCAACAGAGTGAACTGAAACCCCGCAAGCAGTCGGACCTCAGCAGCATCTCCGCCATAGCCGACCTGTTCGGGGTCGGAGGCATCATCGAATGGATTGCCAACCGTCCTGACATCGAGAAATACAACAAGAACCGCCAGAACGCCGACATCTACATCCACCCTGACCTACCCGACCTGGATCTCACCAGTTTCGGCAACAAGAACGCCACACGCATGATTCAGGCTGGTGTCACCGCCGCCAAACAGATGTTGCCAGAACTCCAGCGCACCATCCATTCGAAATAAAATGTTAATGTTCCCTAACAAATGGGGAACCGTTTTTACTTTTTGCCTGTGGAAGCGTCAAAAAACCAACAAGTGTGAAAGTAACAATTAACTTAATATTATTCATTTTTTACCAAATGTTCATTTTATGAAAAAAATTATTCTTTCATTGATGGCGCTCACCAGTTTGACAGCGTCAGCACAGTTTGGTGCACCCAGACAGAACCCCACGGTTCCTTCAGTTACTGAAAACGTGGTTGAGGACTTCAAGCCTGCCATTTCTAATCAGGACAACAAGCAGTATCCGATGGTCAACTCACAGCGCATGGTACGTGCTCAGATCTCGGCTCCCAACGCCACTTCTGTAGGACTTGACATCGCCGGTAAGATCTATTCGATGACCAAGGACGAGAACGGTGTGTGGACAGGTACCTCTGAGCCACAGGATGAGGGCTTCCACTACTATCAACTGAATATCGACGGTGCTTCTGTGCCCGATCCAGGCAGCCTCTACTACTATGGCGCCAGCCGTTGGGGTAGCGGTATCGAGATTCCCTCTGCCGACCAGGATTTCTGGCAGGTGAAGAACGTGCCGCAGGGCTCGATGAGTGAGGTATTCTACTGGTCAACCTACACAGAGAAGATGCGTCGTTGCCATGTATATCTCCCCGCTGAGTATTTCACCAATCCCACCAAGAAATTCCCCGTGTTCTATCTCCAGCATGGTATGGGTGAGAACGAGTACGGATGGGCCGAGCAGGGTCATACCGCTCAGATTATGGACAACCTGATTGCTGAGGGCAAGGCCGTGCCTTGCATCATCGTGATGGACAATGGTCTGAACACACAACGTCCTGGTGAGCAGGGTGGTTTCGGTGGCTTCGGCGGACCCCGTCCTCAGGGTGCTCCAGGTGCTGCTCCTCAGGGTCCCCGTCCACAAGGTGCTCCTCAGGGAGGATTTGGCCAGGGCGGTCAGCGTCCACAGGGCGCTCCCGGTCAGGGTGGTCCCCGTCGTGGCGGCTTCGGTGGCTTCGGTGGTTTCTCCGAGGGCTTCAAGAATGTGCTCTTCAATGATATCATCCCGATGGTTGAGAAGAACTATCGCGTGATTGCCGATCCTCAGCACCGTGCATACGCCGGTCTGTCGATGGGTGGCATGCAGGCTCGTGAGATCACACTTGCCAATCCTGAGAAGTTCGCTTATGTAGGTTCTTTCAGCAGTGGTGCATGGAGTGTTGACCAAGTGAAGGAATCCAACGGTTTCACCAAGAACGTGAAGTTGCTCTTCATGAGCGGTGGCGGCAAGGAGAACATGGGTTGTGTTGAGGCAGCCAAGAACATTAAGGAGCAACTCGGTATGAATGCCGTTGGTTACGAGTCTCCAGGCACAGCCCACGAGTGGCACACCTGGCGTCGCAGCCTCTACCAGTTCGCACAGTTGATTTTCAAATAAATCTTCGCCTTAATCATTATACGGAGGCGGCACTGCTGTAAAAAGCAGGGGCCGCCTCTCTTTGTTTGGCACGGTATTTGCAAAGTAAAATCAAAAGGTGAAATAATAACAAATAAAATAAAACAACTATGCAAAAAGGTAATATTGGTGTAACGACTGAGAACATATTTCCAGTCATCAAGAAGTTTCTTTATAGTGATCACGAGATTTTCCTCCGTGAGATGGTTTCAAATGCCGTAGATGCCACGCAGAAGTTGAAGACGCTGGCAGCACAGGGCGAGTACAAAGAAGAAATGGGCGACCTGACGGTGCGCGTGAGTTTCGATGCTGACAAGGGAACCATCACCATCAGCGACCACGGTATCGGCATGACGGAGGAAGAGATCGACAAGTACATCAACCAGATCGCCTTCTCGGGCGTGACGGACTTCCTCGAGAAATACAAGGACAATGCCAACAACATCATCGGCCACTTCGGACTCGGCTTCTACTCTTCGTTCATGGTATCGAAGAAGGTAGAGATCATCACCAAGTCGTATAAGGAAGGGGCAAAGGCTGTGAAGTGGAGTTGCGACGGATCGCCTGCCTACGAGATTGATGATGCTGAGCGCGCAGAACACGGATCGGACATCATCCTCTATATCGACGACGACTCGAAGGAGTTCCTCGACAAGAACAAACTCGAGGGTCTGCTCAACAAGTACTGTAAGTTTATGGCTGTACCCGTCGCCTTCGGCAAGAAGCAGGAATGGAGTAGCGAGAAGAAAGAGATGGTGGATACCGCAGAGGATAATATTATAAATAATGTGGAGCCGCTGTGGACGAAAGCCCCAAGCACGCTGAAGGATGAGGACTACAAGAGTTTCTACCGTACCCTCTACCCCATGAGCGACGAGCCGTTGTTCTGGATCCACCTGAACGTGGACTACCCCTTCAACCTGACGGGTATCCTCTACTTCCCCAAGATCAAGTCGAACATCGAACTGCAGCGCAACAAGATACAACTCTACTGCAACCAGGTCTTCGTGACCGATCAGGTGGAAGGCATCGTGCCTGAGTTCCTGACACTGTTACACGGTGTTATCGACTCACCGGATATCCCCCTGAACGTCTCACGTTCCTACCTGCAGAGCGACCGTGAGGTGAAGAAGATCTCTACCTATATCACCAAGAAGGTGGCCGACCGTCTGAAGGCTATCTTCAGCGAGAACCGCAAGGAATACGAGGAGAAGTGGGACGACCTGAAACTCTTCATCAACTACGGTATCCTCTCGGAGGACGGTTTCTATGATCGCGCCAAAGACTTCGCTCTGATGAAGGATACAGAAGGCAAGTACTTCACCTTTGACGAGTACAAGACCCTCATTGAGGCCAACCAGAAGGACAAGGACGACATGCTGGTCTATCTCTATGCAGAGGACAAGGAGGAGCAGTACAGTTACATCAAGGCCGCACAGGACAAGGGCTACAGCGTGCTGCTGCTCGACGGACAACTCGATGTGCCTACCATCCAGACGCTGGAACAGAAGTTCGAGAAGAGCCGTTTCACCCGTGTGGATTCGGATATCATCGACCGTCTGATTGTGAAAGAGGAGAAGAAAAAGTCTGACCTCTCGGAAGGAGAGAGTGACAATTTGTCAGCCGTCTTCCGCACACAGTTGCCAAAGATTGACAAGGCTGAGTTTATGGTGCAGGTAGATGCCCTCGGCACTGAGAGCCGTCCTGTGATCATCACCCAAAACGAATATATGCGTCGTATGAAGGATATGAGTAAGTTCCAGGCTGGCATGGGCTTCTACGGACAGATGCCCGACTCGTACAACCTCGTCCTGAACTCAGACCATCCGCTGGTGAAGAAGGTGCTCGACGAGAGCAAGACCGCTACAGAAGAGGCCCTGAAGCCTATTGAGGCAGAACTGAAGGGTCAGGAGGCTCGTCTGGCCGCCATCCGTGCTGCCCAGGATAAGAAGAAATACGACGAGATCACTCAGGAAGAAAAGGACCAGAAGGCCGAAGCAGAGAAGGCCGTACAGGAGCAGAAGGACAAGAAGCAGGCTGTCATCGCTGACTATGCAAAGGGTAACAGCATCGTCCATCAACTCATTGACCTGGCACTCCTTCAGAACGGTATGCTAAAAGGTGAGGCACTTGATAAGTTCCTGAAACGCTCAGTAGATCTGATCAAATAAATAATAAAGGCTCCCCGACGGGAGCCTTTATTGTATTTACGAAAACAAACGTTTTATTGTGCTGTACGTATCTGGCGGAACAAGTCTTTCTGACGTTCCGTCAGGTTTGTTGGTAATTTCACCTGATAGGTGATGATAAGGTCACCAAAGGTACCATCACCCCTGTCGTAACCCTTGCCACGCAGACGCACCTTTGTACCAGGTTGCGTCTCGGGTTTGATCTTCAGTTTTAGTTTCTGACCATTCGAGAGGGTGACGATAATCTCTCCACCCAACATCGCCGTATAGAGGTCGATGGTGACGTTGGCATTCATCTCACCAGAGTGGGTGCGACGCCCCGTAGTACCAGAGAAGCCCTGAAAACCACCAAAGCCTCCACCTGGATGACCCTTACGTCCAAAGAGATCCTCGAAGAACGAACTGAATCCGCCTCCACCACTGAAACTGCTGAAGTCGAAGCCACTGAACGGATTGCCGCCAGAGGCACCACCGCCGAAACCACCAGCCCCAAACTGCTCTGCCTCCTTCCACTGCTCACCATACTGGTCGTACTTACGGCGCTTCTCGGGATCGCCAATCACGTCGTAGGCCTCCTGCAAAGCCTGAAACTTAGCCTGTGCCTTCGGGTCGTCGGGGTGCAGGTCTGGATGAAACTGTTTGGCCCGCTTCAAATACGCTTTCTTGACATCCTTCTGCGGGATGGTCTTATCGACACCTAAAATCTTATAATAGTCAATAAATGCCATAATTCTGTCCTCCTATTCTTACAATCTTTCTATGAAATCCGTTGCAAAAAGTGTGCCTGATTTTTTGATATATCGATTATTTTTTGTATCTTTGCAGGCAATAAGACAAGACTTTATGAAGAAGATTATACTCTTTACCATTGCCGTCATCTGTATGATGACAAATGCCCTAGCGCAGATTGCCACGAAGACCGTCCGTCTGAAGGTCATCGAGACCAGTGACGTACACGGACACTTCTTCCCCTACGATTTCATGGAGAAGAAGGACATCAAGGGAACCCTCGTACGCGCAAACACCTATATTAATAAACAGCGCGAGAAGTACGGCGACAACCTGTTGCTGATCGACAATGGCGACATCCTGCAGGGACAGCCCTGTGTCTATTGGTCGAACTACGTGATGCCTGAGGACGAAAACCTCGCCGCCAGCGTCATCAACTACATGAAATATGATGCTGAAACGGTGGGCAACCACGACATAGAGCCGGGCCATAAGGTCTATGACAAGTGGATCCGCGAGGTACGCTGTCCACTGTTGGGTGCCAACATCGTGAAGGAGGAACACAAGAACGGCGAGGCCAATCCCGCCAGCATCTATACAGGACTCAAGCCTTACTCCGTACACTATAAGGACGGTGTAAAGATTTGCGTCATCGGCATGCTCACACCCGCCATTCCCAACTGGCTGAACAAGCCGATATGGAAGGGAATAGAGTTTGAGGAGATGGTGAGTTGCGCCAAGAAATGGATCAAATACATCCAGGAGAACGAACGCCCTGACCTCATCTTCGGACTCTTCCACTCGGGACTCAACGGTGGCATCAAGACCGATGAATATGAGGAGGACGCTACGGAGTCGGTCGCCAAGGAGGTGCCTGGCTTCGACATCATCTTCTTCGGACACGACCATCAGGTACACAACGAGTGGATCACCAACAAGGCAGGCAAGAAGGTGCTCTGCATCGACCCCTCCTGCTATGTGAAGAACGTGGCTGAGGCAGAGATCACCCTCACCTACAAGAACGGACACCTGACGAAGAAGGATATCAAGGGTGAGATTGTCAGTGTGCTCGACGAGGAGATCGACCAGCAGATGCTCAGTCACTTCCAACCTGCCATCGATAAGGTCAAGGCGTATGTGGATCGGAAAATCGGTTATTTCGAGAGTCCGATATATACGCGGGAGAGTTTCTTCGGCAACTCCGCCTTCACCGACCTCATACACAACCTGCAGTTGCAGATATCTAAGGCTGAGATATCGTTCAACGCCCCCCTTTCCTTCAATATGGAAATCAAAGCCGGCGAGGTGACGCAATGAGACATGTTCAAACTCTACCGCTACGAGAACCTGTTGTTTGTGCTCCGCATGACGGGCGAGGAGATCCGCAAGCACCTGGAGTTTAGTTACGATATGTGGACTAACACGATGACATCGCCCGACGATCACGCCCTACGGCTGAATGACGCCTCGAAAGATGATCAGCAACGCACAGGATTCCAGTATATGACCTTCAACTTCGACTCTGCCGCAGGCATCGACTACGAGGTGGACCTCACAAAGCCCTACGGACAGAAAGTGCGTATTCTGCAGATGTCTAACGGTCAGCCTTTCGACGAGAAGAAATGGTATCAGGTGGTGATGAACAGTTATCGTGCCAATGGTGGCGGCGAACTGCTGATACGCGGTGCAGGCATCCCCAAGGACTCACTTGACAATCGCGTCATCTGGCACACAGATCTCGACCAGCGCCACTATCTCACTGAAGAGATCAAAAAACTGGGCACCGTCAATCCGCAACCCAACCACAACTGGCGCTTCATACCTGAGGAATGGACGAAGCCAGCCCTGGAAAGAGACCGCAAACTCCTTTTTGGAAAATAAGCCACAGATTCATACAGACTGAAGATGAAGAAATACTTTTTTGTTTTCTGCAAGGAAGACCTGTTGTTAGGGCGCAAGGAGGATGGAATCTATACCATCCCCCTCAGTGAGGAGCCACCTACGGAAGTGAAGACGTGGACGCACATGATGAACATCACCCCGATGAGCGACGGCACTCCAGTCATCACCTATCGTATTGATGCCCCCATCACAGACAACGAAGACTACGAGATGTGTGGCCTGCGCCAGAGTTACTACAAACTCCCCCGCCCTCTCTACCTGAAGGCAGGCAAATGCCAGGAACTGCTTTACTGGGACCAGAACACAAAGTACTGTGGTGTCTGCGGTGCTCCTTTGAAAATGGATACCGACATCTCGAAAAAATGCCCAGAATGTGGCAAAGAGATATGGCCCCAGTTGGCTACAGCCGTCATTGTACTCATCCACAAAGGCGACGAGGTGCTGCTGGTACGTGCCAAGAATTTCAAACGCGACTTCTTCGGACTGGTAGCAGGATTTGTAGAAACAGGTGAGACACTGGAGGAGGCCGTCGCCCGCGAAGCCCTTGAAGAGACAGGTGTCACCATCACCAACATCCGCTACTTCGCCTCACAACCCTGGCCCTATCCCTGCGGACTGATGGTTGGCTTCAATGCCGACTACGTCAGTGGCGACATCCACCTGCAGAAGAGTGAGATAGCCAAGGGCGGGTGGTTTAGGAAAGACAATCTCCCCAATATCCCAGAGAAACTATCCATCGCCAGAATGTTGTTGGACGACTGGCTTGAAAAATAGAAAAGGGAACCGTGTGGTTCCCTTTCTTTATTCTATGGTCTTCATTGTCATCTGTCCTTGTGGAGATATCAGCGTTTCTACGAGATAACAACTCGCCCCGTCGGGGATGCAGAGCGTCGCGTTAAAATGCAGACCTGCAGCATCAACGTAACTAAACTCCATATTCGCCAAGATAGCCTCGTTCAAGAACTCAGCAGGCACATTGGCGCTATACTGCTGTTTGCGGAAGTCACTGGAAAATAGTTTCTGTGCACCTTGATAGACGCATATATTCATGATATTATCGTAATACACGTTCTCCACCTCCACACCATCATCATTATAGGTTCGCTTCACCACCTTGTACTTCGTTGGGTTGATGGCGATATACCAGTGATAGCGCTGACCGCTGTAGGATACCACGGAATCCGTCTTCACCTGATGGGTGTAGGTCATAATCTGTGGCGTGTCGTGGGTAAACTGCCCTGCATCCTCGGGGTCGTCACTCTTCTCCAGTTTGATAACGTCACCGTTCTGATTCTTAAACCAGAAGAGATGCTCTGTCTGCTTCTCGATACCGTATTTCGTACCAGAACCAAAGACCAGCGAGTCGCCGACAATCTTGAAATAGGCTGGCATACTGGTAGAGTCGGCATAGAAGATGGTGTCACCCTTGATACTGAAAGACACGTCACCCGACTCCTGGTCCACCCACACGCCTTGCAACATGCCCTTTGCCTCGCGATTCTCCTTCTCCTCTTCAGTCGTATTATTACCCTGTTGACGGGAACAACCGATCAAAGAGAGGACTGCCAATATGATTAATAGTTGTTTTCTCATCTCATTGTTACTCAAACACTTCTGCGTCTTTTAGGAAAGGTTGCTTCAAGTCCTTCTCGCTCGTCTGAACCTGAGCAGGATCGATGGGCCACTCAATCCCGAGATCCGGATCATTCCAACGGATACCAGCCTCAGCCTGAGGTGCGTAGGGGTTATCGACCTTATAGGTGAAGATGGCTTCCTCGCTCAGTACCAGGAATCCATGTGCAAAACCACGGGGGATAAAGAACTGACGCTTATTCTCCTCGCTCAGTTCCACCATCACATGCTTTCCGAAGGTTGGACTCGACTTCCGGATATCCACCGCCACATCTAACACCTTACCTTTTATCACGCGTACCAGTTTAGCCTGTGAGAGGGAGCCCTTCTGGTAGTGCAGGCCGCGGAGAACACCGAAAGACGACTTCGACTCATTGTCCTGAATGAAATCCACGCGTCCGACGTGCTCATTGAACTCCTCCTGTTTCCATGCTTCTAGAAAATAGCCTCTTGCATCATTGAACACTTTCGGCTCAATCACAAAGACGCCCTCTATTTCTGTCTTGATGTAGTCCATAAAGATTAATTTGGGTGCAAAGATAATAGTTTTTTTTCATTTTCTGCATTTTTTAAGTTTCTTTTATTTGTTTATATCACAAAAAAGTCGTAATTTTGCACACGTGATTGAATTAGACAGACATATTGAGATACTTCTGCTGAGTAACGACTGCGTGATAGTGCCTGACCTAGGCGGTTTTATGACGCATCACGTTGAAGCACGCTACGACGAGGATGACTGCATCTTCCTCCCGCCGTTGCGAACGCTTGGCTTTAACCCTCAACTCACCATGAACGACTCGCTGTTGGCACAGTCGTATGTCGAGGCCTATGACCTGAGTTATCCTGAGGCCCTGCGCCGTATTGAGGAAGAGGTGAACGAGTTGAAGCAGCACATCGAGACGGAGGGTTTTTACGAACTCAATGATATCGGTACCCTGTCTGTCAACGAAGATGGCAAATACCTCTTCAACCCCTGCGAGGCAGGCATCCTGACCCCTGCCCTCTATGGCCTCAGTTCTTTCGAGATGAAACCTGTGAAGGCACAGGCCATCGCCATAACGAAGAAGGAGTCCGCGACGAAAGCCTCTGCAAAAACTATCGCAAAGCCCGCAGCCCTCAGCAGCACCAAGGATGAAGAATTACCTGTTGCCAAAGAGATTGACATTAATAAGGAGAAAGAGCCCGAGGTGGTACTCGAAGAGGAACAGGAGGAAGAGCGCACCATCATCATCAAGATGTCGTGGATCCGTAATGCCGTCGCTGTAGCAGCCGCCGTCCTTGCATTCTTCCTGATGACGACACCTGTCAGCAACAGCGAGAGTACCCTTGCCATCAGCAACCTCAATAGTCCGATGATTGCTGGCATGATGCCGAAAGATTCTAACACGGAGAAGATCACTATCAAGAAGAAGGTTGAAGCCCAGCCTACCGCTGTCGCTCCAGACACTACGACTATCGTCAAGAAAGTCCAGCAGGCATGCGTAACCGACAAACAGCAGCAGTCTGACGCAAAGCAAAATAGTGCCACCCCAGTCGTAGAGTCCAAAAAGGATATACGCTACTGCATTGTTTTAGCCAGTTACGTCTCTAAGAAAAACGCCCACGCCTTTGTAGAGGAATTGCAGAAAAAAGGTTACAAAGAGTCTGAAGTATTTATCCGCAACGAAGTCACCCGTGTCATCTACGGCAATTTCAAATCCCCCAACGATGCCTACAACAAATTGCACAGCATCCACAAGCAAAAGGGTCTTGAAGAAGCCTGGGTTATGAAGATATGAAGAGAGTTCGTTGTCCCAAATGCGACCAATACATCACCTTTGATGAAACCCAGTATGCGACAGGTCAGTCGCTTATCTTCAAGTGCCCCGACTGCGGTAAGGAGTTTGGCATCCGCATTGGTGTGAGTAAGTTACGCAACCGCCAGAAAGATGAGAACCCCGACGAGCAGGCTAACGAGGCAGGCTGCGGCTCCATCGTCATCATTGAGAATGCATTTCACTACAAACAGGTTATCCCCTTGCGGATGGGTGACAATGTCATTGGCCGCTACCAGAAAGGAAATCCCGCCAACTGCACCTTTGAGACTGTCGATCCCAGTGTCGATCTGAATCACTGCACAATCACTGTCAGCCGCAATAAAAAGGGGGAACTTCGCTACACGTTGAAGGACAATAACAGCAATACAGGTACCTTTGTCGATAATGTAGAACTTTCCCCCAAAGAACGTCGTATCATCGAAGACGGTACCCTCTTCACCCTTGGTGCCACAAGTATCATTCTTCGTAGTGCTGAGTCTGAGAAATGAGTTCTACACTCGTAATTTCATAAGAAATTAAGGATTACAGGGCTTTTTCTTGAAAATAAAGCATTTGTTTTGATTTTTTTTTGTACCTTTGCGCCTTGAAATTAAAAGGTAAAAAAGAAAACAGATGGATACTACAGCGATATTGCTTCTGCATTGCCCTGACCAACAGGGTATCATATCAGAAGTGACCAAGTTTATTACAGACAACAAAGGGAACATCGTCTATCTCGACCAGTATGTGGACAAGGTAGATGGGATGTTCTTTATGAGAATAGAATGGGAACTTGACGGATTTCTGATTCCACGTGACAAACTCTACGACTACATTACCACCCTCTACGCACAGCGCTACCAGATGAAGTTCTCGCTCTACTACAGCGACAAACGTCCGAGGATGGCAATCTTCGTGTCGAAGATGAGCCATTGTCTCTACGACCTGTTGGCGCGCTGGAAAGCAGGAGAGTTCAACTGCGACATCCCCTGTATTGTGTCGAACCACGAAGATCTGCGCTATGTGGCCGAGCAATTTGGAATTCCTTATTATGTTTGGAGCATCAAGAAAGACCATTCCAACAAGGCCGAGGTAGAAGCTGCTGAAATGGAACTCCTGAAGAAGGAGGACATTTCTTTTATCGTGCTGGCCCGCTATATGCAAATCATCAGTGATGAGATGATCGCCGAGTATCCGCACCACATCATCAACATCCACCATTCGTTCCTACCAGCCTTCATCGGGGCAAAGCCCTATCATCAGGCTTACGAGCGAGGAGTGAAGATTATCGGTGCCACAAGTCACTATGTGACGGCAGAACTCGACGCCGGACCTATCATCGAACAAGACGTGACACGTATCACCCATAAGGATACGCCAGAGAGTCTCGTGCTGAAGGGCAAGGATCTGGAGAAGATTGTGCTCTCGCACGCCGTCTCGAAACACATCCAACGGAAGATACTCACCTATAAGAACAAGACCATCATCTTCTCATGAATGTAGCGATAGTGAAATATAACGCGGGGAATGTCTATTCGGTCGTGAATGCACTGCGACGGATGGGCATCGAACCATTGCTGACAGATGATGCGGAAGCACTCCGAAAGGCTGACCGCGTGCTGTTCCCGGGACAGGGGCATGCGGGAGAGGCGATGGATTACCTAAGGGCCAGACGACTCGACAAGGTGATCCGCGACCTGAAGCAGCCTGTGTTTGGCATCTGTGTGGGTCAGCAACTGCTCTGCAAGCACTCTGAGGAGGGCGACGTGGATTGCATTGGTATCTTCAATGCGGAGGTGAAGCGTTTCCTGCCACAGAGACATGAGGACAAGGTGCCATGTATGGGATGGAATGCCCTCAACGACCTGAAATCGCCGCTATTCGAAGGTCTTGCCAGTGATCCTTATGTGTATTTCGTGCATTCGTATTATGTGCCGGTATGTGCAGAGACGATCGCAACGGCAGACTATATACTGCCCTACTCTGCCTCAATGCACAAGGACAATTTCTATACCTGCCAGTTCCATCCCGAAAAGAGTGGCAAGGTTGGGGAGAGAATCTTGGAGAATTTTCTCCAATTGAAAAACGATAATGAATAATTGATAATGAAGATAGAACTGATTCCTGCCATAGACATCATCGACGGTCAGTGCGTACGTCTGACGAAAGGCGACTACGACCAGAAGACCATCTATCGCAACTCGCCCGTAGAGGTAGCGAAGGAGTTTGAGGCGTTAGGTCTTAAGCGTCTGCACGTGGTGGATCTTGATGGTGCGAAGTCTAAGCATATCGTCAACGACAGTGTATTGCGTGCGATTACGAATCACACGCAACTGACGGTGGATTTCGGCGGGGGTATCAAGACTGACGAGGAAATTGAAAAAGCCTTTGCCGCTGGTGCCGCTATGGTGACAGTAGGTTCCATTGCCGTCACACAGCCCGAACTGTTTATGGGTTGGTTGGAGAAATACGGCGCTGAGCGCATCATCCTCGGTGCCGATGTCAGGCACGGAAAGATCAGCATCAACGGTTGGAAAGAAGACTCCAGCGAGGATTTGCTACCTTTCCTCAAAAAATATGTTGACGCAGGCGTGAAGAATGTGCTCTGCACGGAGATCTCGAAAGACGGAACCCTCGCAGGTCCCGCCATCGACCTCTACCAGCGCATCATGGAGACTTATCCAGAACTGCACCTCATCGCCAGCGGTGGTGTGTCATCGAAAGAAGATATCGTGGCCCTTGACACAGCGGGCATTCCGGCTGTCGTCTTCGGTAAGGCCATCTATGAGGGAAGGATTAATCTTCGAGAATTAATAATTGATAATTAATGGGTTTAGCAAAACGTATCATACCCTGTCTGGATGTCAAGGACGGTGAGACCGTCAAAGGCACGAATTTCGTGAACCTACGTAGTGCGGGTGATCCTGTGGAACTGGGCAAGGCCTATAGTGAGCAGGGCGCCGACGAATTGTGCTTCCTCGATATTACTGCTTCGTTCGAGGGTCGCAAAACCTTCACGGAGATGGTGACAAGGGTGGCCCAGGAGATCAATATCCCGTTTACTGTTGGCGGCGGCATCAACGAACTGGCTGATGTGGAGCGACTGCTGTATGCCGGCGCCGACAAGGTGAGTGTGAACAGCGCTGCCATCCGCCGACCGGAACTGATCAACGAGATAACCAACCGTTTCGGTTCTCAGGTGTGTGTCTGTGCCATTGATGCCCGCCTCGATGATGACGGTTGGCACTGTTATTTGAAGGGGGGACGTGAACGTACAGAGCGTGGACTCTTTGAGTGGGCTCATGAGGCACAAGAACGTGGTGCGGGAGAGATCCTATTTACATCGATGAATCATGATGGCGTGAAAGAAGGCTATGCCAACGAGGCCCTGCGCAAACTCGCCGATAACCTCTCCATTCCCATCATCGCCAGTGGCGGTGCAGGTAAGAAGGAGCACTTTAAAGACACGTTCATTGAGGGACATAGTGATGCGGCACTGGCTGCTAGCGTGTTCCACTTCGGCGAGATTCCCATCCCAGAACTCAAACAGTATTTAAAATCAGAAGGAATAAACGTACGTATATGAATATAGATTTTGAAAAGAACGGTGGACTGGTGCCTGCCATCGTACAGGATGCCAAGACAAAGAACGTACTGATGCTTGGCTATATGAACAAAGAGGCCTACGACAAGACGTTGTTGACGAAGAAGGTGACATTCTGGAGCCGCAGTCGTAACTGTCTTTGGACAAAGGGCGAGACATCAGGCAACTTCCTGAACCTCGTCAGCATCGCCGTTGATTGCGACAACGACACGTTGCTGGTGAAGGCACTCCCCGACGGACCCACCTGTCATAAAGGTACTGATACCTGTTGGGGAGAGAACAATGAAGGAAATACGCTCCTCTTCCTGAAGGAACTGCAGGATTTCATTGACAAGCGGCATGAGGAGATGCCTGAGGGCAGTTATACCACCTCACTCTTTAAGGACGGCATTAACCGCATTGCCCAGAAAGTGGGAGAAGAGGCGTTGGAGACTGTTATTGAAGCCACCAATGGTAGTAAGGAAAAACTGATCTACGAGGCTTCGGATATGATCTACCACCTGATCGTACTGTTGACGAGCAAAGGACTCCGCATTGAAGATGTTGCTGTTGAACTGCAGAAGCGTCATGATCCCAACTGGGACAAGAAACGCCGTGAGGCCAAGGCCCAGGGCGAAATGGAATGAAGTGAAGTGTAAATCGTATTAATTATATATTACCTTGGGTGACCTATTAATCAGTTATAAGAATGCGAACATCTACCAGCGGCACGGCATCTGTGTGCTGAAGGATGTGAACTTCCGCGTGGAGGAAGGCGAGTTCGTGTATATCATCGGGCGAGTGGGCTCTGGTAAGACCAGTCTGCTGCGTACCTTGTATTTTGAACTGGATATCGATGAAGCCGAGGAGGCAAAGGTGTTCGACTACAACCTACTGAGTCTGCGCCAGAAAGATATCCCCAGTCTCAGACGACAGATGGGTATCGTGTTCCAGGACTTCCAGTTGCTGAGCGATCGTACGGTATATAAAAACCTGCAGTTCGTGTTAAAGGCAACGGGTTGGAAGAAAAAGGATGAGATAGACCAGCGCATCAATGAGGTACTCACTGATGTGGGACTAAAGGACAAGGCTGATAAGATGCCTCACGAACTCTCTGGTGGAGAGCAGCAGCGCATCGCCATCGCCAGGGCTCTTCTCAACAAACCGAGACTCATCATCGCTGATGAGCCGACGGGTAATCTGGACCCAGAGACAGCAGAGCACATTGTAGAACTGTTGCGACAGATATGTCAGACGGGTACTGCCGTTGTGATGGCTACCCACAACATGCCGCTCTTGGACAAATATCCTGGTGTCGTCTATCGTTGTGTGGAGGAGAAGATGGAGGAAGTGACCAACGACTTCAACAAGATACAACTGGTGGATGAGCCTGACACTGATGAAATCATTGTGAGGTACTCTGAAAGAGAAGAACTGTAAGAAGTGATAAGTAATAAAACAATATAAAGATGAAAGTAATGAAATTCGGCGGTACGTCCGTCGGCACGCCACAGAGAATGAAAGAGGTGACACAACTTGTCACCAAGTCTGGAGAGCCCGTATTCGTAGTGCTCTCCGCTATGTCAGGCACTACCAACTCACTGGTGGAGATATCCGACTACCTCTACAAGAAGAATCCTGATGGTGCTAATGAGGTGATCAACCGTCTGGAGCAGAAGTATCTGCACCACGTAGAGGAACTCTACACGAAGGACGAGACCAAGCAACAGACCCGTGAGTTTCTGAAAAGCGAGTTCGACTATCTGCGTTCGTTTACCAAGGAACTCTTCACCAGCTTCGAGGAAAAGAGCATTGTGGCTCAGGGCGAGATGATGTCAACCAATATGGTGGTGAACTACATGAAGGAGATAGGCATCAATGCCGTGTTGCTGAATGCCCTCGACTTCATGCGTACCGACAAGAACGCTGAACCAGACCCCGTATATATCAAGGAGAAACTGAACACTATCCTTGCTGATAATGAGGGGGCTCAGGTGTATATCACCCAAGGATTCATCTGCCGTAATGCCTATGGAGAGATTGACAACCTGCAGCGTGGCGGTTCCGACTATACGGCCTCACTCGTAGGTGCTGCCATTGGTGCTGAAGAGATTCAGATATGGACGGACATCGACGGTATGCACAATAATGATCCCCGTGTCGTGGATCATACCGAGCCTGTTCATCAGTTGCACTTTGAGGAGGCAGCAGAGTTGGCTTACTTCGGAGCGAAGATCCTCCACCCCACCTGCGTGCAGCCCGCCAAATACGCTGGCATCCCCGTACGCCTGTTGAACACGATGGATCCCGATGCCGAGGGTACCACCATCAGCAATGCCACAGAATATGGTAAGATCAAGGCTATCGCCGCCAAGGACAATATCATCGCCATCAAGATCAAGTCTAGTCGCATGTTGTTGGCTACAGGTTTCCTGCGTAAAGTTTTTGAGATCTTCGAAAGTTACCAGACACCGATCGACATGGTATGTACCTCAGAGGTGGGTGTCTCGATGAGTATCGACAACTCCGCACACTTAGGCGAGATTGTGGATGAGTTGAAGAAATACGGTACGGTGACGGTGGATACCGGTATGTGTATCATCTGCGTGGTGGGTGATCTCGACTGGTCGAACATCGGTTTTGAGACACTGGCATTGGATGCCCTGAAGGACATCCCCGTACGTATGGTTTCATATGGAGGCTCGAACTATAACATCTCCTTCCTCATCCGTGAGGAAGACAAGAAGCGTGCCCTCCAGAAACTCAGCGACACCATATTCAATAAATAAGCATCCTCATAGACAAACAACACAAACTATGGGCAAAGGAAAATTCCCAATTGAGAAGTTGCAGTCGATACAGACGCCCTTCTACTACTACGACGCAGAGGTGCTGCGCCAAACACTCCGTGCCATCAATGAGGAGGCAGGCAAACACGAAGGTTTCGTGGTACATTATGCCGTGAAGGCCAATGCCAATCCGAGGATCATGCGTATCATCCGTGAGGCAGGACTCGGCGCTGACTGTGTCAGTGGCGGTGAGATAGAGGCCTCTATCAAGGCAGGATTCCCCAACAACAAGATCGTCTATGCCGGTGTGGGAAAGGCTGACTGGGAAATCAACCTCGGACTCGACAACGAGATATTCTGCTTCAACGTAGAAAGCATCCCTGAACTAGAGGTCATCAATGAACTTGCTGCAGCAAAGGGCAAGGTGGCACGAGTCGCCTTCCGTCTGAATCCCAATGTTGGAGCACATACCCATGCGAACATCACCACAGGACTGGCAGAGAACAAGTTCGGCATTGCCATACGTGATATGATGACAGTGATTAGCGAGGCAGACAAACTGGCTAACGTGAAGTTTGTAGGCCTGCACTTCCATATTGGCTCACAGATACTCGACATGGGCGACTTTGAAGCGCTGTGCAATCGTGTGAACGAACTACAGAACGAATTGGAGAGTCACCGCATCCGTGTAGAGCATATCAATGTAGGTGGTGGACTCGGTGTGGATTATGAGCATCCCAACCGCCTGCCTATTCCTGATTTCAAGGCTTACTTCAACACCTACGCCAAGAAACTGAAACTCCGTCCGGGTCAGACCTTGCACTTCGAGTTAGGTCGTGCGGTGGTTGCACAGTGCGGAAGTCTTATCACACGTACCTTATATATAAAAAAAGGAGCCTTCAAGCAGTTCGCCATTGTCGATGCAGGATTCCCAGACCTTATCCGCCCTGCCCTCTATCAGGCATACCATAAGATAGAGAACATCACCAGCGAGGAGCCGTTGGAGGCCTACGATGTGGTGGGTCCTATCTGTGAATCGACAGATGTCTTTGCCAAGCAGATAGACTTGAACCGTGCACGCCGTGGAGACCTGATGGCCATCCGTTCAGCAGGGGCCTATGGTGAGATTATGGCCTCGCAATACAACTGTCGCAAACTGCCTCAGGGCTATATGAGTGACGACATCTGAGAAGTGATCATGTTAAGTAAAAAGTGAGAAGTGATGAGTGAAATGAATAGAATTTCCGTCATAATGGCTGTCTATGACAATGCCCGCGAGTTGGAAGAAAACCTCCCCGCATTCCTGACCCAGACCTATGAGCCAGGCTATGAAGTCATTATCGTGGATGAGTCTTCTACCGATAATACAGAAGATGTTCTGAAACTGTTGAAGAATGACCATCCTCACCTCTATTCCACCTTCCTTCCCAAACCTGACCGCGACATCTTACGTCGTAAACTTGCCCTAACTATTGGAGTAAAAGCAGCTAAGAATGAGTGGGTTATACTAACGGATGTACATGCAAGGCCCACCTCGGAAGAATGGTTGAAGGAGATAGCAGAAAACATCGACAATACGACAGAGGCCATGATTGGCTACTATAACAAAAAGGGCACCAAGATACAACTCTTTGAGGATATCATGGAGGCGCGCCACCTCATTATAAAGGCAGAACGGAAAAGGGCTGACGGACACAAAGGAAAACATCTGAAGTATCTCCGTGGCAAATACGACTTCATCGCTGTGAAGACCTCGAAAGCCCACGACCTCCTGAAGTTTTTCGAACAGAAAGTCGGTTTCCGTCGGCTTTTTGGACTCAGGATGGCGGTGATGTTCCAGAACAGCCATTCATAAATCACCCCTGCCATGAAAGTACTGCACATCTATCCCAAGTCCGACAATATGATGGCACACCATGTCAACATATTGGTGGAGGGATTACGCCACAGCGCTGATGTGCAGGTGACCAGTTCACTGACAGAATTCAAGGCCATCATCCGCCAGATGCAGCCAGACATTGTGCACTGTCACGGTTGCTGGCAATATGCCATCGCTAATGCAGCGAGCATCGCCCGCAAACAAGGAGCGAGAGTGGTCCTCTCCCCTCACGGACTCCTGGAGCCCTGGGTACTGGAAGAGAAGTCCCTGCAGGAGAAACTGCACAAGACCCTGCTCTGGCAGCGTAGGAATGTGGAACAGGCCTATGCTCTCATCGCCTTTGGGAAGATGGAGCAGAAGTATCTGCAGGAATTGAAATGGAACCCCCGCATAGAGGTTATCCTGAACTGCGTCACCACCAACAGCATCTCTCCGCAGGAGATGTGTTCACAGACCTTTGCCGTCTATCAGAAGATGCTCGACTCCAATGTGCTGGAACTGATGGATGAACGTACCCAACAACTGCTCTCCGCCATTCTCAAGGCTGGCATCACAGGTAATACCCGTTGGGTGACACAATGGAGTCAGGAAGGGATGACACCCCTTTGCTGGCGCCAACTGCTGATCTATGCCGAGCACGAGAACATCCGCAACTATGTGGATTACGGTATCAATATCCTTGGTTTGAGCGCTCCCGTTCTCGATACAGAGAAGATGGCAGCCTACTATCCAGAGAGTTACCAGCGCCCCAAGCCCCTAAAAGAGATTATCGGAGATTATAAAGGCAACGAGACCGACTATATCATCCGTATGATCCGTCAGATACAAAAGCAACCCCTTCTGTTGCATCTGATAGAACTGACTCGTGAACTTTACCGCGACTCTGTGGATGACGGGCAGTTACAACAGTCCCTTGAAGAAAAGGGAATGCTTAAATATGCCTCACGCCTGATGCAAGTGCTGCACGAACAGACACTGCTTGACGAAGGATACATGCCCCTGTCACCTATCGACGACAGAGGAACACGACAAATACGCAACTTGATAACTAACCACCTGACGATATGACAAAGAAGCATCTTTACGACGAGGCCGACAAGCACTATTTACAGTTGCTGTCGCAGTCTTTCCCCACCATAGCCGATGCCGCCAAGGAAATCATCAACCTGGAGGCCATCATGAACCTGCCCAAAGGGACAGAGCATTTCCTGGCAGACATACATGGAGAGAGCGAAGCATTCCAACATATCCTCAAGAATGCCTCAGGCAATATCAAGCGAAAGGTCAATGAACTCTTCGGCAACACCATCCGTGAGTCAGAGAAGAAAGAACTCTGCACGCTGATCTACTATCCTGAAGAGAAGTTAGAACTCATCAAGGCACAGGAGACCGATCTCGACGACTGGTACCGTATCACCATCCATCAGTTGGTGAGAGTCTGCCGTGATGTCAGCAGCAAATACACCCGTAGTAAGGTTCGCAAGTCACTGCTACCAGATTTCTCCTATATCATCGAAGAACTGCTGCATGAGCGTACCGACGATCAGGACAAGGCTGCTTACGTGGCCGTTATCGTCAACACCATCATCTCTACAGGACGAGCCGATGATTTCATCTGTGCCATCTGTAATGTGATCCAGCGACTGGCCATCGACCAGTTGCATATCCTTGGTGATATCTACGACAGAGGCCCTGGTGCCCATAAGATTATGGAGACACTACGCCAATACCACCACTGGGATATCCAGTGGGGCAACCACGACATTCTCTGGATGGGAGCCTCGGCAGGCAACAATGCCTGTATCTGCAATGTGCTACGCCTGAGTCTGCGCTATGCCAACCTTGCCACCATCGAAGAATACGGCATCAATCTCGTCCCTCTGGCCACCTTTGCCTTAGAGGTCTATGGCGATGATCCTTGTGAGGAATTCCTGCCAAAACTGTTGCGAGACAATGAGATCGACGAGAAGACCCGTCAGTTGACGGCAAAGATGCACAAGGCCATCACCGTCATCCAACTCAAGGAGGAAGCCAAGATCTTCGGTCGGCATCCCGAATGGCAGATGCAGGACCGCAGCCTCTTCGACAATATCGACTACCAGCGCGGTATCTGCACCATCGACGGCAAGGTCTACGAGATGCTCTCCTGCAATTTCCCCACCATCGACCCAGCCAATCCCAACGCCTTTACAGATGAGGAATGGCAGTTGATGGAGAAACTGCACCATTCGTTCCGCATCAGTGAGAAACTGCAGAAGCATATCCGTACCATCCTCTCTCATGGATGTATGTATGCCGTCAGCAACTCCAACCTGCTCTTCCACGCCAGCATACCCCTCAATGACGACGGTTCTTTGAAGGAACTGGAGATCTATCCTGACAAGAAGTTCAGTGGTAAGGAACTGATGCACAACATCGGTATGATGATACGCGCCGCCTTCAACGTAAACACCTCGACAGAAGAATATCCCCGCGACTATGCCCGCGACTATTTCCTCTATCTCTGGTGCGGCAAGAACTCCCCCCTCTTCGACAAGTCGAAGATGGCCACCTTCGAGCGCTATTTCCTCAAGGACAAGGAGACCTACAAGGAAGAGAAGGGTAACTACTTCAAACTGCGTGACTCCGAAGAGATCTGCGACCGCATCCTCGATGCCTTTGGGGTGAAGGGAGAGAATCGTCATATCATCAACGGTCACGTGCCCGTTCATGCCTCTAAAGGCGAAAATCCCATCAAAGCAGGCGGCAAACTCATGGTCATCGATGGTGGATTCTCTGAAGCCTACCATTCTGAGACGGGTATCGCTGGTTATACCCTCGTCTATCACTCCCGTGGTTTCCAACTGGTGCAGCACGAGCCGTTCACCTCTGCCCGTGATGCCATCACTCGTGGAAAAGACATTAAATCGACCACGCAGATTGTCGAGATGTCTGCTCACCGCATGCGTGTCGCCGATACCGACAAAGGTGAGGAACTGCGTTCCCAGATTGCCGACCTAAAGGAACTCCTCTATGCCTACCGTCATGGTATCATCACTGAAAAACGCAGTTAGTTAGGATGAGAAGACTGTTCATAGCCCTCTGTCTGTTTCTGCCCTTGGGCATCATGGCCAAATGCAGAATCTACGACCCGCAAATCAGGTCGTTGCAGGCTGTTGTCAACCAAGACTGGCTTTCACCTGTCGTCATGCGTCTCGGTACCGACGACGTGTTAAACGTGGCTTTCGACGAACTGTCACACCAGTATCACCGCTACATCTATAAAATGGAGCATTGCGAAGTTGACTGGACACCCTCGGAAGAACTCTTCGAGAGCGAATGGTTGGAAGGCTTCAACGACAACACCATCGAGGACTACGAGAACTCCGTGAACACCACGGTGGCCTACACCCACTACAGGCTCCAGATACCCAACGACCGCTGTCGCCTGAAGTTGAGCGGCAACTACAAACTACATATTTACGACGAGGACAACGACAATGAGGAGGTGCTGGTGGTAGAGTTTATGGTGACGGAACAGACCATGGGTCTTGATCTCAGTGTGACGACCAACACCGATATCGACCTCAACACGTGCCACCAGCAGGTATCCATGAATCTCAGTTACGGACGTTGGCAGGTCACAAGTCCCGACGACCAGATACAGACCGTCGTGATGCAGAATCAGCGGGTGGCCAGAAAGAATGTCACTCCCAACTACCAGAATCCCGCAGGCAATGTCAACCTCTCCTGGACCCACAACCGCCAATTGATCTTCGATGCGGGCAATGAATACCATAAGTTCGAGGTGCTCGATGTGAGCCATCCTACGATGGGTATCGACTTCATCCGCTGGGATGGAGCCCACTATCAGGCATTCCCCTTCACCAACGAGCCCCGTCCCAACTATATCTACGACGAGGATGCCAACGGTGCCTTCTATATCCGCAACAGCGACAACCGCGAGAACGATATCATCAGCGACTATGTCTGGGTGAACTATCGTCTGAAAGCCCCCAGGCTACCCGAAGGCAGGATTATCATCGACGGTCAATGGACCACCGATGACAACATCTTCAACTACGTAATGGAATACGACGAGGAAGAAGGCATGTATCACGCCAAGATCCTTCAGAAGCAGGGCTACTACAGTTACCAGTACCTGTGGCTGAAAGACGACGGCACCACCACCTTCGTACCCTCAGAGGGCAACTTCTACCAGACCGAGAACCGTTATCAGGCCTACGCCTATTTCAAAGGTATAGGAGAACGCACATGGCGACTGACAGCCTATCAGCAGATAGACCTTAGATAAACCTCAAACAAGAAAGACGCTTTACGACTGGCGGTATTGCTCCGGTGTCTTGTGATAGTGGTGGTAGAACGAGGCAATGAAATAGTTGGGCGATACGAATCCACACTCCTGAGAAATCTCCGCAATATCCTTCTCTCCGTTCTTCTTCAGCATGTCGGCAGCCCGTGTCAGCATCATCTGCATGGCCACCGGACGCGGATTCTTGTAGATGTTCGATGCGATGACCTTACAGAAATCCGACAACCTCATGTGGGTTGCATTGCTCAGATCGCGCATGGTGAGTCTCTGTTTCTTCGAGTCATTCCTGACCACCGTAGGAATAATGGCTGTCATGGCGCCGATGAACTCAGGACTGAAGTCAGCCATCATGCTCAGTTCCGCACTCGCAGCCTCATCAGGCAGGGGTTCCAGCACCGCACCGTTTCTGGCATCGCAACGGTCAACAAACGCCTTGATACGTTTGATAATAGCCTGTTCATCCGAATTCCTACGGGCACGCATATTGGCATTCTTCAGGTACAGTAGCACATAGATGCCCAACAATCCCATTAGGAATAAGAAGACGAGAGCCAACGCACCCGTTGTACGCCACCATGGTTCATTGATGTTGATTTCCCACTCGTATGGTATGGTTTCCCACTCGTCAGGCAGCATCGACACCTGCACCTCCACCGTGTAGTGTCCGGGTTGCAACGAAGTCATCGGCAGGTGCAGAAGTCCGCTCCTATCCACCATACCCTGAGAATTATACGGTGTGAACACCTCCCACTTCTCGCTCATTCCAGGACCAGTACGACGCACACGGTAATAAGTCTGCGAAGGACGGAAATAGTTCAAACCTGAGAAAGTCAACGACAGCGTGTTCTGGTCATATCTCAGGTTTAGTTCCTTGGTGCGGGCCAGTGCACGGTCCAGGATAAGTTCGCCGTCCAGCACATCACCAGCCTTGACATCGTTTCCATTGACAAACAGTCGGATGAGTTTCGGATAGAGTTCCCATTTGACCGTTTCGTCAAGCGTTCTCATTTTTTGAGGGTTGAAGACAAGCACATGGTCAAGGGCCTGCATGACCACATCCCCATTGGGCAACATCATAGAACGCCCGTTGACAAACGACTCGTTAGGTACGCCGTCCCACTGGTTGTACCTGTTGATATAGCGCACTCTGTCGCCCTCAATCACCAGACAGCAGATACCATAACTGGTACCCACCCAGATGTGATGGCTATTATCCTCCACGATACAGTGTATCACATTATTCTGCAGACCCTCATTGCGCGTAATCAGTTGTGGCAGCGGGTTCGAACTATTCCGATAGAGTTGCAAGCCAGTAGAAGTGCCTACCCAGTCCCAGCCTCTCGAGTCGCGTAATACACAGTTCACGTTCATATCACGGAACGTTGTTTCAGGCACAGGCTGACGGTCCATCATGTCCGACAATTCCAACGCACGCTTGTCCGCCCATGAGTATGACTTGAAGGGAGCAGGGAATGGTCTTGCATAGAGCAGACCACGCTTCTCTGTACCCACCCAGAGACCGCCCTGTCGGTCAAACTCCATGCAGTTGATATCCGTCAGTTGCAGTTGGCCGTTTGACATTTGCAACTTCTCGATATGCTCCATCTTCTTCGACAGTAAATCATACGTCCAGTAACCGTAGGCAGAAGGGATATAGAGCATGGAGTTATGCTCCACGATGTTGCTAAGATAATAGGGTGTCTCCATGATTGTCTCCCACTGCTGGGTTGAAACATCAAAACAGAGGAGGATAGCCACGGAATTGCCGTTCACCGATCCATTGCGAATCTGGTAATACCTGTTCCCCACCCTGAGGATGACGCAGGTCTCTTTATACCTATCCACCAACTGTTCACCGTATGCCTTGCTCGAAAACGCCGTGTTTCCAGAAGCAAGATCCAGTGCATCCATCTGGCCATTCTCGTAGAACAGCAGCAGATATTTATCATCATAGGTGTCCAACTCCTGTAAGTTCAGTTTCGGTTGCACCTGATAATACTTCTTTGTCTCAGCGCAGAAGAGTCCCTTCTCCGTGAGCAGCCACACGATGTTCTTGGCATCCACGAACAAGTCCAACACCTTGTTTTCCATACCCAGCGCCTTAAACTCATCCACGATATTCTCCGCAAACATCTCCCTTGTCAGGTTCACGCACGAGAGTTGATGCCGTCTTTTCAGCCAGATGTGGTGATGCGTGTCGAAGTACAGGTGAGCATGACCGTTGTATTTCTCCAACGGATAGGTGTTCTCTGTCGTCGGGTCGATATAAGTGAACTGCTGTCCGTCGTAGAAGTTGATCTGTCCCATGGTGGTAATCACCAGTCGTCCCGTCTTGGTGCAGTTGATGGTCTGCGCACTATTGTCAGCCAAGCCGTTGGCAGCGTTGTAAACATAGAAACGCTTATCGCTGTCAGCCGCCGAGATAGTCCTAGCCAACAGCAATCCGAGCAATAAAAACAGTATGCGACACTTACGACAAATCATACAAGGTTGTAGTTGTTGCTGCAAAGGTATGAAAAAAGTATCAAACTTCCAAACATATCGCAAAAAATTTCCATTATAGTTTTGTTTTCAGGGGTAGTATTCCACCCTGCAATTATCTGCCTCAGATTCGGTTGAGACTTTTGCAGGGGTGGCAAAAACGTACCTGAGATTCGGTTTGAAGTTTTGCAGGGGTGGCAAAATCGTCCCCGCATTCCGGGCATAAGAATGCTGGGGTTGCAAAACCTTGCCTGAGATTTCGGGCAAGCCGTACCCCAGGGGGCAAAACCTTGCCCCAGATTTGGTTTGGACTTTTGCACGGGGTGCAAAACCTTCCCCTGGATTCTGGCAGACTTTTGCACGGTGGGGTAAACCATGCCCGAGATTCAGGGCAGGTTTTACCCCACTGGATCTAACATAAAGGGTGAAGTAAAGTTCACGGCAGAATAATCTTTCTGCCCTTCTGACCTTGGGCGGCGTTCGAGCGAAATATGTATATACCCTTCGCCGTAGGCTTGTCGGAGAGGCAGCGACCGTCGATCGTGTACCACACTCCCGTCTCGTCCGCGAATTCAATACTTTTGATTCCCGTATCTTCCTTCATGAAATCGAAGGAGATGGTACCATCGGCTGCCAACTGGATGTTGGTGATGGACTTGCCCATGAACTTACGGCCATCGGCTGCGGCATTGAAGAGGGTGGCAGCCGGTGATGATGTGTCGGTGAGGCTGTTGTTGACAGTCAGTGTCACGGGATCGGTGTAGGGATAAGGCAAAGTACTGAAATACCGGCTACGCATATTGTTGGGCATGGTGTATTTATTGGGGTCGTTACCAGTGTTAGCAGGATCCCAGTCGCTATAGACTTTCCCGTCGGCATGGAACAGGTTGTAGCGGTAATGCATTTCAGAGGTGTTCACTTGATTATTGCGCCAGCGAAGCCTCGAATAATCCACATAAAAGATCAGTAGCCCGTTCCCCGGACATCCATAGTCCCAACCATCCTGTTGACGGTTCTCCAACAGGTAGTACTCATCGGGATTCCCCGAGTTGCGGATGATATAGGTCTTACCCCCAGCACTCACAGGCTTCATACCCGTGATGGTTGTGGGCTCTGTCAATTCTTCAGGAGTATCCCACTTCAGATACATCTTCTCCATGGCCGACAAGTTTGGCGGGCACCAGCCTTTGTTAGTGTAGTTACCGCCATCCATCACGTCCCACTCATCTACTGTAGAGAATAAGGTGTTTGGAGCCAACGGATAGATATCAGGCAGTCCTAAACAGTGACAGAACTCATGGGCAATGATGCCTATGCCGCTCAAGGAACCATCTTTCCACAACTCAGCGGAGACAGATACTAAATGAGGATAGATGCCACCTGGCAATTCACTATAGAGGTTCATCCCAGTATTAGGCCAGATATAACCTTTTTTATGGTGCCCGGAGTATCCTGCCACTACAAAGACAACCTGATTCACCTCACCATTGCCATCCCAGTCGTAGATGGAGAAGTCGGTTGTTTCGGTCTCGAGCAACTGTTCAAGGGCACTCTGAAGAATCTCAAAGCCATAATAATGAGTACCATGACCACTGGCAGCCTTATCAACCTTGACAGGTCCGTAGATATCGAACTGCAGGTTCAGACGCCCTCCCGACTGATCACGGAAATAGTCGGCAACGCATCCTAATCCGTATCCCTTGTTAAAGCCCTTCTCATTGAAAAGACGATCATAATAGTCACGAGGATTATCCATCGAGAAGTCAAAGTCACTGCACGAGATGAGCACCACTGGCTGACGATAGGTGATCTGAGGATCGAAGTCATAAGGCTCTGGCAGAGCATAGGATTCGGCCCGTGTCATGCTACCACCGCGTTGTAAACAGTCCATACGCACTCTCAGACTATCTTGCGCCTGGACAATCAGGGTAGCCATCATGGCGACTACGACCATCATCAAATACTTCTTCATTTTCATTGCTATTTTTATTTACACTTGTCGAGCCACTCCTTCAGGGCGTAGCGAGGGATGCCGCGCTTGATGGCGGCGTTGAGTTCTCGACGGGCCTCGTCCATGCGGTAGAGGGTGATGAGGATGTCGGCCTTCGAGACCACGAAGCCAGAGTTGAGGGGGCGACGACGGATAGCCTCGTCCCAGTCGTAAAGGGCCACGTCGTACAGTTTCTGCTCCGTCTCGTAAGCAGCACGAGCGGCATAGGCATCGGCAGAATCGGGGAACATCTGCACCATACGGTTCAGTTCGTCGAAAGTCTCAGTCTTGCGCCCCATCTTCTGTAATACATGTGCCAGTCCGAGGCGGGCCTCGAAGTGCTGGGGCTGGAGGCGCAGGAACGATTCATAATCGACACGTGCCAAGTCGTAGTGGCGCTGCTGGCTATGGACGTAGGCACGGAAATAGAGGGCGGCGAGGTTCTTCTCGTCGGCATGCAGTATCTTCCCGTACTCGGCCAAGGCGTAGTCCCATTGCTCCAGATTGATGTTGGCCTCAGCCTTCAACAGATGGAGGTTGAGGTTATTGGGCTCGAGTGCTATCTTGGCATTAAGCACCTCAAGACTGTCACGCCACTGCTGGCGTGTTTGTGCTGGCAGCACTGTGACTGCCAGCACAGACACCACCACGACAAACTTACGCATTATTAATGTAGTTTACAATCCACTCTCCTACCTCTCGGGTGCCGTAGTGGACGCCACCCTTGACTTGAATCTCAGGAGTGCGCACGTTGGCATCGAGCGAGGCGTTGACAGCCTCACGGATGAGGGCACCCTCCTTGTCGAGTCCGAAGTGCTCCAACAGCATGGCGGCAGAGAGAATCTGTGCCAGGGGGTTGGCAAGATTCTGTCCAGCGGCTTGGGGCCAGGAGCCGTGGACAGGTTCGAAGAGCGGGGTATGCTCACCCAGCGAACTGGAGGGCTGAAGTCCCATGGAACCGGTGATGCACGAGGTCTCGTCGGTGAGGATATCGCCGAAGGTGTTCTCCGTCACGATGACATCGAAATAGGTAGGTTCGGTGAGCACCCGCATCGAGGCATTGTCGATAAACATATAGTCGGTGCGCACCTCGGGATACTGCGGTTCCATCTCCTTGGCGATCTGGCGCCACAGACGGGAAGATGCAAGCACATTCGCCTTATCCACCACCGTCAGGTGCTTGTTGCGGGTCATCGCCATCTCGAAGGCCACCTTTAGGATGCGCTCAATCTCCGGGCGCGTATAGATGTCGGTATCGTAAGCCTTATCGTTGTCCTGATACTTCTCGCCGAAATACATACCACCCGTCAGTTCGCGAATCACCACAAAGTCGGCGCCACGCAACAGTTCGTCCTTCAGAGGAGATTTATGAAGCAGACAATCAAAGGTTGCTACAGGACGGACATTGGCAAAGAGACCTAACTTCTTACGCATCGCCAACAGTCCTGTCTCAGGACGGATCTTCGCCGTCGGGTCGTTGTCGTACTTCAGGTCGCCAACGGCAGCAAAGAGCACGGCATCGGCACGCATACACACCTCGTGGGTGCTGTCGGGATAGGGATCGCCAACGGCTTCGATGGCATGGGCACCACAAATGGCCTCCTCGTATTCAAACTGGTGTCCGCACTTGGCAGCCACAGCATTGAGCACAGCCACACCTTGTTTCATAATCTCTGGACCGATACCGTCACCGGCCAGAATCGCAATCTTCAACTTCATAGTTCGTTATCTTGTTCGTTCTCAATAATGTTCAGCATCTTAAAGGTGGCCTTGATGGCGGCTTCCGTCTGGTCAGCATCGAGACCTCGCGTACGGAGCATCTTACCATTGTCGTTCCACGTGATCACCGTCTGTACCAAGGCATCTGTGCGTCCACCTGGCGGAATGGTGACGGCATAGTTGGCCAGAATAGGGAAGGTACGGTCGAGGTATTTGCGGTAGATATAACGCAGGGCCTTGACGAAAGCGTCGTACTGGCCGTCGCCCGTAGCACCCGCCTCATACTGTTGGCCATTGATCTCAACCTTGACATTTGCTCCCGGCTTCAGACCATAGGCGGTAGAGACCACATAACTGACCAGTTTCACTTTGTCCTCCGGAGCATCGTGCTTCAGCACATCGCTGACGATGAAGGGCAGATCCTCCTGCGTGACAATCTCCTTCTTGTCGCCGAGTTCAGTGATACGCTGGGTGACACGGCGCGTCTGCTCAGGCGTAAGTTCCAATCCCAGTTTCTCGAGGTTCTTGGCAATGTTCGCCTTGCCACTGTTCTTACCCAGGGCATACTCCCGCCTCCGTCCGAAACGCTCAGGTACGAGGGCATTGCAGTAGAGGTTGTTCTTCTTGTCGCCGTCAGCATGAACACCAGCCACCTGCGTAAAGACATTATCGCCAATGATCGGCTGATTGGGAGCCACGGCGATACCACTGTAACTCTCCACCATACGGGAGATGTCGTTGAGTTTGTCCTCGCGGATATTCGTACGGGCATTGAACTGATCCTTCAGGATCACCTGCACACTCGACAACGGGGCATTGCCACAACGCTCACCCAGCCCATTGACGGTGACGTGCAGACCCTTGGCGCCACTCAGTACAGCAGCGAGAGAGTTGGACACAGCGAGGTCGTAGTCGTTGTGGGCGTGGAAGTCGAAGTGGGTATCAGGATAGCGTTTCACCATCTTACGGAAATACTCAATGCACTGCAAGGGATTCATGATACCTAACGTGTCGGGCAGCATGAAGCGGCGAATGCCACAGTCGCAGAGCGAGTCCATCAACTGATAGACATAGAAGGGAGAGTCCTTCATGCCGTTTGACCAGTCCTCAAGATAGAGGTTGACGGTGATGCCCTTGCTGCGGGCATACCTCACGGCCTCGCGAATCTCCTCGATATGTTGTTGAGGGGTTTTCTGGAGTTGCTGCACGCAATGTTTCTCCGAACCTTTCGCCAACAAGTTGGCTGTCTTGCAACCGCACGAAGCAATCCAGTCGATGCTCTCACCACCATCGATGAATCCCAGCACCTCTACCCTCTCAAGTTTGTCAATCTTCTCAGCATAACGGCAGATCATACCCACCGCCTCCTTCTCACCCTCAGAGACACGGGCCGACGCCACCTCGATACGATCCACGTTGAGGTCGTGCAACAGCATACGCGCCATCATCAGTTTCTCGTGCGGCAGGAAAGAGACGCCACTGGTCTGTTCACCGTCACGCAGCGTCGAGTCCAGAATCTCCACGAAGGGCTGTATGCGCTGGAATTTGCTTACTTGTTCTGCTGTTCCCATAGTTCTGTCTTGTTTTGGTTCTGTACCAGGAAGTCAATGTCGTCGAGACCGTTCATCAGACAATGCTTCTTGTAGCCGTTGATATCGAAGTGCTCACTGCGTCCCGTAGCCTTGTTGGTGACGGTCTGCGCAGGGAGATTCACTTCGACCTCGGTATTCGGGTCTGCCTTGATGCTCTCAAAGAGTTCCGCGAGGAAATCCTCGCTCACCTGCACCGGCAGCACGAAGTTGTTGAGTTCGTTGTTCTTGTGGATGTCGGCAAAGAAACTGCTGATCACCACCCGGAAACCATAGCCTGCGATGGCCCAGGCAGCATGCTCACGACTGGAGCCGGAGCCGAAGTTCTTACCTGCCACAAGAATGCAGCCACTGTAGGTGGAATCATTCAGCACGAAGTCCTTATTGGTTGTGCCGTCGGCATTGTAGCGCCAATCGCGGAAGAGGTTGTCGCCGAAGAAACGCTCCTCGCGGGTTGTGGCTTTCAGAAAGCGTGCGGGGATAATCTGGTCGGTATCCACATTCTCCAAAGGAAGGGGTACACAAGTACTGGTTATAACGTCGAATTTCTGTTTCATAACAATTCTCTTGGATCAGTGATGACACCTGTGACAGCAGCAGCAGCGGCAACGAGGGGCGAGGCAAGGATGGTTCTGGCACCAGGCCCCTGACGCCCTTCGAAATTACGGTTAGAGGTAGATACCGACAGTTTGCCTGCAGGTATCTTGTCGTCGTTCATCGCGAGACAGGCAGAACAGCCGGGCTGACGGATGGCAAAGCCTGCTGCCTCGAGAATCTTGTCGAGACCCTCCTCACGGATCTGCGCATCCACAGCCCATGAGCCAGGCACGAGCCACGCCACGACATCCTTCGCCTTCTGGCGCCCCTTCACAAGAGAGGCGAAGGCTCGGAAGTCCTCGATACGTCCGTTGGTACAGGCCCCGAGGAATACATAATCGACCTTCGTACCCAGCAACTTCTGTCCAGACTTAAAGCCCATATACTCCAAAGCCCGCCCGGCACTTTGTTCGGGGATGGCTTCTGTTATCCCTATCCCCATCCCAGGGTTCGTACCGTAGGTGATTCTCGGCTCAATCTCTGCCGCATCAAAGGTCAGTTCTTTATCGAATACGGCATCCTCGCCGCTCTTCAGCGTCTTCCAAAAGGCCAGAGCCCTCTCCCACTCTTCACCCTTCGGGGCGTACTCCCTACCTTTTATATAATTAAAGGTGGTCTCGTCGGGGGCAATCATACCGCCACGGGCTCCCATCTCTATGGAGAGATTACAGAGGGTGAGGCGGCCTTCCATCGACAGGTTACGCACGACCTCACCGGCATACTCGACGAAATAGCCCGTAGCACCCGATGTCGTAATCTGAGCCATCAGATAGAGGGCCACATCCTTCGCCGTCACACCCTTGCCAAGCGTACCATTGATGGTGATCCGCATCGACTTGGGTTTCTGTTGGAGGATACATTGCGACGCCATCACCATCTCCACCTCAGAGGTGCCGATGCCGAAGGCCACAGCCCCCATCGCACCATGTGTAGAGGTGTGGGAGTCACCGCAGACAATGGTCATGCCAGGCAGAGAGAGACCTTTCTCGGGTCCTACCACGTGGATGATGCCATTATCCTTCGACATCATGCCGTAGTGTGTCAGTCCGAACTCAGCGGCATTTCGCTCCAGAGCATCCACCTGTGCCTTCGACACGGGATCGGCAATGGGCTTGTCCTGATCATGGGTAGGCGTATTGTGATCAGGCATACAGAATATCTGCTGCGGACGGAAACACTTTAATCCTCTCGAACGCATCCCATCGAAGGCCTGGGGCGTGGTCACCTCGTGACAGTACAGACGGTCTATATACAACTGCGTCGGCCCGTCCGTCACGACCTGCACCACGTGCCTGTCCCATATCTTGTCAAATAATGTATTCATTCCTTCACCTTAAACTTATTAATACAGTCTATATATGCCTCCACAGAAGCCGTCACGATGTCCGTATCGGCACCGAAGCCGTAGTAGAGTGAGCCGTCGTACTCCACCTGCATGTGGACTTTACCCACATCGTCGGAGCCCTTCGAGATGGCCTGGATGGTAAACTCCTTCAGCGTCATCTGTTTCATGATAATTTTCTTCAGAGCCTTGATGGCAGCATCCACAGGACCGTTTCCACTGGCTGCGGCCTCAAACTTCTGTCCGGAGATGTCGAGACCGATACTGGCGACGCTTCGCACACCCTTACCCGTTGTCACCTGCAGGAAGTCGAGACGTACGGCACGGGTGTCCGAGGTGTCGGCACCTGCCAGCATCATCACGTCGGCATCGCCCACCTCCTTCTTCTGGTCTGCCAGCACGAGGAACTTCTCATAGATCTTATCGAGTTTCTTCTCGTCGAGATCCACGCCGTTCATGTGCAGACGATGCTTCAGGGCTGCACGACCAGAACGGGCTGTCAGAACGATGCTGTTGTCGTCGATACCCACATCCTTCGGATCCATAATCTCGTAGGTATGCACATTCTTCAGCACGCCGTCCTGGTGGATACCAGAGGAATGTGCGAAGGCATTACGTCCCACCACAGCCTTATTCGGCTGCACAGGCATATTCATCAACGACGACACCATACGACTCGTCGGATAGATCTTCGTCGTGTTGATGTTCGTGTCGATACCGAGACCCTTGTGGCATTTCAGGATCATGGCAATCTCCTCCAACGAGGTGTTACCCGCCCGTTCACCGATACCGTTGATAGTCACCTCCACCTGTCGGGCTCCGGCAATCACACCATTCAGGGTATTCGCCGTCGCCATACCTA
>JAGCPK010000141.1 GCA_017965725.1 Prevotella sp.
CAAATATTATATGTTTTTTTTCCATCGGAGGGGGGATTATCCCCCCTGTATATCCCTAATATATCGGTGGTTTTTGTATTCCCTTTATCGTACCTTTGCATTCGTAAACTCATGCGAGGACGGGCTGCACCCGTAATAAATATAATTGGTAAAGGTATGAAAGAGAATTATTGTGAGAGGTTTACGGCGCATTTTGCGCTGGGTGAGTTTCTTCAATCCAGTACGGCCGAGAAGCACGGCATCCCTAACGTGCCGTTGGAGTGTCACATCATGCGCCTGCGCAACCTCGCCGTGCGCTGTCTCGAACCCACCCGCCAGCGCTTCGGCCTGCCGTTGCAGGTGACCAGCGGCTACCGTTGTGAACCGATCAACCGTCTCGTGGGCGGTGCCCCGAACTCGCAGCATCTCACCGGCGAGGCCGCCGACATCCAGGTGCCGCGCAAGCACTGGCCCTTCAGTGTGACCTCGCAGCAGCAGATGGCCAGCATCCTCTGGGAATGGATGCGTGAAAGCCTGCCCGACTACGACCAGTTGATCCTCGAACACAGTGGCGCGACCTGGTGGGTGCACGTCAGTTGCCGCATCGACCTGACGAAGAACCGCCACAAGGCGTTTAAGATTGAAAAGGTGAAGGCCGCGATTTAGCGAGAGCAGAGCCAAGTGTACTTGGACTCTGCCGAGCGTGAGCGGGCTCGATGTGAAACATCAAAAGTGAAATGATGAAGGACAAGAAAAAGAAAGAGGCATCCCAGAAAGAGCACAAGCCGAACTGGCGGGAGGTGAATGCGTCGGTGGAGGATATCCAGACATTCCTCAACGATAACATCTATCTGCGCCACAACGTCATCACAGGCCGCGTGGAGTGCCGGATACCATCGAATTATGAGTCTGACGGATCCAAGGAGTGGCAGCCCATCACCGACAGGATCGTCAACACGTTGTGGAGGCATCTGTCGAAGGAGAAGGTCGTGCGTGCAAAGGACATCTACCGCGTCATTGAGTCGGACTTCGTGCCCGACTTCCACCCGTTCCGACACTATCTCGACCGCCTGCCGCCCTGGAACGGTGAGAACCACATCCTCGTCATGTCAACGACGGTCTTGGTGAAGGGTGGGGTGGATGAGCAGTTGCGCTTCGCCGAGTACCTGACGAAATGGCTTGTCGGCATGGTGGCGGGCTGGATCGATGCCACCGTCGTCAACAACGTGATCCTCGTGCTCATCGGCGAACAAGGCTCGTACAAAACGACCTGGTTCAACTATCTCCTGCCTCCGGAACTGTCGCAGTACTTCTATACGAAGACGAACGCCAACCGCATGGGGCGCGACGACCTGCTGACGCTGGCGCAGTACGGACTGGTGTGCTGCGAGGAACTCGACACCATGCGACCCTCGGAACTCAACCAACTGAAGGCTGCCGTCACCATGCCCAGCATCGACGAGCGAGCAGCCTACGCCCACTTCCACGAGCACCGCAAGCACATCGCCTCGTTTTGCGGCACGGGTAACAACGCACTGTTTCTGAACGACCCCACGGGCAACCGCCGCTGGTTGCCCTTCGAGGTGGATGCCATCATCTCGCCCAGAGAGAACCCTTTCAACTACGAGGGCATCTACTCGCAGGCCTATGCCCTCTACCAGCAGGGTTTCAAGTACTGGTTCTCGCTGCAGGAGATTATCCGTCTCGCCGCCCACAACCGCCAGTTCGAGGCGCCCCGTCTGGAGTATGAACTGGCCAGTCTCTATTTCCGTCAGCCGTCGGGGGCCGAGCCCGGCGAGTTCATGTCGGTGGCCCGGGCGATGCAGATTGTCAGTACCAATATCTCACAGAAACTGTCGCCCGTCCACATGGGTCGTGCCCTTGCTGAACTGGGTTTCCGCCGCGTGAAGTATCATGGCGTACGGGGCTATATCGTGTCAAGCAGGAACTGGAACGAGATCCATGCCGCCCAGCAGTCGATGGCCATCCAGGCCGAACCCGAATATGAATCCGAACCGGGGTCAGTGGACAGTAACGTACAGTGTTTTTAGCAAAATCCTCATGCGTACTGCGCACACACCTGTACGGTACGCGTAGAGTTTACTGATTCTACTGTCCTTTACTGTCCACTGTCCACAAAACAAACAATAAGAACGATGATGATGATGTCTCCATTCGAAATCCGCAGTTATCCCAAGTCCGAACTTGCCATGCAGTACTTTCCTGACAGTGACCCGCACGTGGCCCTCAACCGCCTGAATGCCTGGATCCGCCGCTGCAGCCCTCTGGCCGACGCTCTCGTCGACTGCCACCAGAGTCCCCGTGCGAAGTTCTTCAGCGCCAAGGCTGTCCGTCTCATCATCGACTACCTCGGTGAGCCGTAAGGGACTCTACCCCTTATTTATCCATATATTTTTGAAGGACCCTAAGGAGTTTGATATTGAAGTTGTGATGTCCTTCGAAGTCCTCGCCCTCGTAGTCGGCAATGCGGAAGGGGGCCAGACCCTCTTCTGTCATGAGGCCTAACGCAGATATCCAGCAATCGACACCATAACGCTGATACACTTCCATCGTGTCATCCCAATAGTTGAGTGCTCCTGTCATGTCTGTCACGAGTATATCTTCAAAAGCACAAGCCCACCTGGGAAAATCTTCACTGTTCTCTTTTGCAATCAGTTCTGTTAATTCCTTATTAGAGTATGAGAATATATAGTTGGTAGTAAATGTTACGTCTTTATTGATTGTCACATACAGACTGCCGCCATCCCATTCGTTGGTTGTAGGACCTGTTTGAATGGTAGATGTTGAAGCCAGATAGAGGTATTTGTCTTTGTCCTCCTCTGGTACGAGTCCAGTTTCTTTGTCCCATTCTGACAGTTTCCTCCATTTTTGTACAGTATAAGTATCTGGGAGTTTCACCTCGAGACCACACCAGTTAAAGGAACCTTCTTTGGCCGACATGATTACGGCCTTTGTATCAGAATCAAGAGTGACAGAAATCATTTTGTCGCTTTTCCTGAAAGGTTCGCCAAAAGCGTTGGCATATCCCATGTTGAAGTCACCATCAAGTGCTGCTTCCTCATAAAGGGTTTCCTCGTCTGCAGTAATATTCACTGTTGCATTATTAGCATTGGCAAGATAGAAATTGATGGTAGTACCTGTCGGCAGACAGCCGTCAATTATCAGCTTGTTGTCATCATGAACCGTACCATTGCCGCCATAAATCGTATTGGGATAAGTGGGTACCCATACCGAATGATGTGCCCAGTCTATATTACCGTCACCAGTATTGTATTCGTAGAACATATAGGCCATATCCATCAAGACACAGATAGGACGTGTATTTGTATATTTTTCAGACATATGACGATACTGTTCCATTCCAATGGCAGCGTTATCACCAGACTGGGTCTTGCTTGGCATAAAGAGAGCTGTATAGAATATGAAACGTTCTGGAGAGACTTCCCTGATGGCATCAATCATAATGTCATGATAGTCATCGATTTGTTCTATAGTAAATGACTGTCCACTTCCAAAGTCATCCGGGTTATAAAGACCCAAACTCATCTGATTCTTGACCACAGGCTGCATTGACCACCGCAATGATATCTGCTACGTTTACAACCCCATCGCCGTTGGCGTCGCCTATTTCTGCTGCAACAATCTTATGAATGGCAAACATACAAAGCAGCAGCGTTATTAGTAAACCAATCCTCCTCATCATCTGAAATCCATTTTGTTTCTGCTGCAAAGATAAAAATAATAATTCGATTTTGCAAGCATTTAATGAATTAGTTTTATTGGTGTCCGATTTTATCGTATCGTTGCGTATCGTTGCGCACGATGCGTATGGTTCGGGGTGGCCGGATGTCGTACCTTCGCAGATGAATTCCTGAGGGGCGGGGTAGGAGCCGGGGCGTGGCTATGGCGAACCGGGCGGCCGGGCGCCGCGACAACATCCAAAAGACCGCCATCGAGGCCCGTCCGATCCGAACCGCCCCTCGTTTTTGTTTAACCCTTAAAAAACGATTTGCGTATGAAGAAGATCAAGTGGTCAACAGTGAAGAAGGTGCTGCAGGTGGTTGTTGCCATCATCTCCACCGTGGTGGGAACGGTCGCCGTGCAGGCTTCTGTGTTCTGAAATGGAGGGAGGGCATCGATGGGAGTGAAAACCCAGCCCCGAATCCGGGGCAGTCCATCCCCCGCCGGGGGAAAGTCCGAGCGGAATGTCAGGCAAGAAATCCCCACCGGGGTAAAGTCCGAACGGAATCTCAGGCACGATATCCCCACCGGGGTAAAGTCCGAACGGAATCCGGGGCACGATATCCCCACCGGGGGAAAGTCCAAACCGAATCTCGGGCACGATATCCCCGCCGGGGTAAAGTCTGAACGGAATGTCGGGCACGAAATCCCCACCGGGGTGAAGTCTGAACCGAATCTCAGGCAGACCACACCCCACCGGAGAGTGAAAACATGAAGAATAAACTTAAAAATGACAGTTATGGGATTGAACATCAAACAGATTGATAACTTTAAACTGAAGTCGCTGCGCATGGCGGGATTCCTGGAATATGTGCAGCAGGTACAGAACATTGTGAAGGCCTTCCGCGACTCGGGCGAGGCGGGCGTGAGCCAACTCCCCGCGAAGGTCGAGGCCGCCTACACACCGTTCATCGCGGGTGTGACGGCGATGGACCAGGCCTACCGACTCAGTCGCGCCAGCGAATTTACCCAGCAGATCGCCGACGAGGACACGCGCCGCGACGGTCTCTACACGGCGCTGAAGAGCCAGGTACAGATGTACCAGAAGTTCACCTTCGACGCCGAGAAGAAGGCGGCGGCCACGCTGCTCTGGAACATCATGAAGAAGTACAGCGTGGATGTCAGCGAGAACTACTCCGAGGAGAGCGGTAAGATGCAGCAGATGATACAGGAACTGGAGGACAACCAGCAGGCCATGACGACCATGACGGCCCTGGGACTGACCTCGCTCCTGACGCAGTTGAAGACCGCCAACGAGGCCGTGCGCACGCTGATGTCGCAGCGCAACGACGAACGTATGCAACAGGAGAGGTTGGCCCTGGCCAAGGCCCGCAACGAGGCCGACGGGGCCTACCACGACCTGATCCTGATGCTCAACGCGGCCACCGCGATGGACGACGACCCCTCGCGCTTCGACGAGATGATCATGCAGGTGAACGAACTCATCAAGTACTACCGTCAATACGTCTTGAAGACCGGCAAGGGCTCCAATGACGATGACGACAAGCCCTCCGGCGGTAACAGCGGTAACGGCGGTGGCAATGGCGGCAATGGCGGCTCTTCGTCAGGCTCCGGCTCTAACACAGGCGGTTCCGGCTCAAGCTCTGGCGGTTCCGGCTCAAGCTCTGGCGGTTCCGGCTCAAGCTCTGGCGGTTCCGGCTCAGGCTCTGGCGGTGGTTCTAATACTGGCGGCGAAGAGGGCGGCCTGTAACCCAATAAGTTCCGTTCCTTTTGTGTAAGATATCCCCGAATTGTTTGCCAGTTCGGGGATTTTCTTCTAAAACATTTGGAACTTCGCACAGAAATGTGTATCTTTGCCACCAGAACCGATGAATAATTAGAAATGATAAACAAAACCATTACCCATTTATCCTTACGGGCAGCGGCACTGCTGACCCTCATGTTGCTCACCATCCTTACCGTCCCCACTGAGGCAAAGGCGCAAGGCGGCGACAGTTATGATACCTATACTCTGACGCTGGACGACAATTATGATGGAGGAGGAATACGAACATTCAATATTTATAGTGGCTACAATATTACACCGACTGCACCTACACGCACCGACTATACTTTCCTCGGCTGGGCCACGTCGGCCACTGGTGACGTTGTATATGCGCCTAATGTACAAATCACCATAAATGGCGACCTGACGCTCTACGCAAAATGGGTAAAAACGACTTGCCATGTATATCTCTACGCCAACGATGGCACAGAGACGATGGTGACGGATAACATAGCGGGTGGCACAAATTACAATATCCCCACATGCGGCTTTACCAGAAGCGATTATTTTTTCATCGGCTGGGCTACGTCGGCCAGCGGAAACGTTGTGTATCAGCCAGGTCAAACAGTTACCCTGACAGACGACCTGACGCTCTATGCAAAATGGTTCGAGGGATATGCCGGCACGTGTGGATGGGTTAATGGACCGTCAGGCCTCGACGGATCGGAGGTAACATGGAGTTTGACCAAGAGCGAGGGAGGTACCATCCCTGACCTGCTCACCATCAGCAGCAGCATCCCCAACGGATCTATGGAAAACTATGGCGAAGGAGGAAGTCCCTGGTACAACTACCGCAATCAGATCAAGACCATCGTGATAGGTGATGGCATGAATCATATAGGGGGATATGCCTTCAAGGACTGCACTAAAGCGATTTCAGTATCATTTGGCAACAGAGTTAAAGATATAGGTGAAAAAGCTTTCCAAGGATGCACCTCGTTGACAAGCGTCAACATCCCGTTGGGCGTGGGGAATATTTTCGAACAAACCTTCGATGGTTGCACCTCCCTGACAAGTGTTAACATCCCATCGAGCGTGACAATAATCCAGTATAGAGCCTTCTCTGGTTGCACCTCCCTGACAAGTGTTAACATCCCATCGAGCGTGACAAAAATCCAGGATAGAGCCTTCTATGGTTGCACTGGCCTGAGGTCCGTCACCATCGGCAGTGGAGTGACGAACATCCGTGGTCAGGCATTTGATAATTGCTTAAATCTGTCTTCGGTCACCATCTATGCGACGTCGGTGCCAACTTGTGACTTGGATGTTTTTATTAGCCATGCCTTTTGGCGGAAGATATATGTGCCGGCCACCAGCGTGGAGGTATATAGGGCGGCGGATGGGTGGAAAGAATACGCTAGTGATATCTTACCGCTGGATGTGATTATTGCCGACGGCGATGACAAGAGCGTGCTGACAAACGGGCAGACGAAGAACATTGCGCTGAAACGGACATTCCCCGCCGGGAAGAAGCAGACGGTATGCCTGCCGTTCGACCCGTCGGAACTGCTGAACCACGGTAAGGTGTGGGAGTTCACGGGCATCAGCGAGGAAGGCGGCGTGAAGAAGGCGGTGATGACGGAGGTTACTTCGGGCCCGCTCTCAGCCAACACTCCGTACATCTTCGAGGCGACGAGCAACGTGTATGGCATCACATTCCCCAACGTAGAGGTCAATATCAGCGAATACCCGGAGACGGTGGATGCCACGGCGGGCTTCACCTTCCACGGGACATACACAAAATTGCACTGGGACGCCAACGACGACGATGTGAAGAACGGTCACATCTACGGCTTCCTGATGGAGGACAGCGAGGATGACCCAAGCCGCAAGGAGGGTATGTTCGTGAAGGCGAAGTACAACACAAATGTCCGCCCGTTCAGTTGCTATCTGGAATACAACGGCGAGCTGACTGGTACAGAGACGGCTTCGACGGCTCGCCGCAAGGCATCGGCAGAGGAACTGCCTGATGTGATTGAGATAGAGTGGAAGTCGGCGGAAGAGGCTCCAGGCATGGCGACGGGAATCGTTGACATTGAACATGGAACATGGAACAGTGAACATTCGGCTGGCACGTGGTATAGCCTCGACGGTCGCAGACTCTCAGGCAAACCGTCTGTAAAGGGACTGTATATCCATAACGGGAAAAAAGTCGTGATTAAGTAGATAAAAAGTTAAGTCATATGGAAAAGAAAAAATATATGAAGCCTTCGATGAAGGTCTATGAAATCGGAAACACCACCCGGGTGCTGGTCGGCTCTGAACAATTCGGCTACACACCCCGCATCCCCGGCCAGCAGCCCGACGAGAAACAGTTGGCGTAACGCAGTGTTACACACGGGGACAGGAACCGTGTGTTACATGATTCGAATCAATCCTTCAGACACCCGATTGGAACCACATAAACGCCATCCTCTCTTCTATAGGCATATGTTCCAACACCTATCAGCACCATCATAAATGATGGTTCCTTCATTTTTTCGGTGTCAATCTTCTCTGCCAGCGACTTCATCACGTCAGCACCGTCATTTATAAGATCATCGCCACCAAGTTTAATCTCCACCAAGCCATAGCGTCCATCTCTCAGATGCACCACAGCATCACATTCCAATCCATTCTTATCCCGATAATGGTACACCTTACCATTCAATGCTTCTGCATATACACGGAGGTCACGTACAGCCATGGTTTCAAAGAATAATCCAAACGTATTCAGGTCATTAATCAAATCATTAGGGCCTATACCCAAAGCAGCCGTAGCAATCGAGGGATCAGTAAAATACCGTGTATCACTTGTACGTATGGCAGTCTTACTCCTCAGGTTGGGATTCCATGCCTCACTGTCCTCCACAACGAATATTTCCTTCAGGGCCTTGCAATAAGAAGAAATAGTATCTTCCGATATCGTATCTGCTTCATTGGCAATCAAATCGGCCTTAATAGTTCCGAACGAAGCCTGACTGCCTTGGTTCCTGGCGAGAGACCGTAAGAGCCGGTGGACACGGACAGAGTCACGTTCCACACCATCCACCTTTGAAATATCACGTTTCTCAACAGATTCCACATAGTCAAATGCCTGATCCAATGCAATTTCACGTTCCATATCAACAGCCAAAGGCCATCCGCCACGGCAAGTCAGGAAAGCCACCTGCTCAATATCCATCGGATTGACTGCGCCTACCTGTTCGGGTGTGGTAAACAACTCTGCGAGCGAAACCTCTCCGCTTGATTCCTGCGACTCCCAAAGGCTCATTGGTCGCATCCTAAGCCATCCGATACGTCCTGTTCCTGTGTGTATAACTTTACTCATATCTGGTGGAACAGAAGACCCTGTCAAAATAAACTGGCCCAATGGACCGTGGTCAGATTCAAAACGAACACTATCCCATAATTGGGGTGCAACCTGCCATTCATCTATTAGTCTGGGAATATCACCTTTCAAGATTAATTTGGGATTCAACCTGGCCAATTGGATGTTCTGATCTACCATACCCGTTTCCGTCATATACTTCACACTCTTGGCAATTTGCTCTGCCGTAGTAGTCTTTCCACACCACTTCGCTCCCTCAATAAGCACCGCACCTTTACCTGCTAACTTACGCTGTAAAAGGCCGTCTGCTATTCTTTTCTTATACGTTTTCTCCATATTATCGTATTTATATTCGGGTGCAAAGATACAAATTATTTTTTTAATTCCGCCATTTGGCCGGATTTTATTCACCCATTTGGCTTATTTTTATTCACCCATTTGGCTTAGTGTACACACGGTTCCTGTCCCCGTGTGTAACACTGCGTTACGCCAACTGTTTCTCGTCGGCCAGCCCCAGGACGAGAAGCAACTGGCGTAAGAGACGACATTTTATCGAAATAACATTAGCCTTGCTGACCCATAGGATCGGCAAGGCTTTTTGGTATAAAGAAAGTTAATAATCGCATCCATTCACATTTTTTTCGTACCTTTGCCCAAATTTCTTGCGTTATGAAACTATCTCGATTATTCCTGAGCCTTTTGGCCATAAGTTTTGCGGCGTGCGGTAACAACGATATGCCTGTTCCTAATCCTGTACCAGAACCTCCCGTCGCTTCCAGCGAGCGAACGGTACTCGTATATGTGGCGGCAGATAACAATCTGAGTGATTTTTCTGTTTACGACCTCCAAGAGATGAAAGAAGGTTCGAAGGGCCTCAATGACAATCAGAACCTCATTGTCTATGTTGACAAAGATGATGATAACAACCCCTATTTCGCACGCGTCAAAGATGGCAAGTTCGTCGATTCTACCAGTGTCAGCGAGACTCCCACTTCCGACCCTGCCGTTTTCGAAGAGGCCTTGCGTTATGCCCGCGAGAAATATCCTGCCAAGAGTTATGGACTCGTGCTCTGGGGGCATGCCACAGGATGGCTGATCAGGAATGATTCTATCACCTATGCCAGAAATCGTGCCTATGCCATCGACCAAAGTGTCTCTCCTATTTCTTGGATGAACATTCCCTCGATGGCCCGTGCCATCAAAAACGGCATGAACGGTGAGAAACTTGCCTTCATTTTTGGCGACTGCTGTACTTTATGCACCGTCGAGGTGGCTTATGAATTGCGCAATGTCACCGACTATGTCATCGGCTCTCCTGCAGAGATTCCTGATCACGGCGCCAATTATTCTAATTTTTCCAACCTCTTCGACACCAGTTCCACTTTCTATAAAAAGATTATCGACCAATATTGGGATGAGTATATCGAGCAATTTAAGAACAATATCTATCGGTACTATTTTCTCGATTTTGGTGACTTGGCAGGTTATAGTCAACCCCTGATAGCGGTCAGGACGTCTGAACTTGATAATCTGGCCGCAGCCACCGCAAAACTGCTTAATACCATCACAGACAAACTGAAGCCTACAGGCACGCTCGATGTCAGCAACGTGATCTTCTATGCTGTCAACAATGGTCTGATGAATAACTACGACATGTATAAGATGCTGAAAGAGAATACTGATGAAGCCGACTTCAACGAATGGGTACCCGCCTTTGAGAAAGCAGTACCTTACTATCGTTTGTCACCTCGTTGGTTTGTTAGTAAATCCACACTTCCCGTATTCAAAAAGAATATGCCATCTTTCGATGAGATCAGTTCCGACTGCCGCGTGTTAAGTATGTTCTTCCCTGGGAATCAGTATAATAACATCTCTCCAAGTCTGAACACCACGATACAGAATCTTCAGTGGAATGGACCTATCGGTTGGCAGCAGTACGGCTGGTAGCCATCTCGGCAAAACAATATTTTGCACTTTCTTTGCACATAGAAATCAATCAAAACAACAATGAAACACAAAAACTTTACAACTATTTTTGTGCAGGCGGCACAGATGCTGCTCGCAGTGATGCTGACGCTAGGCACACAGACGGCGTGGGCGCAGAGTACTATGCAGTTCCCGATTTATACGGGCGATGAAGGCACGTCAGAAAAACCCTATCAGATCAAGACCACCGATGACCTGAACAAGTTGGCCGCCGACGTGAACAGCGGCACGACCTACGCTAACACGTACTTCAAGATGACCGCCGACATTGCCTATACCTACACCATGGCGTGGAACGATGACAATAGCACCGAGAACAACTACACTGCTATTGGTTGCAAACTTAGTAATAATGATGAAGATGATCATCCTTTCGAAGGCACGTTCGACGGCGATGGCCACACCGTGAGCGGCATCCGTATCTATAAGGGTGGGAGCGATCAATTTAGCAACTCCTACCAAGGGCTCTTCGGCTATATGCGGCAAGGCACGGTGAAGAACGTCACCCTCAGTGACGCCAATATCACTGGCTATGGTAATGTCGGCGGCATCGTGGGACGGCAACAAAGTGGCACCATCGAGAACTGCCTTGTGATTGGTACTAGAGTCAATCGCACTAGTTACAATGGTGCCAGAGGTGCAATTGTCGGCTATAGTCTCAATCTTGGTTCTGGTAGTACCCTCAAATATAACTACTACAGTAACTGCATCATGGGCGACACACCCACTGCCAGCGGCATCGGCTGCAACGGTGCCGACGTCACTGAGAACGACGGGGCCGTGCCTGCTACCATCTTAAGCGAGATCGCAGCCGTGCCAACGCCATTGAGCGGCACGGTGGTCTTCCGCCGTTCATTCACTGCCAACGTGGCTTCGACTATCTGTCTGCCGTTTGCCTATACGCCCGCTACGGGCATCGGCACGTTCTATGAGTTCGCTGGCGTGAACGCCGAGAAGACGGAGGTGACGATGCAGGATGCGAACATAACGGCAGACAATCCTTTAGAAGCCAACAAACCCTACCTGTTCAAGCCCGCCGCCACTGGGCCAGTACTGTTCCACGGCACGGCTGCTGCAACTATCAGCGCGGGCAAGACACCCACGACGGGCAATACCGACGGTTGGGTGTTCAAGGGCACCTACGCCCGCATCAACTGGCCTGATGACCCACAGACCATTTACGGTTTCGCGGCACCTGGCAAGGCAGACCTGGCCGAGGGTAAGTTCTTCCGCGTGAAGGGTGGAAGCAACAGTTATGTGCTGCCTTTCCGTGCCTACCTGCAATATAGTGGCACCAGCGGTGCACGGGCCGTGACACGCGGCGGGACGGAAGACCTTCCCGAGACGATGACCGTGCGGTTTATCGATGCTGTCGGCACGCCGACGGCCATCGGTACGCTCAACACCCGTACGGGCGAGGTCGTGTTCGGCGACGCTTGGTATAGTCTCGACGGTCGCCGCATCCAGGGCCAGCCGACCAAGAAGGGCATCTATATCAATAATGGATATAAGATAATCATCAAATAGGAGGACACAACGATGAAGAAGAAATATGTAAAGCCCACGATGGAGGTATATGTGCTGAATCAGCCCACAAAGTTACTCGTAGGAAGTGACCATGACTGGAACCTCAACTACATCCCCACTATCCCAGGCCAGCCTCAGGACGATAAGCACCTGGCGTAATTAATGATAGATGAAAGAGTGTCAATTATTCTTTGAGTTGCTGAGGGCGGCGATGAGGGAGGAGCCGTTGGAGACGGGGTCTTTCGGGACTGAGCCGACGGAGGCGGCATGGACGGCACTCTATCAGATGGCGCGGAAACAGTCGTTGACGGGCGTGATCTATTCGGCGGTGGCGCGGTTGCCCCGTGAGCAACAGCCTCCGATGACACTGGCCATACAGTGGGCCAGCGAGGCAGAGGAGATACGTGGTCTCAACGCCCTGTTGAACAGTGAGGCGGCACGGTTGACGAGACTGTTTGCCGACAATGGGCGACGGACGGCCATCCTGAAGGGTCAGGCGAACGCACGACTCTATCCAGACCCAATGAGTCGGCAACCCGGTGATATCGACATCTGGGTGGAAGGCGGCCATGAGAGCGTCACCGACCTGTTGATGACCCTGGGGATGTTGAACGAGCGGCCATCGATGAGGAACTATGGCAAGAAGGGCAAGGCCACATCATCATATCACCATGTTCATCTGCCACCGACAAAGGACGGCGTGACGGTGGAGGTGCATTTCCGACCTTCGTCGGGCAACTTCAACGCCATCACGAACAAACGGCTGCAACAATGGTTGGAGCGTGAGATACAACAGACGGCGATGGTGCCGGAAGGTTTCAGCGTGCCGTCGGTGCGGTTTGCGCTGGTGATGCAACTCGCACATATCCAGCACCATTTCATCGCCAGTGGCATCGGACTGCGACAGGTCTGCGACTACTATCTGCTGTTGCAGAACTCCACGGAGGAAGAGCGCACGGAGGTGGCGGGCCTGCTGAAGCAGTTCGGACTGCATCGGACGGCAGGAGCGCTGATGTGGTTGCTCAGCGACTTGCTGCACATCGACCGTGGACTGATGCTCTGCGAGACGGATGACTATCGCGGGGCGTGGATGCTGCGCAGGATCATGGAGGGCGGCAACTTCGGTTTTTATGCTTCGAGTGTACAACAAAATATATGGCGGGATTTCTTCCAAAGCAAATGGCATCGGCTGAAGATGATGCGGTTTGACTTCTGGGAGGTGCTGTGGCTGGAGGGCAGTTACTGGAAGACCATCGTCAGGACCCTTCCCGAGCGCATCAGACGAAGGAAACTGTCATTGAGAACGTGTATATGACTACGAGATATTACAACGTGGCAGGACATGCGTTCTGCGTGACGGCCGGGGAGAATGACTTCGGACAGATGCAGAATTATGAGCCGTTTGCGACCACTCCACATGATCCTCTATTTACGTTGACGGTCGGGGAGGGGGAGCCCCCGGCATATACCGAGGAGTTCAGACAGGAGGAAGAGGGGCAGGTGATTGTCTGGGGCAAGACGGATGACGGACAACCCGTGTTTGTTTTTTGCTGGGACGGACAGACGGCAGGGTGGCTGGTGTGTTCGGCCGACTACCGCGAGGCACGGCTCATCACGACGGGATACGCCCGTAAGATGGCGATAGACAACGCCCTGATGATACTCTATGCCCTGATGACTGCCGACAAGAACACGCTGCTGTTTCATGCGGCGGTGGTGAGTCATGAGGGGCACGGCTATATGTTCCTCGGCAAGAGCGGCACGGGCAAGAGCACTCATGCCAGTCTGTGGCTACAACATATCATGGGCACGGAACTGGTGAATGATGACAATCCCGTGGTGCATATCATCGACGGTAGTGCCATCGTGTATGGCTCGCCGTGGAGCGGAAAGACACCGTGTTACCGTAACGTGAGTCATCCCCTCGGGGGCATCGTGCTGTTGAGTCAGGCTCCCTACAACAAGATAGAACGGCTACAGGGCATTGCGGCATATATGGCCGTCGTGACGAGTGTCAGTGGGATGCGATGGGAGAAACGGATGGCCGACGGGCTGCACCGTACGGAGAACATGCTGGCCCAGACGGTGGCGACATGGCATCTGGAGTGTCTGCCTGATCAAGAAGCAGCAACATTATGTCAAACGACGATAGGATTATAGAGGAGACGATACGACTGGTGGGGGAGGGCGTGAGCGTGACGCTTCCAGTGAACGGGAACAGCATGCTGCCGTTTATCATCGGTGGGCGTGAGAGCGTCATCCTGCAGCCACCATCACACCTGGATGTCGGCGACGTGGTGCTGGCGTGGGTCAAGGGCGGCTACTACGTGGTGCACCGGATCATCGCCATCGACAGCGACGCGGTGACACTGATGGGCGACGGTAACCTGGCAATCACGGAACAGTGTGCCAAGAGCGACATCAAGGCCCTGGTGACACATGTGGTGGATGCCAATGGGCGGCGACACGAGATAGACAGTCAGTGGCGGCGATGCGCTGCCAGACTCTGGTGGCATCTGCGCCCCATAAGAAGATATCTTTTAGCAATATACAGACGATTATGAGAATCAAACAAGGATTTACGCTGCGCGAGGTGTGCGGCGAGAGAGTGATCATCGGAGAGGGTCTTGGGGCCGTGAACTTCGGTAAACTGCTGGCCCTGAACGAGAGTGCCGCATGGCTCTGGAAACAGGCTGTGGAGGCGGGCGACTTCACTGTGGAGTCGTTGGCCGACAGGATGTGTGAGGAATACGAAGTAACGGCAGAAGAGGCCCGTCAGGACGTCATGGAGATAATCCAAGAATGGAAGTCTGTGGGCGTCATTGCAGCATAATTATGAACTACATCACGTGGCTATGGCGCAACTCACGGGGCATCCGCTGGAACACGGCGGTGCGCATCGTGGTGGGCATCACACAGGTCTGGCTCGGACTGTTGATGGTATGGCTCAGTAGGCTGTTCATCGATGAGACCATCCGAACGGGCTCGACCGACGATGTGCTGCAGATGGTGGCATGGCTCGTGCTGACCGTTGTCGGCGGTGTCGTACTGCGACAGTGCTACTACTGGCTCACGACATCGGCCGGCATCCGACAGACCAACACCCTGCGCCTCAGGATCTTCAGCAGTCTCTTCCGCCGACAACTCTATACTGGCGAGGAGATGCACTCGGGCGACGTGACCTCACGCATGGCGAAGGATATCGAACAGGTGAGCACCACGACCACCGACACGCTGCCCCAGGTGTTGATCACGATGATACAACTCTGCGGCGCCTTCCTGTTGATGCGCTGGTTCGACGAGCGGCTGGCATGGGCCCTGCTCTTGCTGACACCTCTGGCTGTCGTTTTCGGCAAACTCATTGCTCGTCGGCTGCGGCAGATGACACTCGACATCCGACAGGACGAGAGCCGTATCCAGATGCAGGTGCAGGAGGGAATGGAGCACAACGCCGTGCTGCGCTCCCTGGGCTCGGAGCAATGGGTGACCAACCGCCTCGACATGATGCAGGAGCGGTTGAGGGGGAACGTGATGCGGCGCACACGGTTTACCGTGGCAACACGCCTGGCACTGGGCTTCGCCTTCGGCCTTGGCTACCTGCTGGCCTTCGTCTGGGGCGGTCTGCAACTGCGCGCAGGCGCCATCACCTTCGGTGTGATGACCTCGTTCCTGCAACTGGTGGGCATGATACAGGGACCGATACTGCAACTGCTCAACATGGTGCCTTACGTGATCCACACCACAGCGAGCATCGACCGACTTAATGAACTCGATGCTGACGACGGCTCAATTAAAAAAACGACAGAACGGGGTATCTCTGATTCACTCCAACATGGCATTCGTTTCGACGACGTCAGTTTCCGCTACGCTACGGGCGACAGGGAGATACTGCGTCAATTCACCCACGACTTCAAGGCTGGCACGAAGACCGCCATCATGGGTGAGACGGGCATCGGCAAGACAACACTCTTCCGACTGATCCTCGGCTTCATCGAGCCCACGAGTGGACGGGTGGAAGTAGGCGGAGAACCCTGTTTCGTGCCACAGGGCAACACCCTGATGAGCGGCACCATCCGCTACAATCTGCAACTGGCCAAGCCCGATGCGACCGATGAGGAACTGCGGGAAGTGCTCCATATTGCCTGTGCTGATTTCGTCATGGATATGCCGGAAGGTATCGACACCGAACTGGGTGAGCGTGGCGGCGGACTCAGCGAGGGACAGGCGCAACGTATCGCCATCGCACGGGGACTGTTGCATCCTGGCGACATCCTGCTGCTCGACGAGATCAGCAGTTCACTCGATGAACCCACCGAGCGCGAACTCTACCGCAGACTCTTCAACGCCTATCCCGACAGGACCATGCTCTTCATCACTCATCGTCCCACCGTCACCGAACAGTGCGACGAGACAATACAGTTATAGGATAAAATAATCAGCGGTGGCGGGAAAGCCTGCCACCGCTGAACAATAAACAAATAATTTTATGATAAAGTGTGGAATTTATGATTTCCAGACTTAGATGTTGGGCCGACCCTGACGGGGACCGCGCTGACCGCCACCGAAGCCACCACCACCGCGCTGACGACGGTTCTTCTGATCTTCCTGGTACTGCTTGAACTGGTCGGCTGTCATGATCTTCTCCAACTCAGCATCGTACTCCTTCTGAGCCTCCTCGCGCTTCTTGCGAGCCTCTTCCATCTGGGCGCGCTGCTCCTCAGTGAGTTCGGGCATCTGACCGCCCTGACCGAAACCACCACCAGGACCTCCCTGGCCCATGCCGCCACCACGACGACCACCGCCCATACGGCCGAAGCCACCCATCAGACGGTCGTTGTACTTCGTGTTGAGTTCGAGCAACTGCTTGGCCTGGTCGGCATTCAGTTTGTACTGCTCTACGGTGCGGTCGGTACGCATCTTAATCATCTGCTCGGGGTCGAACTGTCCACCACCGAAACCTCCCTGTGCGAAGGCGGCGCCACTCATCATGAAGGCTGCTGCCAGTGTCAATAAGAACTTTTTCATTTTTTCCTTTGGTTTAATTGTTATACTGATTGTGAATTTGAATGTTCAACTGAAACTTTGACCCCCAAAAAGGAAAAGGGTTTAATCTGGAAATGATAAATTATGTTATTTAAACTGACTTGTCAGAGACAAAATTAAACTATTTAATTTTAAGAAGGTCAAAAAAATAACAACCAGGTTTAACAGCCCTAATTGAATATAGATTAATGGATTTTTCTCAACGACTTCACTCACTGCTAATCATGCTCTGCCTGAGCGTGATGACAGCAAGTGCACAACAGGACAATGTCACGGGACGCGTGATAGACAAGGAAAACAGAGACGCGATGGTGCGGACCACCCTGCAACTCTTCAAACTGGGACGATTGCAGAACGGCAAGCGCGACACCACCTTCGTGAAAGGCTCGTTTACCGATGAACAGGGCCGGTTCACCATCACCGGCGTGAGCGCAGGACAGTACCTGTTGAAGTTCAGTTTCCTGGGATACAAGGACCTGAGGCGTGAGGTGACGAAGACGAGAGGACAACAACTGCAACTGGGTGACATCACCATGGAGGCCGACGCCATACAACTGGACGAGGCGGTGGTGACGGCCAACGTACCAAAGATGGTCGTGAAGGACGATACCTTAATATATAATGCAGACGCCTTCCGCGTGCCGGAGGGTTCGGTGATCGAGGCACTGGTGGAGGCCCTGCCAGGTGCGAAGATTGACGAGGACGGTGGCATCACCATCAATGGTAAGAGCGTGCGGAAATTCAAGATGGACGGACGTGACTTCATGACGGGCAACAACGACGCCGTGATGAAGAACCTGCCCTCGTACGTGATTGATAAGGTGAAGGCCTACGACGAGCAGAGCGACCAGTCGAGGCTGACGGGTATCGACGACGGCAACGACGACTTCGTCTTGGAGTTCGTGACGAAGCGCAGTGCCCGCAACGGTCTGCAGATGAACCCTGACGTGGGCTACGGTACTGACCACCGCTATGGCATACGACTGACGGCCATGAAGCCCTTCGGTGCCATGCGCTACACCTTCATGGGCAATGCCAACAACGTGAACGACCGTAACTTCACCGGACGAGGCGGACGTGGACGAGGCAACAACCAGGGTCAGCGAGAGACGAAGACGGCAGCCCTCGACGTGAGTTATGAGAACGACAAGAACCTGAAGGTGAGCGGACGTGTGACATGGACACACGGCGACACCGACAACTGGAACCGTACAGGGTCGGAGAACTTCGTGAACACCCGAGGCGGTGCCTTCTCGAACAGCATCAGCCAGAGTTACTCACGTAACAACAGTTGGACGGGTAACATGAACCTGCAATGGACCATCGACTCGGTGACCACCCTGTCGTTCCGTCCCGACGTGAGTTTCTCGACCAACGACAGTCGTAGCGAATCGACCAACGCATCGTTTAATGTGGATCCCTTCGAGTACGTCACTGACCCCCTGAGCACCGAGAGCCGACAGAAGATGGATGAACTCAACCTGATCGTGAACGGTCGTGAGAACAAGTCGATGAGTTACGGCAGTAACACGAACATCAACTCGCAACTGCAACTGTACCGTCGTTTCGGGAGCAAAGGACGTAACATGACCATCAACGGCCGGTTCAACTACCGTGATGGCAGCAACAAGAACGCCAGTCTCTCACGGGTGCTGCTCTACCAACAGCCCGACAGGTTCGGCAACGACTCGACCTACCAGACCAACCGATACACCTTGTCGCCCTCAGACAACTGGGGCTACCAGATAGGATTCAGTTATACAGAACCGCTCTATATCTTCAAACCAAAACCACAACCTGAGGACACCACACAGACTAACCGCTTCGGATTCGGAAACTTCGGTGGAAGAGGAGGAGGCGGCAGAGGTGGTGCCGGCGGTGGCAGAGGCAATAGAGTAGGGCAGCAGGGCATCTTCCTGCAGGTGAACTACCGCTATGGCTACAGTTACCAGAAGAGCGACCCCTCGACCTATGACTTCCCTGAACTGTCGAGCGACGCCTTCCTCGACGTGTTGCACGACTACCGCGACTTCACCCGTCTGTTCGGCTATCTCGACAATCCCTACGAGACCTATCTCTCCGACGACCTGAGCCGCTATTCGGAGCGCACGGAGCATAACCATAACATCGACCTGCAACTGCGCGTGGTGAGGGAGAAACTGAACATGAACGTGGGTGTGCAGATACAACCCCAGAAGTCGCACTACATCCAGCAGTACCTGGGCATCCCCATCGACACCGTGAGGACGGTATCCAACATCTCGCCAACACTGAACATGCGTTTCCGCTTCAACCAGCAGACCAACCTGCAGATACAGTACCGCGGAAACAGTCAGCAGCCGAACATCACCCAACTGCTCGATATCTACGACGATACCAACCCCCTGAACATCTCAATGGGTAATCCGGGTCTGAAACCCTCGTTTACGAGCAACCTGACCATGAACTTCCAGAAACAGCGTCAGACGAAACTGGTGGAGGACAGCCTGGGATTCATGGTGCCGAAGGCCCAGCGACACTGGAGTTTCAGCATGAACGGCGGCTGGCAGATCACCAAGAACTCGATAGGTAACGTGGTGACCTATAATGAGACGACGGGCGGACGCATCAGTCGGCCGGAGAATATCAACGGCAACTGGTCAACGAACGCCAGCATCACCTTCAACATGGGTCTCGACACACTGAACCGCTGGGATATCAGCGGCTCCATCGGCGGACGCTACGACCATCGCATCGGTTACGTGAACCTGAACCGCACGGCCATACCCGACCGTAACGTGACACATACCTATAATGTCAACCCATCGATCTCGCTCAGTTTCCGTAACAAATGGCTCAGTTTCTCAGTGAACGGACGTGCCACCTGGGCACGCACAGAGAATAAGTTGCAGGCCTCGAACAACCTGACCACCTGGAACTTCCAGTATGGCGGTAATGCGAACATCACCTTCCCGTGGGGAACCAACCTGACGACCGACGTCCATATGTTCAGCAAACGAGGCTATAGCGACGAGACGCTGAACACCAATGAGATGATCTGGAACGCGCAGTTGTCGCACAGTTTCCTGCGTGGCAAGAAACTGACCGTGATGCTGCAGTGGTACGACATCCTGCATGAGCAGACGAACTTCTCGCGTACGGTGAATGCCAACGGCTGGACAGACCGTGAGGTGAACGCCATCACATCGTATGGCATGATCCATGTGAGTTACCGCCTGAACCTGTTTGGTGGCAATAACAACAACCAGCGCCGTGGTCCTGAGGGATTCGGCAGAGGTGGTCGTGGCGGACGAGGTGGCGGTATGCCAGGCGGCGGATTCCCAGGAGGTGGTATGCCTGGTGGTGGCATGCCCGGAGGATTCGGCGGCGGTGGCGGCGGACCAATGTAAAAACTATGATATATGTGTTATTCGGAAGAATGCTTCTTGTGAGTGTTCTTCCGTTTTTGATTGTTCTTGCGACCGTTGCCCTTGCTGTGCCAACGCCCATGACGGCGGGTGTCGTTGCGTTTCTTCTCGCGCTTGACATAGACAGGGGCTTCGCCCAGGTCGTCGGGTAGGGGCGTCTTCTCCACTTCCTTGCCTAAGAAATGCTCTATCTGCTGGAAACGGTAGATGTCCATATCGCTGATGAAGGTGATGGCCTGGCCATCGCGGTCGGCACGGGCTGTACGACCAATACGGTGGACATAGTCCTCGGCATCGTGGGGCACGTCGTAGTTGATGACGATGCGGATATCGTCGATGTCGATGCCGCGCGCCACGATATCGGTGGCCACCAGCACATCGGTCTTGCCTGCCTTGAAACGGTACATCACCTCGTCGCGCTCCTGTTGAGAGAGGTCGCTGTGCATCTGGTCGCAGTTGACTTGCATCTGTTTCAACTGACGCGTCACCTCCTTCACCTTCTCCTTCTTGCCAGAGAAGATGATGACACGCTGCAGGTCGCCAGCCTTGAAGAGGTGTTTGATAATCTTGAGTTTCTGCGGTTCGTAGCAGACATACGCACTCTGGCGGATCTTCTCGGCAGGGCGGGAGACCGCAATCTTCACCTCGACAGGGTCGTGGAGCAGGGTGACAGCCAGTTCGCGAATCTTCGGGGGCATGGTGGCGGAGAACATCACGCACTGGCACGACTTAGGCAACTGCTGCACAATCATCATGATATCGTCGATGAAACCCATATCGAGCATACGGTCGGCCTCGTCGAGGACAAAGAAACTGCAACGGGAGAGATCGAGGTTGCCCACCTTCAGATGACTCAGCAGACGTCCGGGGGTGGCGATGAGCACGTCGGCACCAAGGCGCATGCCGCGTAACTCCTGTTCGTAACGCCCACCGTCGTTGCCGCCATAGACAGCCACCGACGACACGTCGTCGAGGTAATAGCCGAAGCCCTGCATGGCCTGGTCGATCTGTTGGGCGAGTTCGCGGGTGGGTGACATGATGACGCAGTTGATGGCGTCCTTGGGATAGTCGCCGTCATCGAGCATGGAGAGGATGGGCAGGAGGTAGGCGGCGGTCTTGCCGGTACCTGTCTGGGCTACACCTAAAACATCGTATCCATCGAGGATCTCGGGGATGCAGCGTTCCTGGATAGGGGTCATTTCATCGAAGCGCATGTCATAGAGCGCGTCGAGGATATTGTCGTTCAGATATGTCTCTTCAAATCGCATCAATCGAAATGGTCAAATTGTATGGTCCAATTGTAAATTAATTCGGTGCTTGACGGTAACAGAAATAGGCGATGAATATGAACAGGATGTTCGGAATCCATACTGCCAGCATGGGTGGTGTGTCGGCCTGGATGGCAAACGTGGCACTGACGGTCTGCAACAGGATATACGTAAACGAGAGGGCCAGGCCGATACCGAGGTAGAGACCCATGCCGCCCTTGCGCTTACGACTGGAGAGCGACACACCGATGATGGTGAGGATGAAGGAGGCGAAAGAGGTGGCGATACGCTTGTGGTACTCCACTTCGTACTGTACCACATTGCCAGAGCCACGGTCGATCTGCTTGGAGATGTACTGGCGCAGTTCTGAGGAGGTAAGCGTCTCCTGCTGACCATCGGAGAAGACCAGATCCATCGGCTCCATCATGATGGTCGTGTCAATCTGTGCGCCCGACTTGATCTCTTCCTTCAGGCCCTTCAGCGTGCGGATCTTGTAGTTCATGGCCTTCCAGTGGTAACGGCTCTCACTGATGGAGTCGTAGCGTACGGTAGAGGCCGTCATGTGACTGACGAGTTTCTTGTTCTCGAACTTATCGAGCGAGAAGCCATAACCTGTCTTAGAACGGTCGTCATACTGTTGGATATAGGCGATGACACCGGGACCCACCATCAACTGCACGTTGGACGCAGAGAGGGTCTTCTTGTTGTTCTTGTACTTCGCCTCGAAGTCGAGTTTCACGATGGTGCCCTTGGGAATGTAATAGGCGCTCAGCGTGAAGTTGACGATGGCAATCAGGGCAGCGGAGATGAGGTAGGGGCGCAACAGGCGCCTGAAACTGACACCGGCTGCCAGCATGGCGATGATCTCACTGTTGCTTGCCAACTTCGAGGTAAAGAAGATGACGGCAATGAAGACGAACAGCGGTGAGAACAGACAAGAGAAATAGGGTACGAAATTGGCGTAATAATCGAATATAATTGCCTTCAACGGTGCATGGTAGGTGGCGAACTTAGCCATATGCTCGTTGAAATCGAAGACGATGGAGATGGAGATGATGAGGGCGATGGAGTAGATATAGGTGCCGATGAACTTGGCGATGATGTAACGGTCGAGCCTGTTCAACAAGCGGAAGGGATTGAGGTACTTCAGGTAGCGGAGCCAGCCCAGCCACTTCTTCAGGAAGGTGCAGAGGGCGGTCCAATAGCGCTGGATGGCGCGACGACGGCGATAACTCTTCACATGATCGCGTATCTTGCTGAAGTCCTTGTCCCTGTAGATCATACTCTCTGTCCTAATTGGTCTATCACACTGCTCTTCCACTGCTTGAAGTCGCCTGCCATGATATGCTGGCGGGCATCAGTGACCAGGCGCAGGTAGAAGGCGAGGTTATGGATGCTGGCTATCTGCATGGCCAACAGTTCCTGGGCCTTGAAGAGATGGTGCAGATAGGCCTTGGAATGGATACGGTCGATCTCACAGCCCTCAGGATCGATGGGGGAGAAGTCGGCCTCCCATTTCTTGTTACGCATGTTCATCGTCCCCTGATAGGTGAAGAGCATGGCGTTACGGCCATTGCGCGTGGGCATCACACAGTCGAACATATCGACGCCACGCTCGATGGATTCGAGGATATTCTGCGGCGTACCGACTCCCATCAGGTAACGGGGCCTGTCGTTCGGCAGAATCTCATTCACCACCTCAATCATCTCGTACATCACCTCGGTGGGTTCACCGACAGCCAGTCCACCGATTGAGGCGCCACCCCCGTCGTTGAGATGTGAGAGGACGTCGCAGACATGTTTGGCAGAATCCTGGCGCAAATCTTTATAGGTGCATCCCTGTACGATGGGGAAGAGCGTCTGACGGTAGCCATAGAGGGGTTCGGTCTCGTTGAAACGCTTGACACATCGCTCGAGCCAATGTTGTGTAAGTCGCAGGCTCTTAGCGGCATACTGGTAGTCGCTGTCGCCTGGGGGACATTCGTCGAAGGCCATCATGATATCGGCTCCGATGATGCGCTGCGTGTCTATCACATTCTCGGGCGTGAAGAAATGCTTGGAACCGTCGATATGGCTGCGGAACTCACAGCCCTCCTCCTTGAGTTTGCGGATGCCTGTCAGTGAGAAGACCTGAAAACCGCCTGAGTCGGTGAGGATGGGACGGTCCCAGGTGTTGAACTGATGGAGTCCGCCTGCCTTACGGAGGATGTCAAGTCCGGGACGCAGGTAGAGATGATAGGTGTTGCCCAGGATGATCTGAGCCTTGACCTGTTCACGGAGTTCGGAGAAATGCACGGCCTTGACACTGCCCACCGTGCCCACAGGCATGAAGATGGGGGTCTGTATCTGTCCGTGGTCGGTCGATATCAGACCAGCACGGGCATTACTATTCGGGTCGGTATGTTGTACTTCGAACGTCACCTTCTCACTTTTTCACTTTTTCACCTTTTCAATTTTCACCTCTTCCTCGGGGATGGTGAAGTCGAGCGGATGTCTGACGACCTCGTCTGTCAGGGCGAAATCCCACACGTCCTGTACATTCTCCACATAGTGGAAGGTGACTCCCTTCAGATAGACATCGGGAATCTCATTGATGTCCTTCTCGTTCTCGCGGCACATCACGATGTCAGTGATACCGGCACGCTTGGCAGCGAGAATCTTTTCCTTGATACCACCTACGGGGAGTACTTTTCCACGCAGGGTGATCTCACCTGTCATAGCCGTATTCTTACGCACCTTACGTTGGGTGAGGGCAGAGGCGATACTCGTGGCAATGGTGATACCGGCCGAAGGACCGTCCTTGGGCGTGGCACCCTCAGGCACGTGGATGTGGATGTTCCAGTAGTCAAAGATGCGATAGTCGATGTTGAGTGTCTCGGCATGGGCCTTGACATATTCGAGGGCAAGGATGGCCGACTCTTTCATCACATCGCCCAGGTTTCCTGTCAGCGTGAGTTTCGAACCCTTGCCCTTCGACAGGGAGGTCTCGATAAAGAGGATCTCACCACCCACACTCGTCCACGCCAGTCCTGTCACCACACCAGCATAGTCGTTGCCCTGATAGATGTCACGATAGAATGGCGGTTTTCCCAGTAAGCCTTCGAGTTCCTGAGGCGTAATCTTCTTCTTGGTGTCGTCACCGTCCAACTGCATGTTATAGGCAATCTTACGAAGGGCCTTGTTGATCTGCTTTTCCAGTTGACGGACACCACTCTCGCGGGTGTATTGCTCGATAATCTTCTCGATGGACGCCTTGTTGAAGGTCGGTTTCATCGAGGGTTTCTCCAAACCTGTATTCTTCAGTTCACGAGGTATCAAGTGACGCTTTGCGATTTCTATCTTTTCCTCTGTGATATAGCCACTTACCTCAATGACCTCCATACGGTCGAGTAGGGGACGGGGGATGGTGCTGAGGTTGTTGGCGGTGGCAATGAACAACACTTTGGAGAGGTCGTAATCCACATCCAGGTAGTTGTCGTGGAAGGCATTGTTCTGCTCGGGATCAAGTACTTCCAGGAGGGCAGAGGCAGGGTCGCCATTGTGGGTGTTCTGCGTCACCTTATCGATTTCATCGAGGATGAACACGGGGTTGCTGGAACCTGCTTTCTGGATGCTCTTGATGACACGTCCAGGCATGGCACCGACATAGGTGCGACGATGGCCGCGGATCTCGGCCTCGTCGTGAAGACCGCCCAACGACATACGGACATACTTACGTTTCATGGCCTCGGCGATGCTTTTGCCCAAAGACGTCTTTCCGACACCCGGAGGACCGTAGAGACAGAGGATGGGCGACTTCAGGTCGCCACGTAATGAGAGCACGGCCATATACTCAAGGATACGTTCCTTGACCTTCTCCATGCCATAGTGGTCGTGGTCGAGAATCTTCTGGGCTCTTTTCAGATCCAGATCATCGGGGGTGTATTCTCCCCAAGGCAAGTTGACCATCGTCTGTAGGTAGTTCAACTGTACGTTGAAATCAGGACTTTGCGGGTTCAGGTTGTCGAGTTTGTCGCATTCCTTCTGGAACGTGCGGGCAATCTCCTCAGGCCATTTCTTGCTTCGGGCCTTGAACATCAGTTCCTGTTTCTCAGGCGAGCCTTCACCATTACCAATCTCTGCCTGGATGTTCTTGATCTGCTGTTGCAGGAAATAGTTGCGCTGCTGTTCGTCGATATCCTCACGGGTCTTGTTGCGGATGTCGGCCTTCAGATGCTGGAGATTGATCTCACGGTTGATAATCTTCATCAACATGAAAAGACGCTCCTTGACGGTTTCCATCTCCAGAAGTGACATCTTCTCCTTGACATTGAAGGGCATGTTGGAACAGATGAAGTTGAGCGCCATCACATTATTGCTGATATTCTTGATGGCGAAGGTGGCTTCCTCGGGAAGGTCATCGCAGATGCTGACATAATCTTCCACCAGTCCACGCAGGTCATCCATCGCCGTTCTGAACTCACGGTCTCTCTTCTCCGGTTCTATCTCTGGCACAGGCTCGACGACACCCTCCAGATAAGGCGTAGAACTCACCAAGTCAAGAAGACGCAAGCGTCCCATTGCCTGGACGATGGCCGTCACATTGCCATTGGGCAAGGTGAGTAACTTCATGATCTTAGCATAGACACCAAACTGGTAGAGATCCTCTTTCATGGGGATATCAGTCTCAGGATCCAACTGGCACACGACACCGATGACCATGTTTTTCTTCTCGGCCTTCTGGACAAGGGTCTTGCTGGAATCACGACCAATGAGAATAGGAGAGAGCACACCCGGGAAAAGAACCAGGTTGCGCACGGCTAATATAGGTACTGTGGGGGGCGTTTCTACATTGATTAAATCCTGAAATTCTCCGCTTATGTCTGCTATCATCTGAAATGCTGAGTTTTTATTCTGTTTACTCATTTCGTTATATTTTTCCTATTTTTGCGTGCAAAGGTACTAAATATAATTGAGAATTGAGAAGAGAGACTGAAAAAATAGGGATTAGAGGACGAAGAATTAACAAAAAATTTGGTATTTCATCCTTTTTACACTACCTTTGTCGCTTGAAAATGGCAAAGGGATTATTTGAATTCAGGCAATTCACCATTCATCAGGAGGAATGTGCGATGAAAGTGGGTACTGACGGAACACTGCTTGGCGCATGGGCCATGGCAAGAGAGGGACAGTGCCGTATCCTGGACATTGGCACAGGTACAGGTCTGATGGCACTGATGATGGCACAGCGTTATCCAGAGGCAGAAATTACAGGGATAGATCTCGATGAAAAGGCCGTTTTTCAGGCACAAGCCAACGCCATGGCGTCGCCCTTTGCCAACCGTATTCGTATCCAACAGGCAGATGTCAATTCTTTTACAGACAAACCGTTCGATTCCATCGTGTGTAATCCGCCTTTCTTTGTAGATTCCCTGACTTGTCCGGATGCACGGCGCTCACAGGCCAGACATGCAGAAACGCTCACATACGAGACACTGATTCTGTCGGTCAAAAGACTGCTTGACACGAATGGCGTTTTTTCTGTAATTATTCCAACAGACTATCGTTCGCAATTACTGTCAGAAGCATCGCTTTCCGGTCTGATGCTGACCAGAGAATGTTTCGTCAGAACGACACCGAAAAAATCTCCCAAACGCTGTTTGATGGAATTCAGATGGCGTCCTGTCGCCACGGTTGATACTGCTACAGAAACGCTTGAAATGAAACCAGGAGAACGCAGCGAGTGGTATCATCAATTGACCAAAGAATTCTACCTTTATTAGCCTTATCCTTTTTAAGGAGGAATCAGCATTATGATAAATAGAATAAATAGGAAACAATCCTACTCCTTTCATTTCTCAGGAAAAGCAGAAACAAATTTCATCTCATGCAGAATCCGTTTTTGACGCTTTAGCATATAATCCGAAGGATTCTTGCTAGAGAACTTACGAGGATTGGGCAATGTGGCGGCAATGAGCGCACACTGTTCACGACTCAGATTCTTTGCGTCTGTATGGAAATGTTCTTCTGCCACAGCATCGACGCCATAAATGCCGTCGCCCATCTCAATGCTGTTCAGATAGACTTCCATGATGCGCTGTTTGGACCAAAGCAGTTCTATGAGTGTCGTGAAATACACCTCGAAACCCTTGCGTATCCACGAACGTCCTGGCCACAGGAAAATATTCTTAGCAGTCTGTTGTGAAATCGTCGAAGCACCCAGTTTTCGTTTCTCAGGGTTTTTCATATTACGGATGGCAGCACTCTCGATGGCTTTATAGTCAAAGCCATGGTGCTTCAGGAAATTAGCATCCTCACTGGCTATGACGGCCACAGGCATAGAAGGACTGATGCGTTCCATCGGTACCCAGTGATGCGAGAGTTTCATGTCCCTGCCCTCGCTGACCTGTTGTGCACAGCGGATAACCATCAACGGCGTAAACCATACGGGCATAAATCTCAACGCCACCACAGCAAGGATCGTGGATGCAAAGAAGATGGCAATAACCCAGCGTAATACTTTCTTCAGACGTTTCATTGACTAAAAAATAGTAATGAGTAATTTCGCTGTCCGCTAATTACCCATTACTAATAATATTTCTATTCTACAGAGACTTACTTGGCTTCCTGCTCAGCAGCATTGATCATGGCCTGAGAAGCATACATATAAACCTCTACACGACGGTTCTGAGCCTTACCAGCAGCAGTTGAGTTGTCAGCAACAGGATTAGACTCACCGAAACCTGTGGTGCTACGAATCTGCGAAGAAGGAACACCGAGTGACAGCAGATAACTGGTCACTGCGTCAGCACGCTTCTGAGACAGATCGAGGTTCTTCTGGGCACTCTGGGCAGCTGTAGAATTCTTCCAACCTGCATTGTCGGTATAGCCCTGTACGGCCACATCACATTCGGCATTGCTCTTCAAGACACCAGCAAACTGTGAGAGCGAACTCTTAGCAGTTGAACTCAGTGTAGAACTACCTGTTGTAAAGAGAATACCAGAGTCGAAGGTCACCTTCACAGCGTCCAGACCATTGGCATCCTTGATACCCTCAACCTGAGCGTTCTTCACGGCCTCAGCCTCCTTCTTGGCCTTATCCATCTTGTGACCGATAATGGCACCTGCGCCAGCACCTACGGCACCACCGATAGCAGCACCAACGGCTGTGTTACCAGCGATATGACCAATAATTGCACCAAGGGCAGCACCACCACCAGCACCGATAGCAGTTCCCTTTACAGTGTTACTTGCTGTACATCCAGCCAAAGTAATTGCAGCACAAAGGGCTACAGCGATTGTTTTTAAATTCTTCATAATCTTTTCTAAATAAATTAATGTAAAATAACGAATTTGAACATTTAATATGGTGCAAAGATAATTCTTTTATTCGAATCTTGTATCATTTTCCAACTTTTTTTTTGAAAATCCACAAATAAATCGATTATTTTGAGTAATTTTGCAGCCAAATTATATCTATCATATATCAAAAATGGCAAAAGAATTAAAAGATTTAACGAAAAGGGCTGATAACTATAGTCAGTGGTTTAATGACCTTGTGGTGAAGGCTGACCTCGCTGAACAGAGTGCCGTCAGAGGCTGTATGGTGATCAAGCCTTACGGTTACGCCATCTGGGAGAAGATGCAGCAGCAACTCGATAAGATGTTCAAGGAGACCGGGGCTCAAAACGCCTACTTCCCTCTCCTGATCCCGAAGTCGTTCCTCAGTCGTGAGGCAGAGCATGTGGAAGGCTTTGCCAAGGAGTGTGCCGTGGTGACTCACTACCGTCTGCGTGCCAAGGAGGACAAGAGCGGTGTGGAGGTGGATCCTGCTGCCAAGTTGGAGGAAGAACTGATTGTACGCCCTACCTCTGAGACAATTATCTGGAACACCTATAAGAACTGGATTCACTCCTGGCGCGATCTGCCACTGATGTGCAACCAGTGGTGTAATGTCATGCGTTGGGAGATGCGTACCCGTCCTTTCCTGCGTACCTCGGAGTTCCTGTGGCAGGAAGGTCATACGGCCCATGCCACCCGTGAAGAGGCCGAGGAGGAAGCCCAGAAGATGTTGAAGGTGTATGCCAAGTTTGCTGAGGAATGGATGGCCGTGCCAGTGGTTCAGGGTGTGAAAAGTGAGACCGAGCGTTTTGCCGGTGCCCTCGACACCTATACCATCGAGGCGATGATGCAGGACGGCAAGGCCCTGCAGAGCGGTACCTCTCACTTCCTCGGACAGAACTTCGCCAAAGCTTTTGAGGTAACCTATCTGAACAAAGACAACAAACCCGAATATGTGTGGGCTACTTCTTGGGGTGTCTCTACCCGACTCATCGGTGCCCTCATCATGACCCACTCCGACGACAACGGTCTCGTGCTGCCTCCCAAACTGGCTCCATTGCAGGTGGTCATCATTCCTATCGCCACCAAACCAGAACAGATGGAACAGGTCAACAAAGAGGTACAACCGATCATTGAACAACTCCGTCAGAAAGGTATCAGCGTGAAGTTCGACGATGCCGACAATAAGCGTCCGGGCTTCAAATTTGCCGACTATGAGTTGAAGGGTGTTCCCGTACGTCTGGTACTCGGTGCCAGAGACCTGGAGAACGGTACCATCGAGGTGATGCGACGTGACACGCTCGAGAAGGAGACTCGTAGCATCGAGGGCATCGTGGCGTATGTTGAGCAACTGCTGGAGGATATCCAGAAGAATATCTTCAAGAAGGCAAAGGACTATCGCGACGCACACATCTTCGAGTGTGACAATTATGAGGAATTCAAGGAGAAAGTAAAGGACGGTGGTTTCTTCCTCTGCCACTGGGACGGCACTGCTGAGACAGAGGCTCAGATCAAGGAAGAGACACAGGCTACCATCCGTTGTGTTCCATTCGGCGTAGAACAAACACCAGGTGTTGACATGGTTAGCGGTAAACCCAGCAAAGCCCGTGTCATCATCGCCAGAAGTTATTAAAAAAAGAAAAGGAAACTTTCCCAAGTTCCCTTTTCCAAACCAACCATTTTTTTCGGTTGGCTCAGAAAGTTGGATGTCTCACGACATCCAATTTTCTTTTAACCTTAATAATCTAATACCATGAAAAACACTCGGCAAATTTACGAATTATTTCATTTCGTTCGATTTTTTGCCGAGTGGCCTTCAGGTTATTTAATCTTTTTTTAGGGTTTTGTCTTCCCAATTAAGAATCGTTTGCAAATCAAGGGCCCCTATCCTATCGTATGCCGCATCGTTGAGAAGCGGTTTCTCCTGGATTGTAACCCACTGAGGCGTAAAGTAATCCACGACAGTATGAAGCGTCGTCTCGTCGATACCATAGGTCCGTACCATACAGACTATCTGATGACAACTGTCAACAAGTTCCTCTGGTGTCAACAACAGACAAGTGACCGTTAGTGCCTGGCTTATCCGTACACACAGACTATCATCTGTCAATGCCGTCATTTCACTACGCCCCCCTAGCCTATTCGTCACCTCAGCCTTCATACCAGAATACATGAAGTCAATCATATCCAAGCGGTTATTCTTGGAAAGGGTTGGCAACAGCGAGTCGGGCATCTCACGAAACACATCCGCGATGGTCTGTTGGGCGGCACTGCCTGCAGGCATTCCACAGAGCAGAACACCTGTCAGGAGGATCTGAGTAATACGCCTGCCTAATGACATGGATTATTTATTGTTTCGCAGGTCATGGACACGTACAGCCTTACCTTCGCTCTGAGGCAAGGAGCCTTTCTTGACGAGTTTCACCCGTGGTGTCAGCAGGATCTCATCCTTCAAGGCACGTTGGATGTCCTTGGTCATATTCTGGATCTCGGGATAGATATCCGACTCCAGTCCCTCAAGTTCAACCTCAACGGTCATCACATCGTTGTCATCGATGGTTTCGAGGGTGATCAGGTAGTTGCTACCCAAACCAGGATACTGCACGAGAATCTTCTCTACCTGCATGGGGAATACGTTGACGCCCTTGATGATGAACATATCGTCAGTACGTCCCTTGATACGGTCGATACGACGATGGGTACGTCCACACTTACACTCACCAGGAATGATACGGGTCAGGTCGCGCGTGCGATACCTTAAGATAGGCATCATCGTACGGTCGAGCGTGGTGAGCACCATCTCACCCATCTCACCATCGGGCACAGGCTCGAGGGTATCAGGATCGACAATCTCCACGATATAGTTGTCTTCCCAGAGGTGCATACCAGCCTGATACTTACACTCGAAGGCCACACCAGGGCCGTTCATCTCCGTCATACCGAACGAGTTGTAGGCCTTGACACCCAGCATACGCTCGATGCGCTGACGCTGTTCCTCAGTATGTGGTTCAGCACCGATAAAGAGGGTGCGTAACTTGGTGGTCTTCGGGTCAACGCCCTCTTCCTTGAACACCTCTGCCAAACGGATGGCATAAGAAGGAATGGCGTGCAGGCAGGTGGTACCAAAGTCCTTGATGAACATGATCTGACGCTTAGAGTTACCAGCAGCGGCAGGCACGGTCGTAGCGCCCAACCACTCAGCACCATGTTGGAAGCCCAGACCACCGGTGAACATACCATAGCCGCTGGAGTTCTGGAATACATCGCTCTTACGACAGCCCACCATATACATGTCACGGGCAATCATATTGGCCCACGAACAGATGTCGTGTTCAGAATAGGTGACAACGCACGGATGTCCTGTCGTACCACTCGTAGAGTGAATACGGATGGCATCATCCATATTGCCGCCTACCAGTCCAAAGGGATAGTTTTCGCGCAGATCCTGTTTCGTGGTGAAAGGGAGTTTGCGGATATCATCGACCGTATTGATAGAGTCGGCCGTGATTCCGTACTCACCCAGACGTTTTTTATAGAAGGGCGATTTCAAGGCGATGTTAATGGACTCCTTGAGTTTCTTTACTTGCAACTGCTGAAGTTGCTCTCTTGGCATGGTCTCTAATTCCGGTTGCCAATACTCACCATCGGGTTTGATGGTTGACATGATTTTCTCGTCAGTCATCTTTTTCTGTTTTTATAATTTACCTATTCACGATTTTGCCAACTGCATCATCATCACTGCAGCCAGACCTGCTGTTTCCGTACGCAGCCGACTCTTTCCGAGGTGGACGCTCTGATATCCTTTCTCCATACAGATTCTCACCTCCTCAAGGCTGAAGTCACCTTCAGGACCAATCAACACTGTCACTTCCTCATCGTCGGCATTTTGCTTTAACTCATCGAAGAGATATGTACGGGGAATTTCCTCGTAACAGTGGGCGATATATTTTTTCCCCTGTCTCGGTTGTTCCAGGAATTTCTTGAGCGGCTCCATCTCATGGAGCACAGGCTTCCACGCCTTATGACTTTGTTTGATGGCTGAAATGGCTATTTTCTCCAGACGAGTAGTCTTCATCAGCCGTCTTTCAGAAAACTGACAGTTGATATAGGAAATCTCATCTATTCCTATCTCTGTGGCCTTCTCCGTCATCCACTCTATACGATCCATGGTCTTTGTTGGTGCTATAGCCAGATGGAGATGTCCTTTCCACTGAGGTTCCTGAGGCAGGCATTCCGTAATCTGGTAATAGCAATGGTGGGTGGCAGCAATTGTCACCTCCGCCCTGTAATAGTTGCCTTCGCCATCCATCAGGAAGAGTTCATCCCCACCCTTCAACCGCAGCACACGCATCGCATGCATGGCTTCGTCAGGCGGCAGTTCCGTCTGATGAACAGCATCTGGCACATAGAAAAATCTCATTTCCTTCATACGGTCATCTCTGTTTTTGTTCCGGTTTGAAGACAAGGGCGAACGATACACCTACCGCCAATGCAAAGGCGGCAAAGATAAACCAACAAGTCTGCCAGTCGCCTACCAGGAATCCATTCTCCCATTGACAATAGGAGTTGACAATCTCACCTGCAGCCAATGTTCCGATGGTGGCACCCAGTCCGTTGGTCATCATCATGAAGAGTCCCTGTGCAGAGGCTTTGATGGATGGCTCGCACTCCTGATCGACGAAAATACCGCCTGAGACATTGAAGAAGTCGAAGGCTACACCATAGACGATGCAGGAGAGGATAAACATGATGACACCCGGCATGGCAGGATTACCAACACCGAAGAAGCCGAAACGGAATACCCATGCAAACATCGACATCAGCATCACGGTCTTGATACCATAACGTTTCAGGAAGAAAGGAATCATCAGGATACACAGTGCCTCACTGATCTGTGAGATACTGGTCAGGAGTGTTGCATTGTTTGCTGCAAACGAAGTGGCGACGGCTGCATCAGCACTGCCCTTGAAACTCGTGATAAATGGTCCGGCATAGCCGTTGGTAACCTGAAGACACATACCCAACAGGGCTGAGAATATGAAGAACAACGCCATCTTCCTTGTCTTGAAGAGTTTAAAGGCGTTCAGGCCTAGGCTCTCTGCCAACGATACATTCCCATCCTTCTTCTCCACCTTACATGCCGGCAATGTGAAACAGTATGCACAGAGCACGATGCTCAGAAAACCTGATACGAAGAACTGCATATAGGTGTATTGGAACTTATGGGCATTGTCAGCCAAGGTCAGTGAGAAGGCACCGTCTTCCCAAACGGCACAGTTGACAAACCACATGGTTACAATGAAACCTACTGTTCCCAGTACACGGATGGGCGGGAAATCCTTCACAGTGTCAAGGTTGTTGTTCTTGAGAATCGTAAAGGCTGTCGTGTTTGCCAGCGCGATGGTAGGCATGAAGAAGGCCACGCTCAACGTATATAAGGTGATGAACAGCGATTTGTTCGGCAGTTCTTGTCCGAAGCCAGCCTGAAGACCTAACCACCAGCAACCCAGCATGAACCCTCCTGCCACCAAATGACAGAGACCAAGCAGACGTTGCGGTTGGATGTATTTATCTGCCACAATACCCATCAGTGTAGGCATGAAGATACTTACAATGCCCTGAATGGCATAGAACCAGGATATCTTGTCGCCCAAGCCGGCAATGCCAAGATAGTTGCCCATACACGTTAAATAAGCACCCCATACAGCGAACTCCAGGAAGTTCATCAGTGCCAAACGTAACTTCGCATTCATTTCTTATCTAGTTTTTTAGTTTTAACATACGTACAGAGTCTTTCTTCACGGATAAGGAATCGGACTTTACAGCATTTACGGCAGACCCCTCATCGTCTTTCTTCTGATGGAAACGAATCAGTTGGACATCTGTCATGAAGAGCAGTTTGAGTTCCGTGTTCTTATCACGACTTTGTCCGAGATAGAAATAGCCCATCACCTCCTTGACCCTCAGGTCACAGGCACTCATTCTCAACTTCGTGTTACCACTCGCAGTGAAGTGAACGGTCTGAGAGGCGACACTGTCATTCTCATATTTCAACGCCAGATATACCAAGGCATCCTTGGAACCTCCCTGATAGAGGAAATCGCTCTTGAAAGTCAACATGAAACTGTCGCCCTTATGGAAGGATGTGTCGGCTTTCTGTGTGAACTGCAGACGGTTGTAGGGTGCATTAGGAATCAGCATGATAAAACGATCCCCCTCCCAGACATTGGCTGTGTCACCCGACAGACTCTGTGTGGTGAAACGTTCAACCTCTCCTTGTGAGGCTCCCAGTTCCAAGGCTTCCTTACCCAGACGATCCTGCACATTACGGTAAATCTTCACAAACCGGTCTGCCCGTGTGTAATAATATACCAGCGAGGAGTCAAAGTCGGCCCTTGTCACCCCATGCTTCTTCAGCACGGCATTGAAATACAGGTCTCGCCGATAGTCTTCATTGGCCTTATTACTCTTGTCTTTGCTCGGTGTTGCCACAATCCCCTGTGCTACATAATAGTCGTAGAGAATGTCCTCCATGTCTGATGGCTGGATCACCTCCTTAGGAACACCAGGCTTACAAGCCATCATCATCATCAGTCCTATACCTATTATATATATATAGTTGTGGCGCATCATCTACTCTTCCTGTTTCACCTCCCGTTTAAAAGATATCTCACTGATCTCTTTTCTGAAGAACAACAGCAACAGTACGACACCCACACTGATGCTGGCATCGGCAAAGTTGAACACAGGACTGAAGAAGACGAAATGATCGCCACCTACCAATGGCATCCAGTCGGGCCAGTTCGTCTCTATCAGTGGGAAATAAAACATATCCACCACTTTTCCCATCAGGAAAGGCGCATAGCCTGTACCGAAGGGCACGAAATAAGAGGTATAGAACTCCGAGGAACCAGCAAAGCAGAGGCCATAGAACATACTGTCAATCAAATTGCCGATGGCTCCTGCAAGAACCATTGACAGACAAAGTATGTAACTTGTACGGGCCTGCTTCTTTATTAGTTGGTAGATATAGTATGTCAAGAAGGCGATAGCCACTGTTCGGAAGAGCGAGAGGGTGATCTTGCTGCCTATCTGCATGCCAAAAGCCATTCCTATATTCTCTATATAGTTGATATAGAACCAATTGGTGATACGAATGGACTCATGCAGGCACATCGACGTCTTCACCCAGATCTTGATAGTCTGGTCTATCAACAAGATGGCAACCACGACGATGATTGCCAACCTGCCATCAGTGAAGACCTTCCTCAACGGGCTCATTACGGCTTCTTCTGATTCATTTTTGACTGCACACTCAGTGTGGCATGAGGCACGGCACGAAGACGTTCCTTCGGAATCAATTCGCCCGTGATACGGTCGATGCCGTAGGTCTTGTTCTCAATACGCACCAGCGCAGCCTTCAGTCCTTGGATAAACTTCTGTTGGCGAGCAGCCATAGAAATCAACTCTTCCTTCGACTGGGTGACACTACCCTCCTCCAGAGCCTTGTAGGTGGGGGATGTGTCATCTACATCATTGGAGTCTTCATTCATCAGAACGCGCATCATCTGGTCGTAGTCGCGCTTGGCCAAGGCCATTTTCTCATTGATGATCTGACGGAACTCCTCGAGTTCCTCGTCAGAATAACGTGTCTTTTCTGCCATAATAGTTTTTTTGTTATTGTTATTTTATACTTTTTCCACTTTAATATTCAATTTGAAGTCATCGAAGTCAATCTCTTGTCCGTCATTTGGTCGCACAAGGATATCATCTGCCAGCACCTGGGTCTTGATATAGTTTGCAAAACTGTCCAGACTCTTCTCTACCTCCTCATTCGGAGCGATGGCTACAGAGATACGATCCGTAATCTCGAAACCACTCTCCTTACGGATATTCTGGATGCGGTTAATGAGTTCACGGGCCATACCCTCGTTCTTCAGTTCATCAGTGAGTTCCACCTCAAGGGCTACGGTCAGGTTACCTTCATTAGCCACGAGCCAGCCTGGGATATCCTCGCTGATGATATCCACATCGACAGCCTCTACCGTCAGATCCTGACCTTCAACGCTGATGCCGATGCTGCCATTCTGTTCCAGTTCGGCAATCTGTTCCTGAGAGAGAGCATCCATTGCAGCAGCCACACTCTTCATGAGTTTACCAAACTTCTTACCCATGGTACGGAAGTTACACTTCACCTTCTTTACCAGCACGCCGGCACCTTCTACGAAACGAAGTTCCTTCACGTTCACCTCGTTCATGATCAGGTCTTTCACAGCCTCGATGTGTTTCTTCTGAGTCTCATCGACGGCAGGAATCATGATTGCCTGCAGCGGCTGACGCACCTTAATGTTCACCTTACGACGCAGGGCCAATACCATTGACGTAATCTTCTGTGCCATCTGCATACGAGCCTCCAGGTCTTTATTGATCTGGCTGTCGTCAGCCACGGGGAACTTGTCAAGATGAACGGAATCGAACTCACCGCCCAGATCCTTATACAATTGATCGGCATAGAAAGGAGCAAATGGAGCCAACAACTTAGCCACTGTCATCAGACAAGTGTAGAGCGTCTGATAGGCAGAGAGTTTGTCCTCACTCATCTCCTTACCCCAGAAACGTTTGCGGTTCAGACGGACGAACCAGTTTGAGAGGTCGTCGTTCACGAAGGCATCGATCAGTCGACCTGCACGTGTCGGGTCATAGTTGTCGAGTTCTGCCCCTACCCCTTTGATGAGCGTGTTCAGGCAAGAGAGGATCCAACGGTCAATCTCAGGACGCTTGTCGAATGCCACCTGTGCTGCCTGTGGGTCGAAACCATCGACATTGGCATACAAGGCGAAGAAACTATAGGTGTTATATAATGTGCCAAAGAACTTACGACGCACCTCATCGACACCCTCGGGGTCAAACTTCAGGTTGTCCCAGGGTTCAGAGTTGGTCATCATATACAGACGTACGGCATCGCTACCGAACTTGCCAATCATATCAAACGGATTCACCACATTACCCACATGCTTCGACATCTTGTTACCCTTGGCATCGAGTACCAGACCAGAGGAAATCACATTCTTGAAGGCTACGGAGTCGAAGATCATAGTAGCAATTGCATGCAAAGTGAAGAACCAGCCACGCGTCTGATCAACCCCCTCGTTGATGAAGTCACAGGGGAAGGCGATGCCCTTGTCGATCAGGTCCTTGTTCTCGAAGGGATAGTGTACCTGGGCGTAAGGCATGGAACCAGAGTCGAACCACACGTCGATCAGGTCACTCTCACGCTTCATGGGCTTGCCACTCTCTGACACGAGGATGATGTTATCCACATATGGACGATGGAGGTCGATCTTGTCGTAGTTCTCCTTATTCCAGTCGCATGGTACAAAGCCATTGTCCTTTAAGGGGTTGCTCTTCATAAAGCCAGCCTTGACAGACTTCTCAATCTCGTTGTAAAGTTCCTCTACGCTGCCAATGCAGATTTCCTTACCATCCTCATCGCGCCAGATAGGCAGTGGAGTTCCCCAGAAACGTGAGCGAGACAGGTTCCAGTCGTTCAGGTTCTCGAGCCAGTTACCAAAACGGCCTGTACCTGTTGACTCCGGCTGCCAGTTGATGGTCTTGTTGAGTTCGAACATACGGTCCTTCTTGGCTGTAGAGCGGATGAACCATGAATCCAGAGGATAATAAAGCACGGGCTTGTCTGTACGCCAGCAGTGGGGATAGTTGTGTACGTGCTTCTCGATCTTCAGTGCCGTACCCTCCTGCTTCATCTCCATACAGATCACGATGTTCAGGTCTTCGGCTTTTGCAGCAGCCTGCTCGTCGTACTTACCGTCTTTGTTGAACTCCGGGGCGTAGGCATTCTTCACGTAGTCGCCTGCATGGTGGCCATAGCCTTCTTTATTTACACACTTCTCTATGAAGTTTTCGTCGAGTTCGTCCATGACATAGTACTTACCCTGCAGGTCAACCATTGGACGGGTCTCACCTTTCTTATTTATAAGGAACAGACTTGGCACGTGCGCATCCTTGGCCACCTTGGCATCGTCGGCACCGAAGGTAGGTGCGATATGTACGATACCTGCACCATCCTCAGTGGTCACGTAGTCACCGGGGATCACACGGAAGGCCTCGCTCTCCATCTCCACAAACTGATCCTTACCATTCTCGCCGGTAAAGACCTTGTCAGGATGGGCAGCAGCATACGCCTTCACATAGTCGGCAGCATTGGCATCGAGTTTGGCTGATGGCTTTACCCAAGGCATCAGTTGCTGATATTTCAATCCCACCAGTTGTTCACCTGTATAACGACCTACGATACGATAAGGAACGAACTTCTCGCCCTTATTGTATTCTGGCATCTCCTCACCGTCCGTGATGTTTCCCTCGGGAGAGAGGTAGGCGTTCAGACGACTCTCGGCTAGGATGATAGTGATCTTCTCACCGTTATAGGCATTATAGGTCTCCACAGCCACATAGTCAATCTTCGGACCGACACAGAGGGCTGTGTTTGAGGGCAGTGTCCATGGGGTCGTTGTCCAGGCCACGAAGTATGGTGTTCCCCACTTCGTCCACTCCTCCCTGGGATTAAGAGCCTTGAACAGCGCAGTGACGGTAGTGTCCTTCACGTCGCGATAGCAACCAGGCTGGTTCAGTTCGTGAGAACTCAAACCTGTTCCTGCTGCAGGTGAATACGGTTGGATGGTATAGCCCTTGTAGAGCAGTCCCTTCTTGTAGAACTGCTGCAGCAACCACCACAGCGTCTCGATATACTTATTGTCGTAAGTGATATACGGATTGTCAAGATCTACGAAGTAACCCATCTTCTCCGTCAGGTCGCGCCATTCCTGCGTGAACATCATCACGTTCTCGCGGCATTTCTTGTTGTAGTCTTCCGTAGAGATATACTTGTCGCTTTCCTTGTTGTCGATGTCAGCCTTCGTAATACCGAGTTCTTTCTCCACGCCAAGTTCTACGGGCAGTCCGTGAGTATCCCAGCCAGCCTTGCGCTTCACCTGGAAGCCTTTCATCGTCTTGTAGCGGTTGAAGGTGTCCTTGATGGTACGGGCCAACACATGGTGAATACCTGGATGACCGTTAGCCGAGGGAGGTCCTTCATAGAAAACAAACTGAGGACAACCCTCCCTTTCCTCAATCGAGCGCCAGAAAATATTCTTTTCCTGCCACATCTTCAGGACGTCATCGTTCACTTGGGTTAGGTTCAACCCGTTGTGTTCTGCAAATTTCTTAGCCATATCTATTGTTTTTTCTTTCCTTTCTTATTTGGCGTGCAAAGGTAGTAAAATTATCCGACCTGACAAAGGAAATAATTTTTTTTAAGAATTGCAACTCATTTTCCTACTAAAAAAATAGTTTTATCCAAAAAATATTCGTATCTTTGCAAACTGATGTCAATAACTAAATTTTAATGATATGGTATTAATGATTATTCAGCTCTGTATTGTGCTCGGAGCGTTGTGGGTGGGTTCGCGTTACGGTTCTTTGGCCCTTGGTGCAATTTCCGGTATCGGTCTCGCCATTCTTGTCTTTTGTTTCGGACTCAAACCAGGAACTCCTCCGACGGATGTGATTTACATCATCATCGCAGCAGTCACCTGTGCAGGCATCATGCAGGCATCGGGTGGTATGGACTGGCTTATCCAGATTGCTGAGAGGATGTTGCGTAAGCATCCTGACCGCATCACCTTCCTGGCTCCGTTGACGACGTTCTTCCTGACAGTATTGGTAGGAACTGGTCATGTCGTATATACTTTAATGCCAATCATTTGTGACATTGCGTTAAAGAAGGGCATTCGTCCCGAACGTCCCTGTGGTGTAGCCTCAATAGCCTCACAGGTAGGTATCACCTGTTCGCCCATTGCTGCCGCCGTGGTGGCCTTTGTCACCATCTCAAATGAGAATGGTTTCAATATCTCCATTCCTGGTGTGCTGATGATTTCTATTCCAGCCTGTCTGTGTGGACTGATGGCAGCAGCGGCAGCCTCATATCATCGTGGACTCGACCTGGACAAGGATCCTGAGTTCCAGAAGAAGATTGCCGACCCTGTGCAGCGTGAATATATCTATGGTTCAGGTGCCACGACACTTGACAAGGAAATACCACAGTCAGCCAAGAATGCTGTATTTGTTTTCCTCGGTGCCCTCGCCATCATTGTGATGTTCGCTGTCTTCCCCAGTCTCCTACCCTCTTGGGATGGTAAGGCCCTGAAGATGAACCTTGTTATCCAGATTGTGATGATTGCTGCAGCCGCCCTGATGATCCTCTTCTGTAAGGCCCAACCCAAGAAGGCTGTGGCAGGTCCAGTATGGCAGTCAGGTATGGTGGCCGTGGTTGCCATCTACGGTATTGCCTGGATGGCCGACACCTATTTCTCGAACTATATGCCTGAGATTCAGGCCATGCTCGAGGGTATCGTGAAGGACTACCCGTGGTCAATAGCCCTTGTCTTCTTTATGGTGTCAGTGCTCATCAACTCGCAGGGAGCCGTCGTCGTGTCGATGTTACCGTTGGCCTACTCACTTGGCATTGCAGGTCCAGTATTATTGGGTGTCCTTCCGAGTGTCTATGGATACTTCTTCATCCCGAACTATCCTTCAGATATTGCTACGGTGAACTTCGACCGATCTGGAACTACGGTCATTGGTAAATATCTCTTGAACCACTCATTCATGATGCCTGGTCTCATCTGTGTAATCACTTCTACCATCGTGGCATACCTGTTGAGCACCATCTTTTTCTAAGTTCATGGGGTTATAGAACAAAACAACAGATGCCCGTCATTGAACTTCACGACCTAAATCACCCTGGGACAGCAGTATTCAGTCATCTGACAGAGTCTCAACTGCGCTCCAGGGTTGATCCTGCCAAGGGACTGTTTATTGCAGAGAGTCCCAAGGTGATTCGGGTTGCGCTCAAGGCAGGTTATGAACCTACTGCCCTTCTCTGTGAGAAGAAGCATATCAATGGAGATGCCGCCGACATTGTCAAGCAATGTGGCGACATTCCTATTTTTACAGGTGAACGAAAATTGTTGGCCGATCTCACCGGCTATACGCTCACCCGTGGGGTACTTTGTGCCATGCGTCGTCCCCAAGAAAAGTCTGTCGGAGAAATCTGTGAGGGTTCCCATCGCATCGTGGTCATCGACGGTGTTGTCGATACCACCAATATTGGAGCCATCTTCCGCAGTGCCGCTGCCCTGGGCATTGATGCCGTATTGTTGACACGCAACTCCTGCGACCCTCTGAATCGTCGGGCGGTACGTGTATCCATGGGATCCGTATTCCTTGTACCATGGACATGGCTCGATGCCCCTATCTCCAGTCTTCATGACTATGGCTTTCGCACCGTAGCCATGGCCCTTACATCGAAAAGCATTCCCCTCGATGCTCCTGTACTGAAAACAGTCAGTCGGTTGGCCATCATCATGGGTACAGAAGGTGACGGTCTGCCTCAGGAGACCATCACCTCTGCCGACTATGTCGTACGTATTCCCATGTCGCATGAGGTTGATTCCCTCAATGTGGCTGCCGCTGCTGCTGTCGCTTTTTGGGAACTCCGTCATTAATCGATTTCTTTTTTCTTCCAAATCTAAAAAAGTGCAGAAAAAATACCCTTTTTTTACAGGAAATAATTAAAGAATGTTAAACAGGGGGAGTTCGTCTATAAAAGTACAGGATTCATCGATATGACCTAAAAATAAATTTGGAGGTTTTAGATATTTGTCGTACATTTGCAACGTCAAAAGGTTAATAGATTGTTTTATAGTTTGGGGTTCGCAGTGATTGCGAGCCCTAAACTAGTTTTTGGGGGTACTACAAACCCAGGATCTGTTCCGCATGCTCCTTGGTCTTCACCTGCTTGCCTGCGAAAATCTGTTCGATGATACCCTCTTCATTGATGATGTAGGTCGTACGGATAGTGCCTGTCACCTTCTTGCCATACATCGTCTTCTCACCCCAGGCACCCATTGCCTCCAGCAGTGTATGATCCACATCAGCAATCAGCGGAAACGGTAACTCATGTTTCTTCTTGAACTTCACATGTGAATCGGCAGAGTCCTTGCTCACACCCACCACCTCATAGCCTGCGCCTTGCAGGCTGTCGTAATGGTCTCTCAAACTACAGGCCTCCGCAGTACAACCGCTCGTATTGTCCTTCGGGTAGAAATACAATACCAGTTTCCTTCCCTTATAGTCACTCAGACGGATCTCCCGTCCATTCTCATCCTTGCCCAAAACCTCAGGCGCTCTGTCTCCAATGTTCATATTATAATGCTTTAAATTGTAGTATTTTCATTGCAAAATTACGTATTATTTTTTAATTTGCAAGGACTTTACATCTTTTTTTGTATCTTTGCCCACGGAATTTCATCTAAAGAATGGAAATGAGGAAAGTAGCAGTCTGTCTGACATTGGTCTTAGGGAGCATCGTTCCTGCGGAGGCACAACTTGTGATTAACGAGTTGATGCAGTCGAATATTGACTGTGTGATGGACGACCTCAACGATTTTCCTGACTCTTGGGTGGAACTCTACAATACGGGAAACACAGACATCAAACTGAACCAATATAAGATAGGTGTGACGGAGAACGCATCAGAAGCCTGGACGCTTCCGAGTCAGACCATCGGAGCCAAGCAGCATGTACTTGTCTATTGCGACAAGGTAGCCAAAAAACTACACACGAACTTCCGTCTGGAGACAGGCAAGGGAATGACACTCTATCTCTTCAATAACGGGAAGGCAGTAGATCAGGTGACGGGACTTCAAAAACAGCCTGCACCCAACATCTCTTATGGCAGAAAGACTGATGGCAGTGACGAGTGGGGCTACCAACTTACCCCTACCCCTCATGCAACCAATGTTGGCGGTATCTGTGAACATGACCATATCCTCGGCTCCCCTGTCTTCAGTGAGCCTGGGCATGTCTTTGCCAACAAGAAATCCATCACACTGACGCTGAGTCTGCCTGAAGGTTCACCCGAAGGAACTATCATCCGCTACACCACCGATGGTTCAGAGCCTACCCTCGAAAACGGTATCACCTACAGTGGACATATTGGAGTAAACACCAACACGTGCATTCATGCCAGACTCTTTTGTGATGGCTGGCTCTCACCGAGAAGCACCTCTCACTCTTATCTCTTCCATGGCAGGGACGTCACACTGCCTGTCATCTCGATGAGTATCGACGAGAAATACCTCTATGACTCTGATACAGGTATCATCGAGCATAACAACGATTCGCAGAGAAACGACTGGCGCAGACCTCTGAACATCGAGTTCTTCTTTGCCGAAGGTGAAGAGAGTCAGTTGAACCAACTCTGTGAGACGCGCATCATGGGAGGGGCTTCGCGGGGTGCACAGAAGAAATCGTTCGCCATCTATGCCCACAAACGTTTTGGTACGAAACGTTTCGACTATGAGTTCTTCCCCGACCAGAAGCCTGGACTGAGGGATTTTAAGTCATTTGTGTTGCGTAATGCCGGTAATGACTTCGACTACCTCTACATGCGTGACGCCATCATCCAGCGTAACATGGGACAGCATGCAGACCTCGATTGGCAGGCTTGGCGACCTGCCATCATCTATATCAATGGTACCTACTATGGTATGCTGAACATTCGTGAACGGGCCAATGACAATAATATCTATACCAACTACGACGGGCTGGAGGACATCGATCTCTTGGAGAATGGTAGTCTGAAGGAAGGTACAAAGGACAACTACAAGGCTTTTCAGACGTTCTACAACGAACATGGACATACGCTGGCAGAATACGCTGAATGGATGGACTGGGAAGAGTACATCAATCTGATGGCAATGAATCTCTATTACCACAACCAGGACTTTCCTGGTAACAATGTCGTGATATGGCGACCAAAAGCCGAGGGTGGCAAATGGCGCTGGATAGCCAAGGATACAGACTTCGGTCTCGGACTCTATGGTTCACCTGCCGACTACAATACGATAGAATGGCTCTACAACAACGACTATGACCCTGACAGAGCGTGGGGCAACACCTCAGATGCCACCCGACTCTTCCGACGACTGATGGAAGACGAGGATTTCAGTCACGAGTTTATTGACAGATGTTGCATCTATATGGGCGACTTCATGAATGAAAGAGGTACGCGCGAGATATGGGACCCCATGTATGAACTCATCAAATATGAATATCCCTACCACCGTAACCTTATCAACAGATGGTGGCCCAAATATGATGAGGAACTGGAATCTGCACATAACTTCCTTGCGAAACGTACAGAGGAATTCTATAAGCAGTTGAGTGGTAAATACGAATTAGGCGAACCTGGGACACTGAGCATTAACCGGACAACAAATCATCCTGAGGATGTCAGCCTGACTTTCAACGGTATTCCTCTTGCCTATCATCAGTTCTATGGTAAATATTTCGAGGGGCACCCCGTCACACTCACCGCCACACCTGTGGAGGGAAAGGTGGTGAAGGGATGGAAGATTACCCAGATATCCAAGACTGGTGCTACCAGCAACAATGAAGTAGAAGGCGATACCTATCGTTTCCTGATGCCTGAATGCAGTAATCTGATGATTTCCACCATCGTCAGCGACGAGTCAGGCATCGACGATATCAAGCAGACAAACTGGACCTGGCTGCGACATGGCGATGAGATCATTGTCTGTGATGTGCCCACATCAACACGCGTAGCCCTCTACGACATGAAGGGCATGCTTCTTTACCAGACATCGGCAACAGGTGCTGAGGTTCGCATGCCTGCCACCGATGGAAAACTGTATATTCTGAAAGTAGGCAACGAAGCCGTCAAACTGCGTTAAATTCGTTCCACTTGCTTTACACCACGGACGGTACGAAGTTTCTTGATGAGGGCTTCGAGGCGGGTGTTGTCGTTGATCATCACTACGAGGGTACCACTGAAGAGTCCGTCGTGCGAGTCGATATTGATGCTACGTAGCACCAGTTTCTCGTCTTTAGATATGATACTCGTGAGATTGTTCACGATACCGATATCATCAGTACCGATGATACGCAGGGTGATGCTGTACTGCGACGATCCTTTCCCACTCCACTTCGCCCTGACGATACGATAGCCGAAACGACGACGCAGTTCCGGGGCGTTAGGACAGTCTGTACGATGAATCTTAATACCTCCGCTGATAGTCACAAAGCCAAAGACGCTGTCACCATAGATGGGAGAACAGCACTTGGCGAGTTGATAGTCGAGGCCCTTGAGGTTACGGTCTATCACCAGCACATCATCGTTGATGGCCTGATTCAGTCCCGCTATCTTCGACTCGTCGAGTTCAAACTCCGAAGCACTGCGTGCCACATTGTCGCCTGTGATGGTCTTCTCACCCTCACGTAGTTCCAGGTATTTCTCTATGACAGCATTGGTGTCCAGTATTCCCTCGGCAATCTGCTTATAGAAGTCGCTTACCTCCTTGAATCCCATCTTCTTGATGACGTGGAACATGGTACCTTCGTCCTGTTCAATCTTACGGTTCTTGAACTTACGCTCCAACATCTCTTTGGCAAAGAGGCCGTCTTTCACCTGTGTCTCCTTCAGTGCCAGACGAATCTTCGACTTGGCACGCGAGGTCTTCACGATATTCAGCCACTCCTGACGAGGCTTTTGATTGGCGGAAGTGAGAATCTCCACCTGGTCGCCACTCTTCAGTTCCTGACGGATAGGCACCACACGTCCGTTGATGCGTCCACCCGTACACTGATTACCTATCTTCGAGTGGATATGGTAGGCGAAGTCGAGCACTGTAGCCCCCATAGGGAACTTATGCAGATCACCTCGCGGGGTAAAGACGAAGACCTCATCTTCGTAGAGATCCATCTTAAACTGATCCATCGCCTCCATGCCGTCGGAACTCTCCAGCATATTACGGATACCCGTCAACCACTCGTCGAGCCCCGTCTCACCTTTCACACCCTTATAGCGCCAGTGGGCTGCCACACCCCGCTCTGCTATCTCGTCCATACGTTCCGTACGTATCTGCACCTCCACCCATTTCTGTTCAGGACCGAGCACAGTGATATGCAGACTCTCATAGCCATTCGACTTAGGCACACTGAGCCAGTCGCGCAAGCGCTTGGGATTCGGCTGGTACATATCCGTCACAATGGAATAGGCCTGCCAACACTGCATCTTCTCCTGTTCCTGCGGACAGTCGATGATGATACGGATGGCGAAGAGGTCATAGACACCCTCGAACGGACACTTCTGCTTTTTCATCTTCTGCCAGATGCTGTGTATGCTCTTCGTACGTCCCTTGATGTGGCAATGGATACCTGCCGCTTTCACCTTCTCCTCTATTGGTTTGATGAAACGGTCGATATAGGCATCACGGGCAGCCTTCGTGGCACTGAGTTTCTCGCGGATATGATAGTAGGCATCGTGCTCCATATACTTCAGCGAGAGGTCTTCGAGTTCGCTCTTCAGTTTATAGAGACCTAACTTATGAGCCAACGGTGCATAGAGATAAGCAGCCTCCTGCGACACCTCCAGTCTGGCCTCCTCGTTGTCTGTATCACGTATATGACGCATCAGGTTCACACGGTTGGCGATCATAATAAGGATCACACGCATATCCTCGGCAAATGACAGCAGGAGGTTGCGGAAGTTCTCGCTCTCAACAGCCGGATTCTTGGCGTAGAGTTGTTGGATGCGGGCCAGGCCATGCAAGATACGTGCCACTGATTCCCCGTGCGACTTCTCTACCTCCTCGATGGTGAGATTTCCCGCTTCAATATCAGGAATCAGATTCACTGCCTCTATCGCGTCGCCTTTCAGGCCGATTTCCTCCGTCAGGATCTCAGCCGTCTGCGCAGCCATTTTCTTCTTTTCCTCGTATGTAAATGTGAACTTTTCTGCCATTGTGTCGATATTTTCGTGCAAAATTATAAAAAATCTGAGATAATCTGAGTAATCTGTGGCTTTTTTTCGTATCTTTGCAGCAAAATATTAACAATATACCAATATTATGTTACAGGAAAAAGACTTAAAACAAATCGCTCAGAAGGGAATCACCCCCGAGCAGATCGAGAATCAGTTGAATGAGTTTAAAACCGGTTTCCCCTTCCTGAAGTTGGAGGCTGCCGCAGGCATCGGACGAGGCATCATCGCTCCCGACGATTCAGAGCGTAAGATCCTGGTGGATGCTTGGAACGCCTATAAGGCAGAGGGCAAGCGTGTGGTGAAGTTCGTACCTGCCTCAGGTGCTGCCAGTCGTATGTTCAAGAACATGTTCGCCTTCGTCGATGCCGACTATGACGTGCCGACTACTGACTTCGAGAAAAAATATTTCGATTCGATTGATAAGTTCGCCTTCTACGACGCCCTCAACGCCGTCTGTCTGAAAAACGAAGACAAGACCATCAAGGGTCTCATCTCCTCAGGCAATTACAAGGCCGTGGCTGCCAATATGCTGAAGGCAGAGGGGCTGAACTATGGTCAGTTGCCAAAGGGTCTGCTGCTCTTCCATAAATATCCTGAGGGAGCCCGTACCCCCATGGAGGAACATCTCGTAGAGGGTGCGCTCTATGCTGCCTCGAATGGTGAGGCACATGTCCATTTCACCGTTTCTCATGAGCACATGGAACTGTTCAAGGCCAAGGTCGCAGAGAAAGCAGATTCTTTCGCCAAGAAATATGGCATCAAATACGACATCACCTTCTCTGAGCAGAAACCCAGTACTGACACTGTGGCTGCCAATCCTGACAACACCCCATTCCGCAATGACGACGGTTCCCTGCTCTTCCGTCCAGGAGGACATGGTGCCCTCATCGAGAATCTCAACGAGATTGAGGCTGATGTTATCTTCATCAAGAATATCGACAACGTAGTGCCTGACCGTCTGAAACCAGAGACGGTGGAGTGGAAACAGGTCATCGCAGGTGTACTCGTCACCCTTCAGAAACAGGCTTTCGAATATCTGAAACTCCTTGATGCCGGGGCCAACGAAGCCCAATTGGAAGAGATTGCTGCCTTTGTTGCCAAGAACCTCTGCACGGATGCCAAGGATAACAAGGTGGATGCCGCCTATCTGCGTCGCAAACTGAACCGCCCCATGCGTGTCTGCGGTGTGGTGAAGAATGTCGGTGAACCCGGTGGAGGTCCGTTCCTGACCTATAATCAGGATGGTACCGTATCACTCCAGATCCTGGAGAGCAGTCAGATTGACACTAACAACGAGGCCTATATGAAGATGTTTACGCAGGGCACCCATTTCAACCCCGTTGATCTTGTCTGTGCTGTCAAGGACTACAAGGGTCAGCCCTTCAATCTCCCAGAATTCGTTGATAAGACCACAGGCTTCATCTCTTCTAAATCAAAAGCCGGTAAAGAGTTGAAGGCCTTGGAGTTACCAGGTCTGTGGAATGGGGCCATGAGCGATTGGAGTACAGTGTTCGTGGAAGTACCTCTTGGCACCTTCAATCCTGTGAAGACCGTCAACGACCTGCTTCGCGATCAGCATCAGTAAACCGACATGAGACGTTCATTATTCTCTGTTGTCATTTTCCTTCTCGCAGCGTTGCAACTATCCGCTTATAAGAAGGAGTCCATCGACATTAAAGTGAATGGCAAGCAGCGGAACATGGTGGTCTTTACCCCCAATAATCTGCCTGCCAAGTCACCTTTGTTCATCGTCACCCATGGCATGAACCAAGACCCGGAGTACCAGTATGGGTCTGACAAGATGTATGAGATGATCGACACAGCCAAGTTCGTCATCACCTATCTGCGTAGCGACGGCAATACTTGGGATACAGGCGGTACAAAGGATCAGGACTTTGTCATTCAGACCATCGACGAGATGGCAAGTCGTTATGACATCGACACAGACCGTGTGTATTGGTCAGGTTTCTCCATGGGATCCATGCTTATCCACCATTGCATCAGCAAGATGCAGGACAAGATTGCGGCTTTTGCTCCCACCAGTGGCATCCAGTTCTCCGAGAGTCCTTGGAACAACTGCAAGAAACCTGTCAACCTGTTGGAGTGTATCGCCTATGCCGACGATGTGTTTGGCTATGAGCAATATGGCATTCACGATTATATCGAGAACTATGCCAAGCACGACAAACACACGTCCTACAGAAAGACCACTGGCTATAAGCCTATCAGCAGCAGTTGGTACGACGGTGATCTGGAGAAATGGACTGGTGGTGAAAATGGGGGTGAGGTGTGGCTCTATTCCTACAACAATGGTGGTCATTGGCCGATGGATCTGAACCGTCACCTCATCTGGAACTTCTGTAAGCGTTTCTCCCTGAATCAGCCTTTGACGAGGATTACTGAGCCCGCAGGCGAGACCCTTCGCCTCTGTATGGCTCCGAAGGGTGAGGAATCTTATCCAGACATCACTGTCGAGGCTAGTGCTCAGGCCACAAACGGCCATATCGTCAAGATAGATTTCTATGATGGTGAGAAGTTGATTTCTTCCCAGACAGACGCGCCCTACCAGGCCACACTGACGGCCCCGAAGGCTGGCAAACATGAACTTCGTGCAGTGGCTACCGACGAGAATGGAAAGACGGGTGAGTATTCTTGTCTTATCAACTGTGCCACGTCAGCCTCCGCCTTCAGTCTATACTCTACTTTCAAGAGCGAGGGCGTGGTGCCACAGAACTGGCACGTGAGCAATGGCAATACAGAGCGTGTGGGTGGCGGACTCCCCTACTCCAGTGGACCCCGCATCCTGCGTTTCACCAATGCCAACAAAGCCTTTGAATATGGGTTGTATGTGCAGAATGCAGCAGACGAGAGAACTGGATGGGCAAAATTCGGTGATAAGACTTCCAACTCCTATCTGACCTTACGCGCAGGCCATTATGCCGTCAAATACAAGGTATGCAACTGGAATCATCCCGAGTTTTTGCCAGTGACCCTCTCCATAGAGCGTCTCGACGGTCAAGTGGTGGCATCAGAGACTTACACGCCCACTGTGAACATCGGGGCTAAGACAAGCAACAAGTTCATTGGAGTCGATCAGCAGACCTTTGAGTTCGACATCCCAGAGACAGGTGATTATGTTGTCGCCTTTTACACTGACACCGTGAAGAATGCTGACTTCGTGCTGGGTCTTGTCACCCTCCATGCCATCTCATTTGAGTCTGTAGGGATCTCTCATGTCACCACAGACAAAGCAGACTCTCCGTATGCTTACGACCTCAGTGGCAGACGGTTGTCAAAGAAAAATCTTAAGCCCGGTCTATACATCATCGACGGGCACAAAGTTGTGATAAAATAATGAATACTGGGGTCATGCCCCAGTTGTTTCAATAGTATTAGTCTAAGGTATAGGGAGCCCGCAGTGATGTTCGCTCCCTTTTTTCTAGTATGTCCCGGATTCCTGTTTGATCTCCTTGAATGTGTTGTTCCCCCACCTTAGGATACAATTTTCCCATATGAAATCATCTTCATCTGTATTGACGAATTCTATGTAAAACACCTTGATGTCCTTGCCTTCCTTTGGTAATTCGAGGTTGGGAGCACCATGATGCTTGGCGAGGATGTTCTTCACGGTTTTATAGATGGTCATGTCCGGGGTCATCATGTGTGTGGAGGGGTCGTAGTCGTAGAACAGCATGGCATTGTCGGTTTGCGATCCTTCTCCCTCGTGCCCCATCTGCAACAGCACACCCACCAGCGAATGGCCATTTTTGCGCTTCCAGAAACACATCTCCGTCAGGTAGTCGAACTGTCCGGGCATGTTGCACTTGATGAACCCATTGCGTGGAGCGTCATCCATAAAAAACTCGTCTTTCTTCTCGTCGTATTGGGTAGGATCCTTCAAATACAGCATCATGGCCACATTGGGCGCATACTTCTGGTACTGACTGCAGAAAGCCTTGGCGAAATTGTGAATCATAGCCTTGGGATCATCATTATCTACTTCCAGCGGTGTCTTCGACCAACTCTGCTCAATGGCATGGATTTCACCTTCCGGGTTCTCATAACTCCAAGGGTCGAACGCTTGTCCCCACCCCATGG
>JAGCPK010000142.1 GCA_017965725.1 Prevotella sp.
ACACGATGGCAAGACCATCAACGTAGATTTACCTCACGACTGGGCTATTGCCTATGCCCCTGACCCTGCTACTGGCACCAGCGGCACCGATGGCGGTTGGTATCCTGGCGGCAAGGGCGAATATCGTAAGATGTTTGCTACCCCCAAGGGCGAGGTGGTAAAACTGCACTTTGAGGGTGTGTATCAGAAGGCTGAAGTGTTCATCAACGGACAGAAAGCTGGACAGCACGCCTATGGCTACACGCCATTCACAGTCGACGTTACACCTTATTTATATAGAGACAAACGACTGAATGAGGTACTGGTAAAGGTTGATAACTCAGAGCTGCCTAACTGTCGCTGGTACACCGGCTCAGGCATCTATCGCCACGTGTGGCTGGAATCAATGCCAGCCCTACATATTGCTGAAAATGGTGTATTTGTAACTACACCCGAAGTTTCAGCTGACAAGGCTGTTGTAAAGGTTGATGTGACGGTACAGAACGAGTCCGACGACGATAGAAATGCTATGGTAGCTATTGGTGTAGGACAGATGATGGTGAGCGTACCAGCCCATCAGCAGAAGACAGTTCCTACTTCGTTCGTAGTAAGGAATCCACGTCTGTGGTCGCCTGATGATCCCTGCCGCTATGAGGTGAAGGTGGAACTTAAAGAAAATGGAAACGACATTCATCAGCAATCAGTAAACTATGGCGTCCGTTCGTTCTCATACGATGCCGAGAAGGGTTTTGTGCTAAATGGTAAGCCTCTGCTCATCAATGGAGCCTGTGTGCATCACGACGATGGCGTGCTGGGTGCTATGGCCTTCGACGCTGCCGAGATTCGTAAGGTGCGTCAGATGAAGGATGCTGGTTTCAACCTCATCCGCACCTCGCACAATCCCACCACACGTGCCTTCCTCGATGCTTGCGACTCGATAGGTATGCTTGTTATCGGCGAAGCCTTCGATGGATGGCGCACAGCTAAGAAACCATACGACTACTCTACGCTTATCGATTCATGCTATCAAGAGGATATTCGTGCGATGGTTACGCGCGATCGCAACCATCCCAGCATTATTTGCTGGAGCATAGGCAACGAGGTGATAGAGCGCAAAGATATACGCGTAGTACACACTGCAAAGCTGTTGAAGCAAGCTATACTGAAACATGATGCCACGCGCCCTGTGACAGAGGCTCTGTGTGCTTGGGATAGCGATTGGGAAATCTTCGATCCCCACTTTGATGTACTCGATATCGGTGGTTATAATTATATGATTCATAAGCATGCTAGTGATCATCAGCGAAATCCTAAACGAGTGATGTGGCAGACGGAGAGCTATCCGCGTGATGCTTTCAAGAACTGGAAACTTGTTCGCGACTATCCATACGTCATTGGCGACATTGTGTGGACAGGTCTTGATTATCTTGGTGAGTCGGGTATCGGTCGTAACTACTACGATGGAGAGACGCCAGGCGAACACTGGCGCGATGGTGGCGTACCCGACTGGCACGGTGCCTACTGCGGTGACGTAGACATCACCGGCTGGCGCAAACCCATCAGCCACTATCGCGAGATGCTTTGGAAAGACTCAAATGATTTGTATATGGCTGTGAAAGAACCTGACGGTTATCATGGAAAGATTCACCAGACGGCTTGGAGCGTATGGCCTACATGGAGATCGTGGAACTGGCCCGGCTGGGAAGGCAAGCCCATCGAGGTGGAGGTTTATACAAAGGCACCTGAGGTAAAGCTCTATCTGAATGACCAACTCATCGGTACCAAGGCCGTCAGCGAAGACACGGAGTATAAGGCAGTCTTCACGGTGCCTTACGAACCAGGAACGCTGCGTGCAGAATCCGGTGGAAGGGGTACGTTCCTTTGTACCGCAGGAGAGTCTGCCCGTCTGCGCCTTACCCCTGACCGCCGTATTATCACGGCCAATGGTCAGGACCTGTCATTTATCACCGTCGAGGTGGTGGATAAGAATGGCTGGGTATGTCCTGATGCCGCCATTCCCTGCGAGGCCATCGTAAAAGGGCAGGGTAATCTGCTGGCGTTTGCCTCTGCCGACCTGAAGGACCGTGAACCGTACACTTCACCACGCGTCACCACTTGGAAGGGACGCGCTCTGCTCGTTGTGCGCAGTTCGCAGAAAAAAGGTAAGGCTCAGGTCAGCATCAAGAGCAGCCTGCCGACAGCCTCCATCTTCATACAATCCACAACACCATCCAAATAACTGTTCATTATGAAAAGAGTCTTGACCATAGTTGTCCTGCTGCTGAGTTTAACGGCACAGGCACAGACGCATGACTGGGAGAATCCTGCTGTGTTAGGGATTAACAAACTGCCTTATCACGCCACGTTACAACTGCCCTCGAAATGGAAGGAGTGTAAGGAGATTGTAAGTCTCGACGGGCAGTGGAAGTTCCATTGGAGCCGGAATCCGGAAGAGCGGCCTGTGGATTTCTATCGTGAGGATTATGATGTGAGCGGATGGGATAAGATTACGGTGCCCGGCAACTGGCAGATGCAGGGATTCGGTACACCCATCTATACCAACATCAGCTATCCCTTCCAACGGAACAGACCCAGCGTGACGAGTGAGCCACCACAAGATTGGACGGCCTACGAGAACCGGAACCCTGTGGGCTCGTATGTGACGTTTATCGATGTCACAAAAGAGATGCTCTCTCAGAATCTGATCCTGCATTTCGGTGGCGTGCATTCGGCTTTCTATGTATGGGTGAACGGTCAGAAGGTGGGCTATAGTCAGAACTCGATGTCGCCGGCAGAGTTTGATGTGACGAAATATATGCGTGAGGGCAGCAATAAACTCGCCGTAGAGGTGTATCGCTGGAGCGACGGCAGTTATCTGGAGGATCAGGATATGTGGCGACTTTCGGGTATCTTCCGCGAGGTGCAGCTGTGGGTACGTCCGTTGGTGCATATTGCCGATTATCACGTAACGGCTGTACCTAATGCTGATTTCTCGCAGGCCACTGTGACGGCTGATATCTCTGTTTGCAACACAGGCAAACAGAGAGTCGAGGACATCAAAGCCGTCTTTAAAATCGATGGCAGGATGAAGGAGGGATTCCTGAAAAGCCTTGCTGTTGGCGACACTACCCATGTGAAGATTACCTGTTTGATAGACAAACCCCGCTTGTGGTCGGCTGAGAAGCCCAATCTCTATCCTTGCAGTATTGAACTGAAAACCACTCCTGTGGAGGAGGTTTTTGAGCACTTCGACAATCATTTCGGCGTGAAGCGTGTGGAGTGCGTGGGTGAGGTGTTTAAGATTAACGGCCAGAATGTGAAGTTGCGTGGCGTAAATCGTCACGACCATCATCCGCTGACAGGTCGTTATGTGGACGATGCCACCTACGAGCTCGACCTCAAACTAATGAAGCAGGCTAACATCAACTTCTTGCGCACCTCGCATTATCCAGACCGCGAATACCTTTACGAACTTTGCGACCGTTGGGGTATCTATGTGATGGACGAGGCCAATCAGGAGAGTCACGGCTATGGCTATGCCAATCATGAGATGGGCGAGGACAGGTTATGGGAGCGTGCCCATGCGGATCGTGCCGAATCATTGGTAAAACGTGACTTCAACCACCCTTGTGTCATTCTCTGGAGCTTAGGTAATGAGGGTGGGGTAGGTCCGAATATTCAGGCGATGTATGATGCTGTATGCCGTCTTGATTCTACAAGATTGCCTTTCTATGATTGTCATCCGCGTTACTCGGCTCTTCACGACTTTGGCTATCCCACGCCCGATGTTCTGAAGGCAGAGGCTGAGAAGGAAACGGAGAAGCCGCTGATAGCCCGCGAATATGCCCACGCCATGGGTAACTCGATGGGCAACCTGCAGGAATACTGGGATGTCATTTATGCTGATAGCAGTATCGCTGGTGCTGCCGTATGGGACTGGGTGGACCAAGGCATTGCTAAGAAGGAGAATGGTGTGACGTATTGGGCCTATGGCGGTGATTTCGACGATAAGCCTAATGACGGCCCCTTCTGCATCAATGGCCTCTTAGGTTCCGATCGTAAACCCCATCCTCATTACTACGAGGTACAATATGTGTATCAGCCCATTGCGTTTAAGCAGGAGGGTGACTCTATCCGCATCATCAATCGGGATTTCTTTACTGATCTCAACGAATACGATTACTATTGCGAAGTCTATCACAATGGTGAACTGGTGTCGGGCAGTATCCCCATTCTCCATGGCGAC
>JAGCPK010000143.1 GCA_017965725.1 Prevotella sp.
ACGAGTATTGTGGATTAACTTTTCTTGATGTACCTCATGAGGATATCTACAATCTCATCCTCTGAATGCTGATCGGCATTCAGTACAATGTCGTAATTACGAGTATCATAGCGTGATGAACCAGTATATTTTTTCACATAGTTCTCACGGCCCTCATCCACCTCATTGATAATCTGCTCAGCCTCCTCACGACTGATGCCACGCTTCTCAACAAGTCGGCTGATGCGATAATCCTTTTTCGCCTGGATAAGGATGCTCAAATGATTGGGATGGTCGCGAAATACGAAGAAACCGCTACGGCCTGCTATGACACACGATTCTTCAGCAACTATCCCTTTTAGAATTTCTGTTTCAGAGTGGAAAATATCGTCTGTAATCAGAAAGTCGGGTATAGCATCTTTCGACGAAATAACCTGTGGTGCTGCATAACTTGGCATCATCTTCAAACTGCGCTTGAAGTCGGCCCACCAGTTATGTTTCTGACCTTTCAGACGCTCTATCTCTTCAGTTGTCAACTGATATTTCTCCTTCAATCCTTGAATGAGTGCCTTATGATAGAAGGGCACGCCAAGTTGTTGAGCCAATTTCTCACCAATGGTTCTACCACCTGATCCAAGTTCGCGGTTGATAGTAATTACAAATTTCTCGTCAAGTTTCATATCTTTGTTAGTTTAATTTTTTACAAAGTTCATTGAGCAGACCTTCACAGGCATCTTCGAGGAGTTCGAGGGCAAATTCGAAGTCGCGAGTGCCACCATAATAGGGATCAGGAACGGTCTTCTGTCCTGGATGGTGACGCAGATAGTCGCTCATGCGGATGATTTTCTTCAAGTCTGCTTGGCTGTTGGCTTGACGGGCCACGTCGTGATAGTTCTCATGATCCATCACAGCGATGAGGTCGAAACGGTCAAAGTCTTTCGAAGAAAACTGACGGGCCCGATGATTGAAGTTATACCCGTGTCGCTGGCCACACTGACGCATACGATAGTCAGGTAACTGTCCCACATGCCAAGAGCCAATGCCAGCAGAATCGATGAGAAACTCGTCGTCGAGTCCTCGTTCTGTTACCAAATGCTTCATAATGCCGTCTGCAGCAGGAGAACGGCAAATATTACCTAAGCAGATAAAGAGAATCTTTTTCATTTTTGTTTGCAAAGGTACGATAAAATGAGGAAAAATCAAAATAAATTTGGTATTTCGTTCGTTTATTATTAACTTTGCAGCCCAATTATTAATGTACGGAAACAAAATAATAAAGAGATACAATGGATTACAATTTCAGAGAAATCGAACAAAAATGGCAGAAGCGATGGGTAGAAAATGGTACTTATCGCGTCGTGGAGGACAAGAAGAAAAAGAAGTTTTATGTGTTGAACATGTTCCCTTATCCCAGTGGAGCAGGCTTGCACGTGGGTCATCCGCTTGGCTATATCGCCAGTGATATCTATGCCCGCTACAAGCGCCAGCAAGGCTTCAACGTGCTGAACCCGATGGGCTATGATGCCTACGGACTCCCCGCAGAGCAGTATGCCATCCAAACAGGTCAGCACCCTGAGAAGACCACCTTCGAGAATATCGACAGATACCGCAGTCAGTTGGATAAGATCGGCTTCTGCTTCGACTGGGAGCGCGAAGTTCGCACCTGCGACCCCATTTACTACAAGTGGACACAGTGGGCCTTCCAGCGGATGTTCAAGAGTTATTACAGCACCTCGTCACACAAGGCTCAGCCAACCATTAAACTGATTGAGCACTTTGAACTGATGGGTACTGAGGGCTGTGGCGCACTCGGCACTGAAGAACTGCACTTCACCGCTTCCGATTGGGCTGGCTTCTCGGAGAAGAAGAAGCAGGAGGTGCTGATGAACTACCGTATTGCCTATCTGGCTGATACGATGGTGAACTGGTGTCCGAAACTCGGAACTGTGTTAGCCAATGACGAAGTTGTCGATGGTGTTAGCGTTCGTGGTGGCTATCCTGTGGTGCAGAAGAAGATGCGCCAGTGGTGTCTCCGTGTGTCTGCTTATGCTCAGCGTCTGCTCGATGGTCTCGAGGAGATTGACTGGACGGACTCGCTGAAGGAGACCCAGCGCAACTGGATTGGTCGCTCTGAAGGTACTGAGGTTGAGTTTAATGTGGCTGACAGCGACAAGCACTTCACCATCTTCACCACCCGTGCTGATACGATGTTTGGTGTGACCTTTATGGTGCTGGCTCCTGAGAGTGAACTCGTGGCAGAACTGACCACGCCTGAGCAGAAGGCTGAGGTTGAAAAATATCTCGACTACGTGAAGAAGCGTACAGAGCGTGATCGTCAGATGGATCACAAGGTGACGGGTGTGTTCTCTGGAAGTTACGCCATCAACCCGTTCAACGACGAGAAAATCCCCATCTGGATTGCAGAATATGTATTGGCTGGCTATGGTACAGGTGCCATCATGGCTGTGCCTGCTCACGACTCTCGTGACTATGCTTTTGCCAAGCACTTCAACCTGCCCATCATCCCATTGATTGAGGGTGCTGATGTCTCTGAGGAGAGTTATGATGCCAAGGAGGGTATCATGTGCAACTCTGCTTCAGCCAAGTTCTCACTGAATGGTCTCACTGTGAAGGAGGCCATCGCTGCCACAAAGAAATTCGTGACAGAGCAGGGCTTGGGTCGCGTCAAAGTGAACTATCGTTTGCGTGATGCTATCTTCTCCCGTCAGCGTTATTGGGGTGAGCCGTTCCCCGTGTATTACAAGGACGATATGCCTTATATGATTCCGAAGGAGTGTCTGCCTCTGGAACTGCCAGAGATTGACGAGTACAAGCCGACAGAGACAGGTGAGCCCCCATTGGGACGTGCCAAGATGTGGGCTTGGGATACCAAGACAGATAAGGTGGTAAGCAAAGACCTCATCGACAACAAGAGCGTCTTCCCCCTCGAACTGAACACGATGCCTGGTTTTGCTGGCTCAAGTGCTTACTATCTCCGCTATATGGATCCCAAGAATGAGAAGGCTTTGGTTAGTCGTGAGGCTGATGAGTACTGGCGCAATGTTGATCTCTATGTAGGAGGAACAGAGCACGCGACTGGTCACCTGATCTACTCTCGTTTCTGGAACAAGTTCCTCTATGACTCTGGTTACTCTTGCGAAGACGAGCCTTTCAAGAAACTCGTCAATCAGGGTATGATTCAGGGTCGCTCAAACTTTGTCTATCGTATTGAGGACGAAGGTGCTGATAAGGGTAAGTTCGTCAGTTTTGGCCTGAAAGACAAATACACCACAACACCTATCCACGTGGATGTGAATATCGTCTCTGCTGATGTGCTCGACATCGAAGCCTTCAAGGCTTGGCGCCCGGAATACAACAATGCAGAGTTCATCCTCGAAAGTGGCAAGTATGTCTGTGGTTGGGCAATAGAAAAGATGTCGAAGTCGATGTTCAACGTGGTCAATCCGGATATGATTGTCGAGAAGTATGGTGCTGACACCCTGCGTCTCTACGAGATGTTCCTAGGACCTGTTGAGCAGAGCAAGCCTTGGGACACCAATGGTATCGACGGCTGCCATCGCTTCTTGCGCAAGTTCTGGAACCTCTATCAGAATGGTTTCGAGGGTGAGGCAACAGCAGATAATCTGAAGAGCGTTCATAAACTTATCAAGAAGGTCTCGCAGGATATCGAGACTTTCAGTTACAATACCTCTATCTCTGCCTTTATGATCTGTGTGAACGAACTCTCGCAGCAGAAGTGCAAGAACAAAGAGATGTTGAAGACACTTGTCATTCTCATCGCCCCATTCGCTCCGCATATCGCTGAGGAACTTTGGGAGATGCTGGGTGAACAGGGTAGTGTCTGCGATTCTAAGTGGCCCACATGGAACGAGGATTACCTCGTAGAGAGCCAAGTAAAACTGGGTATCGCCTTCAATGGCAAGGCCCGTTTCGAGATGCAGTTCCCTGCAGATGCCGACAACAAGACCATCGAGGAGGCTGTGCTGGCAGACGAGCGTGCCCAGAAGTATCTCGAAGGCTTCCAGGTAGCAAAGGTTATCATCGTCCCTAAGCGTATGGTGAACATTGTGCTAAAGAAATAAATGATGACGATACACCACAAAATGATATGGAATGAGGTCAAGGACTATTGCTTTATAGCCCTTGGTCTCGCCATCTATACCATTGCCTTTACCGTTTTCCTGATGCCCTATCAGATTGTGGCTGGCGGTGTGACGGGTCTTTCGGCTATCATCTACTACGCCACAGGTTTCCATCTGGAGAACACCTATATCATCATCAATGGCATCCTGCTCATCGTGGCACTGAAAGTCTTGGGGCTTAAGTTTATGGTGAAGACCATCTTTGCCATCTTTACCCTTTACTTCATGCTGATGTTTGCCCAGGAGATCCTTCCCAAACAAGACAACGGACTGCCTTTCAAACTGATGGGTGAGGGGCAGGACTTCATGTCGATGCTCATCGGATGCGTGCTGACAGGTATTGCACTGGCCACCGTCTTTATGAACAATGGTTCAACAGGTGGAACGGATATCATTGCTGCCTCCGTGAACAAGTATCACCCCAATGTCACTTTGGGTAACGTGCTTATCGCTGCCGACTTCTGCATCATCGGCTCGTGTATGTTCTTCCCCCAGTTCGGCACCTATCTGGAAAGAGCCCATAAGGTGATGTTCGGTTTCTGTGTGATGGCGATGGAAAATTATGTGCTTGACTATGTGATGAACGCCAGGCGACAGTCGGTGCAGTTCCTTATCTTCACCAAGAAATGGCAGGAGATAGCCAATGCCATCGGCACGGAGATGAATCATGGTGTGACGATCCTCGACGGACACGGCTGGTACACTGGTCAGGAAATGAAAGTGCTCTGTATCCTCGCTAAGAAGAACGAGAGTCTCAACATCTTCCGTCTCATTAAGATGATCGACCCGCAGGCCTTTGTCTCGCAGAGTGCTGTCATTGGTGTCTATGGTGAGGGCTTCGATGAGATGAGGGTGAAGGTGAAGGAAAAAGTGAAAAGTGATAAGTGATAAGTGATAATATAGGATGAGAATAGTATTTGCAACGAACAACCAGCATAAACTCTCTGAGATTCGCGATATTCTTGGAGAAACTATCGACGTGCTCTCACTGAAGGATATCGGCTGTGATGTGGATATCCCAGAGACTGGTACGACGCTCGAAGAGAATGCCTTGCAGAAAGCACAATACATCTATGATCACTATCATATCGACTGCTTCGCAGATGATACAGGCCTTGAGGTGGATGCTCTGGATGGCGCACCTGGGGTCTATTCTGCCCGCTATGCTGGCGATGGTCATGATTCCGAGGCTAATATGACCAAACTATTGCAGGAATTAGGAGAAAATAACAACCGTAAGGCAAGATTTCGCACGGTTATTGCGTTAATACAACATAAAGACGTATGTCCTTGTGGCTGTACGAGCATCAAGGAGGTCCATCAGTTTGAGGGAATCGTCAATGGTGAGATCATCCGAGAACGTAGGGGAGGGGAGGGCTTCGGCTATGACCCCATCTTCCAGCCCGACGGCTACGACAAGACTTTTGCAGAATTAGGTATGGAAATAAAAAACCACATCAGTCATCGTGCCAGAGCCACGCAGAAACTGGCAGAATACCTGTTAAAGATAAAACTGCTTCTTCTTTTTGTCTTTTTACCCTTATATGGTTTTGCTCAGGTGGGTACCTGGAAGAATTATCTGGCGTATAATCATATCGAACAAATCTGCGCTGCAGGCGATGATATCTTCGTCAGAGCCAGCAATGGTCTCTATCAGTACAACCAGAAAGACCAAAGCATCATCACCTACGACAGAACCAACGGCCTTTCTGACACTAACATCAACTTTATAGGCTGGAGTAAACAAGCCAAGCGACTGATAGCCGTCTATCATAATTCAAATATTGATCTTATAGAAACAAATGGTAATATCACCAATATCTCGTCACTCTATTCGAAGACGATGACAGAAGACAAGACCGTCAATAATGTCTATGTCATGGGACAGTTTGCCTATCTCTCCACAGGCTTTGGTATCGTCAAGGTGAATATGCAGAAAGCGGAGATTACAGAAACCTATAACTTAGGTAAAAACATTACGGCTGTCAGCATCAAAAACAACACTATTTATGCCAAGATAGATGATGAGAATGTCATCTCGGCTTCAACCTCCAGTAATCTGATTAATCCAAGCAGTTGGGTGGCCACAGAAGATTATCCTAATGACACCTTTATCTTCGATCAGAAAGACTGGGAAACCTATTATGACCAGATAGCAACACTTAATCCTGGAGGTCCGAAATACAACACTTTCGGGTTTATGAGATTCATCGATGGCAAACTTATTACTAGTGATAATAGCAATAGTAATATAGTAAATGCTTCAATACAAATATTAAAAGATAATGAGTGGCAGTCGTTTGAAACAGAAACTGTTCCTGAAAAAATAGGCAGAAGTTTTGTTAATGTTTATTCTGTGGATGTGGATCCGTTAGATGATACACATTATTTTGCAGGGGCAAGAGCCGGACTCTTTGAATTCAAAAATGGGGAGTTTGTAAAACACTACAATAGCGAAAACAGTATCATCGAATCATATAACGGAAAAAGTCTGAACCATCAATTGGTAACAGGAGTTAAATATGACCGTTCTGGCGATTTGTGGATACTGAATAGTTCTGCTCCTACTCAGTCTGTTATCAAATACACTAAAGCAGGTGAGTTCGTGTCATATTATGTTCCACAAGTGATGAAATACGATGGTAATGGATATACTAACAAAAGTAATGGTGGTATGTCAAATATCATCATAGACAGCAAAGGCTATATGTGGTTTGTCAACGACAACTGGGCCAGGGCTGCTGCCTACAGATATGACATGGAAAATAATTCCTGTATAGAATACTACAACTTCATAAACCAGGACGGCACAGCCATTAATGATATGTATTCTGTTTCTTGTGTTGCCGAAGATAAAGATGGTAATATGTGGATCGGTACAGATGTTGGTCCTTTCTTGCTTGAGAAATCACAAATAGAAGCAAGTAATCCTGTTTATACACAGGTTAAGGTTCCACGAAACGATGGTACCAATTATGCAGACTATTTACTCAATAAGATATCTATTACCGCTATCACCATCGATGCAGGAAACAGAAAATGGATTGGTACAAATGGCAATGGGGTATATCTTATAAGTGCAGATAATCTTACACAAATTCAGCATTTCACCACAGACAACAGCAAACTGCTCTCAAACATTGTTTACTCTATCGCCATCAATGAGAAAACTGGCGAAGTATTCTTTGGCACAGATAACGGCTTATGTTCATTTATTAGTGATGCAACTAATATCAATACAGAGATGACAAAAGACAATGTCTGGGCATATCCAAATCCTGTCACTCCTGACTTTAACGGACTCATAACAGTTGTGGGGCTGACATTCAATGCTGATGTCAAAATACTGTCTTCCAATGGTGCCCTGATAGCAGAAGGACGCAGCAATGGTGGTACATTCACCTGGGATGGCAATGACAAGAAAGGCAACAAGGTGGCAGCAGGAGTTTATATGGTCATCTCGGCTACCAGTGACGGCAAGAAAGGTACTGTATGTAAAATCGCCATCGTAAGATAGGGGAAAATGAAGAATTACAATAGGCAACTGAGAAATTATTGGAGCATTATCTTTGTATGCTTGTTATGCCCTATATTGCTTTATGCTGCTGTTCTCGTTTTGCCTACGCATGATGATTGGGCATCAACTACAACACCCGACTTCACTCCTTTCTTTACCAAAGAACATTTCCTGTTTTATGGCTATCATTGGCGACCTTTCGACACATGGATTGGCTATATAGCAGGACGAAACCCAAGACTGCTCTATCCTGCTTTTAACCATTGTCTGGTCGTCTTGGGCCATACATTATGTACATTGTTGCTCTACCGGCTACTCAACATGCTGGGATTTCGTAAAACATCTGTCAACATCACTACGTTCTTCTTTTTCATCACTCCTGCCACCATGGCTACCGTGCTGGCTGTTGATAGTCAGAATCAGGTATTCTCTTTAATATGGAGCATTGTAGCCTTTATGGCATATACTAAGATAGAAAAACTGAAATACGTAGTTTGGCCATTACTCATCTTTATCGCTACACTCTCTAAAGAAAACGGACTGATGTGGGCACTCATCTGTCCGCTATTAGCATATGGCTTCGATATCATCAGTTGGAAGACGCTCAAGAAAGATTTATTCATAGGTATAATCATTATTATCTGCTACTTCGTGGCCATAGCCATCCTGCCCAAAGATATCACAATTCACCCTGAATATACACCAGGACCATTAAAGGTTGTGAAGAATTTCATCAAGATGGGCTTTTCGTCGTTTATTACCGTTGACTATGTCTATCTGCTTCATGCACCTAAGCGCAACCTGCTCCTTGCAGCACTCACACTTATCCTGTCTGCACCTTTTCTTTGCTATATGTTTCTTCGTAAAGTATCACTCTATAAGCAAAAGAAAACTATCTGCATCATACTCTGTATGCTTATTGCTGTAGCACCTCACCTACTGACAATCTTCAGTATGATGCACACATACGCTGGACTTCCCTTTGTGGCACTGCTGATAGCAAATACGACTGACGAGTATAAAGATAATATCAAGCCTATCATTGCTTCATTCTTGTTGTTCGTTTTATCTGCCATAATGATCGACATCCATTTGTGGCATGAATCGGTAGAATCAGGTTTAACCGGCAAGAGAATGGCAAAAGAAGCCGTCAGAAAAACTGGCAGACCTGTAAAAAGTGTCTATCTGATAATGATAGAGGAAGATTTCACAAAACTGTCTTCTTTCTGCACTATTCCATACGATGCCTTCGGATGGGGCTTGGCTGCACGTTATGAGACGGACTATAAATGGCCTGAATTAATTTGCGATACTATTGTTGAACGCACAGAAGACGTTTACGAGAAAGTATCAGCAATGAGCAGACAAGTACTGCAGGAAAACTCCTACGATTGTGTATGGGTTGTTGATCATGAGAATATAGATGTACATGACAATCAGGCAATACATAGCGTTATTCACCGATAAGACATTTATGAAATTTGTCATGGTGGGGGTCGTCAATACTATTGTCGGCACTTCTATCATGTTCATCTTCTATAATGTATTTCATCTGGGCTACTGGCTGTCATCTGCCTCTAACTATTTCTTTGGAAGTATTGTCAGTTATCTGCTTAATAAGTATTTCACCTTCCGTTTTCACGAAAAGGGATGGTACTCACTTCTACGTTTTACACTCAATATCCTCACGTGTTATCTTATAGCATACGGTATTGCCAAACCCATCATGAAATGGTTACTTTCGGGGTTCTCTATAACCATACAGGAAAATGTTTCCATGATGTTGGGCATGTGTCTCTTCGTCGTTTTCAATTACTTGGGTCAACGTTTCTTCGCATTCAAGAAAAGAGTATAATGATATAGCCCTTATTCGAAATGATTCGTAAAACGATATATCTCATAATCCTGTTGTTGTCTATCACTCTTTCTGCATCAGCACAAACAGTGATTACGCCAGACGTAGTTAAGCAAACAGGACTATATACCGTAGAAATCACAACCAATAATGGTGAAGAACCTCAGGCTACCGTGATTGAATCTCCGTGGAAACCTGATACATACAATATGACATATATTAATAAGGTACCATGCCAGATTGTTATAAGCATCAATGGTAGCACACTCTACGATAGCGGACCATACGAAAAGGACACATCTGGAGCCACTATACGTATTAATGGTAATACCACAGCGTTTTACTCTGACCCGCTTAACATGCCTTACAAACTGAAACTTGAGAAGGCTGCTGACCTGTTATGTCGCAAAAACGGCAATGACTATAGCGACAAACACTGGCGACTGCTCAAGGATGCTGTTTCCATGAACACCATAGTTGGCTTAAAACTAAGTCAACTCATAGGTATGGAATGGACATCAGCCTATATTCCTTGTAATGTCATTATCAATGGTGACTATCGAGGATGTTATCTTTTGATGGAGACAGTAAAGCGTAATAACCACTGTCGCATAACATGTGATAAACAAAAAGGATGTATTATTGAAAGAGATCCATATTGGTGGAAGGAGACAACATACTTTTCTTCAGGCCGATATGATGGTGAAAGTATGTACAGATGGACATGGAAGTACCCTGATGAAGATGAGTTGGACGAAGAAAGACAACAATACGTACAGCAATATATCAATGCTTTGGAACAAAGTCTCTATTCGGGTAATTATGGTGACTACATCGATATACCATCATGGACTAAGTGGATTTTGGCCCACGACATCTTAGGAACACGTGATTCTGGAGGTGCCAACATGTACCTAAAGAAGTATGACGATACAACGGACAGTCGAATGGAGATGCCATGTCTGTGGGATTTTGATTCCAATTATGACGTTACCCCTGGTAGTTTTTCACGCTTACATCTCTCGACAAATTCATACTTCAGTACGCTTTTCAACAGCGTCAATACGTCTTTCGCTAAGGAGTACGTTGAATTATGGAACGGAACAAAAGATAATTTAGTCCATCAACTCTCGCAATTCATCAATGACTATATTACGTCTGATGAAGCCATATCGCTAAATGCATCAAGAATACTTCACAACAGACGCTGGAACACTACATACGGAACCGTTGAAGATGATGCAAGGTACACACTAAAATGGCTGAATAACCATATAACGCCACTCGACCAAAACATAAACATGCTGTCGGGTATAAGAACAGAAGAATATTATAGCAATGATATGCATGATAACCTGTTTTATAATCTAAGTGGATTTAAAATAAATACTTCGATAAAGCAAGGGGTAGTTATACAAAAAAATACTCATAGTCAACGCGTTTATAAATTTATTATTAACCAATAAATAATAGCAAATAATGAAAAAAAATATATTATCTTTTCTCTTGTCTGTTATAGCACTTACCCTGCAAGCACAGATTTATGTAAATGGGCATATTGCTCCTTTTGACAGCAAGACAAACACATGGCTTGCCACCATTGCCGAAAACCAATTTGGCAAGGACAACCAACTGCCAGTCAGTTTACAGGACGGTTGGAATAAGATTGTCATTGACGGAAACGTTGTCAATAGTCAATACACATTCAAACAAGTAAATGCTAAAAGCCGCTATGAAACAACGGTGACAGATACAAAAGGAAATACAATAAAAGGTAACATACAATTTACATTCCTGCCTGTAGTATATTTAGAAGGTCTGTTTGGCTACGATTACCAACGTGGTACGGTTACCATAACTATTCCCAATGAACAAGGTAATGACTATGTTCTGTCAGGTAGAATAAAGTGGCGTGGAAAAACGACCAATACTAATGATAAACATAAACGTAATTACAATATAAAACTGGATACAGATACTCAACTGTTTGATATGCGTAAAGACAACAATTGGATGCTAGATGCTGGTCAGCCCGATGTGTTTCGAATGCGTAACAGAATAGCCATGGATATTTGGAATGATATGGCCAGCAAACCATATTATGCCGATAAGGAACCTAAGGCACGTAATGGTGTCAGAGGATACATGGTAGAAGTTTTTCTCAATAATGAATACAGAGGTATTTATAATCTATCTGAAAAATTGGATCGTAAACAGATGAAACTTAAGAAAGTTGACGAATCTGGTAATATACATGGAGTACTCTATAAGGGAATTACATGGGATGACGTTTCTATGAATGACTCTATATATAATTATGATAACTATGCAAACAATTTATTAGGCTACGAAGTAAAATATCCTGAACCATATGAGGATTGTGACAGCACTGATTGGAAACCACTCGTAGATGCGAATAATAATATTATCATTCTCTGCTACAATGATGAGGAGTTCGAAAAACAAATAGAACAATGGCTTGACGTACCAGTCATGATAGATTATAGTATATTCCTAAGTTCTGTCAATGCACTGGATAATAGCGGAAAGAATATGTTTTGGGCTATTTATGATAAAGAAACTTCTAATCGAATGACACTTGCTCCCTGGGATCTGGATTTAACTTTTGGTCAGCGATGGGGAGGTATTCTTGCGACGGAAAAAAATGATCATACATCCCCAGAATATTTCACTGATGTAGTCATTGCAGGTTTCTTTAATTTCCATCGTACAAATGCACTACATTATAATGATCGTTTGAATGAACGCTATCAAGAACTGCGTCAGAATGGTAATGTGCTATCAACAGAAAGTCTAATAGAAAGATTCACTAAATATTACAATGCTATCAAAAACAGTGGGGCTGCACAACGAGAGACTGATAAATGGAGTGGCGATAGTGACATATGGGGTGAAGAAATCAACTTTGATAAAGAATATGAGTATATCTGCGATTGGATAACAAAACATTTAGAAGCCGTTGACAAAAAAGGTTTCCCTGTATTATATGATAAGGAATACATGGATAGTATCTTTGCAAGAATAGACAACAAAATTATCATCAATAAGAGTGATAACCATGTTTATACACTCAGTGGACAGCGTATTAATTCTACCAACCAACTAAAACATGGAGTATATATTGTAAACAGAAAGAAAGTTATTTACTAAAATAATATCTTTCGTATCTGTCCATATCTATCTTTTATCAAATAAATATTTCCTTTTCTGGCGTTTTTCACACGACGACCAGATAAGTCATACACTACACTTTCTTTTGTTATTTCAATATCATCCTGTATATCCTTAATAGCATTATCTTCTGTTCTTATGGGTTCAAGCATTTCGCTCCGGAAATAATCTATATAAGACTGTTGAACACTCAGTTTGTTTACAAAGTAATAATTAAATTTATCGCGTAGAGTTTCACCAGGCATCGTATTTATATAATCAAAAACCTTATCTATGCTATCTTTTGTGCTTTTCGTATTATATACAAAAAACGTCAGTTCATAATCCTTTGCTAAATCACTATATGATACTCCCAGTAAACCCTCTAACAGAAATGAAAGAAAACCTGTACGATCTCTTCCCCAAACACAATGCTCATAGATGGTTCGACCTTGACGAAGATTATTTACTATATGCTTAAACCCAAGTCGCCACTTAATGATCCAATTACTATTTTTCAAATGTGATGGTAGTTCACCACTACCAGAAGTACAATAATAAGTTGAAACATCTCCGGAAGACGGAACACTGCTAAAACCAAAAGCAGAATTATTATAGCCTGTATTATAAGTAGCACGTAAATCTAATTCTGCTTCTACACCCAACTCTCGTAGGATATTAATGCCTTCTGCTGTCGCAATATGATTTCCATTCAGTTCTGTACCTCTGAAAATCTTACCATAGCGTATCTGCATATTATCAGATGTCTTCCAACCTCCTAAGTCACGAACATTATATACTGTATTACAAACATTTATTTGTCGTAACTGACCACTGGTTCGGATCTTTCCTTGTTGTAATATATCATCACCATTCTTTATATGATACCTATAAACGCGATTAGGTATAAAATTATATAGTTCTGTCGTTTTTTCTTTCGCAGATACGCGAAAGATCAGACTATCTTTTAAAGTTTCATCATCGCAGCAATATATTAATAAACTATCAGCAGTTGTCTGAGGGATATCTAAAACCACTGGATTTGGCCAATCCATCCTATATATTACTCCCTGACGATAATTATCTATCAAACTTTTATCATGAGGTTCATAGATTACGTCCTGCATATACTGATGTACAGCATCATTCTCTAAATTTACTTCATAATCACGAGTAGGTATTGTATTCTGGCCATAAGAATAGTAAAATACAAAATATGAAATAATAAAAGATATAATTACTTTACTATTCATATTCATCATTAATATTTTTATAAACCAGTAAAATAAAATTTAACTTAACTCCAGCATCCTTTCTATAGGCTTGACTGCTTTCTTGGCAATCTTAGGATCTATCTCTATATAAGGCCATTCATATTTCAATGCATTATATATCTTAAGTAATGTATTCATCTTCATATACTGGCACTCATTACAACTGCATTCCAAACCACTCTCACTTATTTCTGGAGGTACAGGGATAAACTCCTTATCAGGACAAGTCCTTTGCATCTCGTGGAGAATACCAGCCTCTGTGGCCACGATAAACTGCTTTTTATCACTTTGCTGCGCATATTTCAACATTGTAGCCGTACTTCCCTTTATATCTGCCAAAGCCAAAACAGGACCTTTACATTCCAAATGTGCCATAACGACAGCATTAGGATATTGCTTTTTCAATTCTATAATCTTACTGACAGAGAAACGCTCATGCACATGACAACCACCATTCCAAAGCAACATATTCCTACCTGTCACTTCATTGATATAATTACCAAGATTATAATCAGGTCCAAATATTAATTTAGCATCTTTAGGTAACTTATCTACAACTTTTTTTGCATTACCTGAAGTTACCACAACATCCGTTAGTGCTTTTACAGCAGCAGTGGTATTCACATAGGATATAACTTTATAACCAGGATGTTCTTTCTTATATTTCTTCAGATCTTCAGCCTTACAACTATCAGCCAAAGAACAGCCAGCATTCATATCAGGACATAATACAGTCTTATCTGGCGACAGTAGTTTACAAGTCTCTGCCATAAAGTGAACACCACACATCACCATTACTTTCGCATCCGTCTCTGCAGCCTTACGGGCTAAAGCCAAGGAATCACCCACGAAATCGGCAATATCTTGAATATCACCAATCGTATAATAGTGTGCAAGAATGATAGCATCTTTTTCTTTGCACATTTTTCTTATTTCTGCCTTCAAGTCAGTACCCTCAGCAACAGGTTCATCAATGAATCCTTGGTTAATCCATTTCTTTTTTAACATCACATTTATATTTTATACTTCTTTTTTTCTTCTTAAAAATAGAATAAGTAGTATGATATGCCGTGAATACGTTTGTAACTTCTTACAAATTCTCTTGCATAAAAAGTTATTCACCCATCATTCTTTATTATTCACTACCTTTGTGGATTTTTTCTCTCTGATAATGAATACCTAAGATACTTTATCCACAATTCTCTATTTTGGTGCAAAATTAATAAGTTTATATTATTTTCTTGCAAAAATACGTGGAAATCTTAGTTATTTTATAATAATAAATACGTGAATATCGTTAATAGGAAAGAATCATAGTGGAATTGCAAAGTAATTAACTACGTTTTCCACATAGTTATTCACACTTTTTTCCACAATAATTTGGAAATTTAATTGTTTAGTATTATTTTTGCAGTAGAATAATAAATATAATAAGGTATGAAGAATTTTTTTTTATTATTAGTAATGATGGGAGTTGCAATAACTTCTCAGGCACAGCATAAAGAGGGTGATATAACTATTCAACCTAGAATAGGTGTATCGTTTTCTAATATAACAGGCGATGATTTATTTTCTGGTGATTCTAAAATGAAGATAAATTTGACCTATGGTTTTGAGGTCGAACATTTCTTTACTGATCAACTGAGTGTTGCAGGTGGTTTGTTATTCACTAATCAAGGTTATAAGTTTGATTATTATGAAGGAGTAGAACCAGGTGGTAATTCAGTAAAGAAAACAGGAAATTTCAATAATTATTATGCATTAGTACCTATTACAGTCAACTATTATGTTATTGAGGGTTTGGCTGTCAAGGCAGGTATTCAACCGGCTTTCAGAGTAAAGACTCAATTAAAGGTAGATGATAGAAAGTTGGATATGGATGATGCAATGGATTTTTTGTTCGGAAATCATGAAGTCACTGTTAACAAGTTCGACTTATCTATTCCTGTAGGTTTTTCGTACGAGTATAATAAATTTGTTTTTGATGCTCGTTATAACCTCGGACTTACTAAATTATATAAAGGTATAGAACAGTCATCTCGTAATAGTGTCATCACATTGACACTTGGTTACAAGTTGTAAGGGTTGAAAAAACTTCGTACGATAGAAATGCAGCGTCTGTCTGTTGATGAGTTCAAACAGGCAGAAAAGTTACCATTGATAGTAGTACTTGACGATGTACGCTCCATGCATAATGTAGGTAGTGTATTCCGTACTGGCGATGCTTTTCGTATTGAAGCCGTCTATCTCTGTGGTATTACTTCAACGCCTCCAAATGCGGAAATCCATAAGACGGCTTTAGGCGCAGAGGATAGTGTGGAATGGAAATACTTTAATAATGTGCAAGAGGCGATTATTGCACTCAAAGAGAAAGATTACGAGATATATTCGATAGAACAGGCACACGGTTCTACAATGCTACAGAACTTTAAACCAATAGCCAGTAAGAAATATGCGGTGGTACTTGGTAATGAAGTAAAGGGTGTGCATCAGGAAGTCATAGATGCTTCTGATGGTTGTCTGGAGATTCCGCAGTTTGGTACCAAACACTCGATGAACGTTTCCGTGACTGCAGGCATCATCATCTGGCACTTCGCCAAAAATCTAATACTATAATAATGGAGATACGTCCGATAGCCCATTTCCGCTCACCGATGAAGTCGAAATTTGGCATTCCACGGCAAAGCGGGCTCGTCAGCGAATTGGCGGGCAGTATTGTCTTTGAACCTGCATACCAGAGGATGGAGGCCATTCGAGGACTGGAGGATTTTGACTATCTGTGGCTTATCTGGGAGTTCTCAGCGAATAGTCCATCTGATAGTTTGACGGTACGTCCACCTCGTTTGGGTGGTAACAAGCGTATGGGGGTCTTTGCTACCCGTTCGCCATTCCGTCCTAATAATCTTGGACTTTCCTGTGTCCGCATCGACAGGATAGAGGAAGACAAAAAACTTGGACCTGTCATTTATGTAAAGGGGGCAGATCTGATGGACGGCACACCCATCTACGATATCAAGCCATACATTACCTATGCAGACAGTCATCCTGAGGCACGTAGCGGTTTTGTGGATCAGTCAGCTTGGCAGGAGTTGGAGGTGGAGATTCCTGAGACCATCTCTGTGCGTTTTTCCAATGAAGAATTGGTTTCTCTGAGAAAGGTACTTGCCCTCGACCCCCGTCCACACTATCAGGAAGATTCGGAGCGTATCTATGGGATGCCCTATGCTGGTTATGATATAAGATTTAAAGTGGCAGGAAAAATTTTGACAGTTATTGACTGCATCCCGTCAGGAATGGATTATGAAACACTCTGGCGCAGACTCACATCACTTTATGAGACCAACGAGGCAAAGGCTATTGTCCGTTGGGTACTTGACGTGTGTTTTGGACTATCGATGGCTGATATTCTCTGTGGTAAGGTGGGGGAACTATCTATCTCCAATCAAACAGAATTGGAAGAAATCATGCAAAGACTCGAAAACGGAGAGCCTGTGCAATATATAATAGGTATAGCGGATTTCTGCGGACGACAGTTTCATGTAGAGCCGAGTGTCCTCATCCCTCGTCCTGAAACTGGGGAATTATGTCAATGGGTAATTGATGACAATAGACAGTCCTCACCTCGGATCCTCGATGTTGGTACGGGCAGTGGATGTATCGCCATCACGCTAGCCTTGGAAATGCCAGAGGCAATAGTTACAGCATGGGATATCTCCGATGAAGCCCTGCGTATTGCCAAAAACAATGCTAATTCTCTTGGGGTAAACATTACCTTCGAACAATGTGACATCCTTAACATTTCTCCTGACTCCTGCTATGATCTTATCGTCAGCAATCCACCTTATATAAATAATAAGGAGAGAGAGGGAATGGCTAAAAATGTCCTCGACCACGAGCCTCATTTAGCACTCTTCGCACCAGATGACAATCCTATCATTTTCTATCAACGTATTGGTGACTATGCCTGGCAGAATTTGAACCCAGGAGGAAAACTTTATTTTGAACTGAATCCTTTGACAGCAGACCTTGTGAGTGACTATCTGCAACATTTTGGTTTTAGTGAGATAGAATTACGTCAGGACACATTTGGTAAACAACGATTCCTTAAAGCCATCAAGAGATGAAAAAGGAAATGACAGAACAAGAGGCTTATCTGCGACTGACAGTCCTCTGCGCTCAGGCAGAGCATTGTCAACAGGAAATGCGTGACAAGATGAAACGTTGGGAACTCGATGAGGCAGTACAAAATCGTGTGATAGCCCGTCTGATGAAGGAACGTTATATTGATGATGAACGCTATACCCGTGCTTTCGTGAAGGATAAGATTCTTTACAACAAATGGGGGCGCAGGAAGATTCAGCAGGGTCTTTGGATGAAACGTATCGATGATGACATCCAGCAAAGGGTACTTGATGAGGTTGACAATGAAGAATATCTGAATGTACTGAAACCTCTATTGAACCAAAAACGCAAGAGTATAAAGGCACAGAGTGACTATGAACTTAACCAAAAACTCGTCCGTTTTGCACTCGGGCGTGGTTTTACTTTCGACATCATTCGTCAGTGTCTTAATGTCGAAGAGTGTCCGTAAAGTATTAATAAATGTTCTTTTAGGTAAAAAGTTAAAAAAAAAACTTATTTCTTTCGCTTTTCTCGGATATTATTAACACCTTTGCACGATTTTAGACAGATTATAAACATAACACCATAAAACATCATGAATCAAACAACCGTAAAACAGGCAAACGGAAAATTGGGTATCCTAGTTGTGGGCTGCGGTGCGGTCTCCACCACTTTTATGACAGGTGTGCTGATGACCCGTAAGGGCCTTACAAAGCCCGTTGGTTCTATGACACAATACGACAAGATCCGTATTGGCAAAGGAGCCGACAAAAAGTACCTGCACTATAAGGATATCGTACCCATTGCCGATTTGAACGACATCGTTTTCGGCTGCTGGGATGTCTATCCACAGAATGCCTATCAGGCAGCCATGTATGCTGAAGTACTGAAAGAGAAGGACATTGAGCCAGTACGCGACGAACTGGAGAAGATCGTGCCGATGAAGGCTGCCTTCGACAAGAACTATGCCAAACGTCTCGATGGTGACAACGTGAAGAGCGGACTCACCCGTTGGGAGATGGTGGAAGCCCTGCGTGAGGATATCCGCAGTTTCAAGGCTAAGAACAACTGCGAGCGTATCGTAGTGCTCTGGGCTGCCTCAACGGAGATCTACGTTCCCGTCGATGAAAAGGTACATTATAATCTTTCCGACCTCGAAGCAGCGATGAAGGCAGATGATCGTGAGCATATCGCTCCCTCCATGTGCTATGCCTACGCTGCTCTGATGGAAGGTGCGCCCTTTATCATGGGAGCCCCTAACACTACCGTTGATTTCCCCGCTATGTGGGAACTGGCTGAGAAGACCAAGATGCCTATCGCTGGCAAGGACTTTAAGACGGGTCAGACTTTGGTGAAGTCTGGTTTTGCCCCCATCATTGGTACCCGTTGCTTGGGACTCAGCGGCTGGTTCTCTACCAATATCCTTGGCAATCGCGACGGTCTGGTGCTTGACGAGCCAGCCAATTTCCGTACCAAGGAGGTGTCGAAACTGTCAACTCTCGAGACCATCCTCAAACCCGACGTACAGCCAGACCTCTACGGACATGGTAACGATGAGGATACGCAGTACTATCATAAGGTACGTATCAACTACTATCCTCCTCGCAACGACAACAAAGAAGGTTGGGACAATATTGATATATTCGGTTGGATGGGTTACCCTATGCAGATCAAGATCAACTTCCTCTGTCGTGACTCCATCCTCGCTGCGCCACTCTGTCTCGACCTCTGCTTGCTCAGCGATCTTGCTGCCCGTGCAGGACGTTATGGCACACAACGCTTCCTCAGTTTCTTCCTGAAGTCGCCTATGCACGACTATACGCAGGGTGAGGAGGCAGTCAACAACCTCTATCAGCAATATACCATGCTGAAGAATGCTATCCGCGAAATGGGTGGCTATGAGGCTGACGAGGAAATCGACTAATATGCCCCCAATCAGTTTCTGGAGCCGTCTGCTCGATCTCATCTCTCCCCGTGAGTGTGTGGTCTGTAGCAGACGGCTCTCCATTTCTGAGGAAGTCATCTGTGGCAAGTGCAACCTGCACCTGCCCCGTACAGGCTTCCAACAGGATCCATATGAGAACATTATGGCGAAGATGTTCTGGGGGCAGATTCCCATCGAACGTGCTTCAGCCCTTTTCTACTATGAACCACACGCAGAGACCGCTAACATCCTTTACGACCTGAAATACAAGAACCACCCGGAGATAGGAGAGGTGATGGGACGTATGATGGCCCACGAATTTCAAATAAATGATTTTTTTGAAGGTATTGACGCAATCATACCCGTTCCCCTTGCCAAGAAACGCCAGCGCCAACGTGGGTACAACCAAAGTCAAGAACTAGCCAAGGGCATCAGTGAAATCACTAGTCTTCCAATATATAATAAGGTGGTAAGGCGAAACGCTTTCGAAGGCAGTCAGACCAGTCTGGGACGTTGGGAGCGTAACGAGAATGTCGAGAAGGTCTTTGAGTTGAGAGATGCCGAAACCATCCAGGGCAAACATCTGTTGATTGTCGATGATGTGGTCACCACAGGAGCCACCGTCATTGCCTGTGCCAAAGAACTCTGCAAGGCTGAAGGTGTCCGTATCAGTGTCCTCTCCCTCGGCCTCGCCAAAAACTGATTAAAAATTCATAAATCCTTTTCAGGACTTTGGTATTTCTGAAAATTACCAAATTTATTTGGATTTTCGCTTGCTTATTAGTACCTTTGCACCAAAATATATTATAAGGTATGAATATCAAGAATCAATTGGCCAGAAAACTGATGGACATCAAAGCCATCAAATTGCAGCCCAACGACCCGTTTACTTGGGCCTCGGGCTGGAAATCCCCCATCTATACCGACAACCGCAAGACATTGTCGTTTACCGACGTACGTTCGTTTGTGAAACTCGAACTCTGTCACGCCATTCAGGAGAATTTCCCTGAGGCTGAGGCTGTAGCAGGTGTCGCCACAGGTGCCATCGCACAAGGTGCGCTCGTGGCAGATCAGTTGGGATTGCCTTTCTCGTATGTCCGTCCGAAGCCGAAGGATCACGGTATGGGCAACCAGATAGAGGGTGAGATTAAGAAAGGTGCGAAAGTCGTGGTGGTAGAGGATCTGATCTCTACTGGCGGTTCGTCGCTGAAGGCTGTGGCTGCCCTGCGTGAGTACGGTGTGGAGGTGGTCGGTATGGTGGCCTCGTTCACCTACGGCTTCCCTGTGGCAGAACAGGCTTTTGCAGAGGCTGGTGTGAAACTTATCACGTTAAGCAACTACGAGGCTGTCGTTGAGGAGGCTGCCAAGACTGGTTATATCAAGGAAGAGGAAAAGGCTGTGCTCGCCGAATGGCGCAAGAGCCCTTCCACTTGGAAACAACAATAGTGTAGAACTGATAGTGTAGAGTTTGTAATTTTAAACTCAATAACAATGGGATTATTTGGAAGCGAAAGCAAGTTCGAGAGTAGTGTGAAGCAGATTCCCTACCCGCAGGAGGCTGTCTATCGGAACATCAGTGACCTGCGTAACCTCGAGAAGGTACAGGATCGTGTGCCTGAGGATAAAGTCAACGACTTTAAGTACGACGAGGATACCGTCAGCCTGAATATTTCTCCTGTCGGAGAATTGAAACTCCGCATCTGTGAGCGTGAGGAGCCGAAATGCGTGAAGTTCGAGACGGTACAGTCGCCCGTGCCCTTCAACGTATGGATTCAGGTATTGCCCGTCGATGAGAATAACTCGAAGATGAAGGTGACGGTAAAGGCCGAGTTGAATCCGTTTATCAAGGGTATGCTCGAAGGTCCGATGAGGGATGGCGTGGAAAAGATCGCCGATGCCCTCGCACAAGTGCAATATACATAAGAAGCGTATGAAACTCTGGGAAAAGAACTTTGAGATCAACAAGGAAATAGAGCGGTTTACCGTGGGACGCGACCGTGAGATGGACCTCTATCTGGCCAAGTACGATGTATTAGGCTCAATGGCTCACATCACCATGCTTGAGAGTATCGGACTGCTTGAGAAGGACGAACTGACACATTTGTTGGCGGAACTCAAAAACATCTACCAACTCTGTGAGCGTGGCGAGTTCGTGATTGAGGACGATGTAGAGGATGTCCACTCCCAGGTGGAGATGTTGCTCACCCGTAAACTGGGTGATATGGGCAAGAAAATCCACTCTGGTCGTTCACGCAATGATCAGGTGTTGGTAGATCTCAAACTCTTCACCCGTCATGAACTGAAGGAGATTGCCGAAGAGGTCAAGATCCTCTTCGACGAACTCATTGCCAAGAGTAATCAGTATAAGGACGTGCTGATGCCAGGCTATACCCATCTGCAGATTGCCATGCCTTCGTCGTTCGGACTCTGGTTTGGCGCCTACGCAGAGAGTCTGACAGACGATATGCTCTTTCTGCAGGCCGCCTATAAGATGACCAACCGTAACCCCCTCGGTTCCGCTGCCGGCTATGGCTCCTCGTTCCCCCTGAACCGCAAGATGACCACAGAACTGTTAGGTTTCGACTCGATGGATTATAACGTGGTTTATGCCCAGATGGGTAGAGGAAAGATGGAGCGTAATGTAGGCTTCGCCATCGCCACCATCGCAGGAACCGTTGCCAAGATGGCCTTCGACGCCTGTCTGTTCAACTCACAGAACTTCTCCTTTGTAAAGTTACCTAAGGAGTGTACCACAGGCTCATCAATCATGCCACATAAGAAGAACCCTGACGTGTTCGAACTGATTCGTGCCAAGTGCAACAAACTACAGAGTCTGCCCCAGCAGGTGACGCTCATCATGAACAACCTGCCCGTAGGCTATTTCCGTGATTTGCAGATTATCAAGGAGGTCTTCCTTCCTGCCTTTGGAGAACTGAAGGACTGTCTGCAGATGGCAGCATACATTATTAATAAGATAGAGGTGAATAAGCATATCCTCGACAACCCGATGTACGATCCAATCTTCAGCGTAGAGGAAGTGAATCGTCTCGCTGCCAACGGTATGCCTTTCCGTGATGCCTATAAGAGGGTGGGGCTCGATATCGAGGCTGGCACCTTCAAGGCTGACAAACATATCTATCATACCCACGAGGGTTCCATTGGTAACCTGTGCAATGACCAGATTCAGGCCCTCATGCAGCAGACCTTCGACGGTTTCCATTTCGAACGAATGACGACAGCAGAGAAATCATTGCTAGGATGAAAGGAGAAAGAAGAAAAAAGATGAAGATATGTGGCTGTCGCCACGAAGATAAAAGACACATGTCCTCTATCTTCCTCTGTCTTCTTTTATCTTCTTTTATCTTCTTCTCCTGCGAAGCAGAAAGCAATATCTCCCACAACTACCGTTGTAATTTCATCTTCGACACCTCACTCCATCCCCTGCCGTGTCAGTTGACAGGCATCCTTGGCAATCCAGGACATTTCTGTAAGGTGGAGAGTGAGTTCATGGGAGGCGTGCGCCATCTGAAGACCACCCGCAACTACGACGGTTCCACAGAGGATGTCATCCTGCGCACTGAGAAAGAGAGTCAGGTAACACTTGCCCTTGGTGCCAACAACTGCATCATCATCGGTACCTCCAGTTACGAGAATCGTCTGATAGCCTATGATGGTCAGTGTCCTAATTGTCTGGAAGAATATGGAGGCACTCGTTATCCACTTACCTGGCAGAACAACGGACTCCAACTCCATTGTACCAAGTGTGGACGTTCCTATGATGTGAACAACGGAGTAGTGACCAGCGACAATGGGGGTAAGCAACTTCTCAATTATTATGCAGCCTTTGACGGCACCCTCCTCCGCGCCTGGAATTGAAATAGTCTTTTGTGATAGAGTAAATAAATATGTTTTTTCTTGTTTGTTTCAAGAAAAAACCTTATCTTTGCAAAATGAAAAGCGTAACATAAAATTTACAACTATGAAAGAAAATGGTTATAACAAATCTTTGGTTGTTGATACATGGAATGGGATAGATATTTATTCCAAGAATTGCCAGAATGGTTTTGGGATGTTAACTAAGGGAAAGTAGGGGATTTGCGGGTAGTATCTTTTTTTGCTGGTTGTGGCGGTCTTGATCTTGGCTTTGAGCAGGCAGGATTCCAAGTAGTTTGGGCTAACGAGTTCGACTCTGCTGTCCGTAATACTTATCTAAGGAATCACCCTCATACAGAGTTCGTATTGGATGATATCACAAGAATAGCGCCCGACACCATTCCCGACAGTGATGGTTTTATCGGAGGTCCCCCGTGTCAATCATGGAGTGTTGCAGGCAAGCAACAAGGACTTGATGACAAGCGTGGTAAATTATTCCTTACATATATTCATTTGATAAAAGTGAAGAAACCAAAGTTCTTTCTTATTGAGAATGTTAAGGGAATGCTTGACGATAAATTTAAGGATATCTTTCAGGAATTTCTTACTCTTTTGAAATCGGCTGGATATGATGTTAGTTGGCAACTATTGGATGCAGTCAATTATGGAGTACCACAAAACAGAGAACGTGTATTTTTGATAGGATTCAGAAAAGACCTCAATATTAGATATAGTTTCCCTATGCCAACAAGTAAGGAACCCATCTCTTTATATCGGGCTATTGGCGACATTAAGGATGAACCAGTTAAATACATGGGAAATGACAGTGTTGCTATTAATCCATACCGTCTAAATCATGATGTACTAAATTCGGATTATGGTCCTTTCTATTATAGGGGAAACCGTCGTAGAGGGTGGCTGCAGCCATCTTTCACCATCCATGCTACAGCAGATAATATTCCTCTTCATCCATCGTCACCTAAGATGATGTTCTTCGGACATGAGAAGTGGGATTTTCAAAGGGAGAAATTATCTTCTTATCGCAGATTAAGTGTAAGAGAATGTGCTAGAATTCAGACCTTTCCTGATAGTTTCTTTTTTGATTGTAATGACATAAAAGCAACTTACAAGATGATTGGGAATGCCGTTCCTCCTCGTCTGGGCAGAATCTTGGCACAGTCTATTATATCTGCATTTGCTGGTGAGTATCAAGTGCAAACAGAAACGTATCACCTTGAAACGGATAAAGATGCCTGTACCCTTGTCGGTTATTATAAAAATGACAGCCATCATGACCTTATTCTTAGAAATCGGTTGTATTACGTACGTTCCGACGGGCGAAAAGGCTCTATTTTCAGAGAAGACTGTGATATGATGCCCAAATACCTTCTGATGTTCCACAATGATAATGCAGAACTGTTAGAACTTGAATCTGATGAGCCTGCCCTTGCTAATGCGAGTTTCCTTAAAAGTTTGGGGTTTGATTGTCATGGCGATAATTATTTGTGCTTTAAGTTGAAAAGCAATAAGAATCTCACAATTAAAGGTTTGGGCGGGAGTGTTACACATCCCATCTATGATAAGAACAACTATATTCCATATTTTACCACTTTACGAGAAATAATCAAGTAGAGGAAACATATCTATATTGACAGGATAAAAGCTAAAATAAAAGAAAATAGTTAATTATACAACTTGATATAAATAATTAATCTGTACCTTTGTACCTAAATAGTTATACCCAATAGTTGTATAGTAGGTGAACCAGTTTACGTTTATCGATCTTTTTTGTGGGATAGGTGGATTTCATCAGGCAATGTCGGAACTTGGTGGAATTTGTTTATTTGCCTGTGACATTGATGCAGATTGTAGAAAAACTTATGAAAAGAATTATGGAATCAGACCAGATGGGGATATAACAAAGATTGATGCAAAGGATATCCCGCTTCATGATGTCTTGTGTGCTGGTTTTCCTTGTCAGGCCTTTTCAAAGGCGGGAAGCAGATTAGGATTTAAGGATAAAACTAAAGGAACTCTCTTTTTCGACATAATGCGTATTTTAGATTATCACCATCCTAAATATGCGTTATTAGAGAATGTCAGGAATCTGGCTAGTCACGATCATGGAAATACTTGGAAAGTTATTCATGATGCATTAGATAATGCTGGATATAACGTTATAGATGAGCCTGTCATTTTCAGCCCTCATTATATTGGAGTACCTCAGCATAGAGAACGTGTTTTTATAATGTGTGTTAGAAAAGATGTAGGATCTCTTCCACCTTTCTATTTTAATATAAACAAAATCCCCACATGCAGTATAGATGATATTCTGCTAAACGATGACGAAATTGATGATTTAGGGCAGTATAAACTTAGGGAGGATCAGATTGAATGGATAGATTTATGGAATGAGTTTATTCAAAATATCAAGTGTAACAAACTGCCAGGCTTCCCTGTGTGGGCTGACTCTTTATGTTCTCTAGAAGATAATCATCTAGTAAAGGATTGGGATAATCTGCCTAAATGGGAAAAGAACTTTATTATTAAAAATAACGAACTGTGGAAAAATAATAAGGACTTTATTGCTTATTGGTTGCCAAAAGCCCAAAAGAACAAAAACTTTTTTGGAGCAAAAGCAAAACTTGAATGGCAAGCAGGAGAAACTGATAAGCCTAACTTATGGGAACATATCATGCAAATAAGACCCTCTGGGCTCCGCGTAAAGCCAGGAACCTATTTCCCTGCACTAGTTGCTATTACCCAGACCTCAATTGTAGGGAAAAAGAAAAGATTTCTAACCCCCAGAGAATGCGCTAGATTACAAAGTTTTCCTGACACTTTCCAATATGATGATAAAAATGCCCAAGCATATAAGCAATTTGGAAATAGCATTAATGTGGAACTGGTAAAATTCTTCGCGAGATATATGTTTGGTGACACAGAACACCAATATCAGTATTCTAAAGAAGTTCAGTTTCCTCCTGATAAAAGACAACTAGAATTAAGTTTCTTAGAAGTAATATAGACAAAGCACTGCGAAAGCAGTGCTTTTTTAATGATACTTATTGTAGGTTTATGGAAAGAATAGAATTAGTCGAATTAGGCAAAATCATTAAGTCTAAACGTGAATCAAAGGGACTCACGCAACTTGAACTTGCGGAGAAATCCGATGTGGATAGGAATTATATCGGAATGTTGGAGAGAGGTGAACGAAATCCCTCTTATCTTTCATTATTGAAAATTGCCAAAGGATTAAACATCAAAGTGTATAACTTGATAAAACCATAATTATGCTGTACCCTAACACACTAAATGAAATTGAAACCAACACCAATCCAGGTGTTGAGTATGAAATTGCACTATTTGCAAAACTAATTACTAGCGACAGTGATGATTACCAAAAAGTAATTGATTCTATACATAAACGTAATGACTGCTCGAAAGTTATAGATATAATGAATAAAACAAATTTAAGAATTCTTTATGGAGAATTAGTTAATTTTGGTTTTACATTAGAAGACGCATCTTTTGAAACGCAAAACGACAATGTTGGGCCTGCTGATATTGTTTTGACAGTTATTGATAAATATAACATAGAGTTTAAATTGGGATTGTCTATCAAGTATGCAAATAAAAATACACTTAATCCTACTGCTCGAAGATTTTTAACCGATTCTCAAATATCAGTATTAAATGAGAAGTTTGAGAATGTCTATATCCCTAAATACTTAGAAGAAATGAAAAAAAAGTTTGGTAATGTCAATAACTGGAAAAGAAAACGTTCAGTAGTTGCTGATGCGTTTTATGATCTTATGAGAAATGCAGTTATTGAAAATTGGCCAAACATATGTGACAAAACCACACTTTTAGCGACAATGTTTCATGCAAATTCCCCTATTCCTTTTTGGGTGATTAACTACAATCAAAACGGATACACAGTTGAGACTATACCGGAAACTATTGATGAAAGTAGAGCAAATGACATCAAGGTAGAAAAATATCGTGACTGTTTTGTCGCTTTCAAATTAGATGGTCGAATAATAGGAAAAGTTCAGGTCAAATGCAATAATGGCTTTATAGAGGATCAATTTAACCATGCAGGTAAAGCCAAGAAAAAGACCCCTGATTTCATAATTGATGGCGCTCCTAAAATAAAGGGAAAGCCTTTCGGTTCGTGGGATTTTACTTTAGGTATTTAATTATATAACGATATTATTATGATTAGCGAGATTTTTAATAAAACAAAAGACATTATCATTAATGCGGATATTGATGGTTTCTTATCTGGAATGATATTGCAGAAATACTATGGGTGTAATGTGGTTGGTTTCAGCAATAGTTGGGATTGTGTTTGGATTACGCCAGAATATGAATCCTCAAATAGTAATGCCCTATATAAGCCTGTATACATTGACTTATATGTTGTTAACCCTGATGTGATTTGTATTGAACAGCATATAATAGGGTATGACGATGCGCATAATAAGAGGTTATCGTCTTTGGGAACAAAAATAAATCCAAATCTTATGTGTAATGGACGAACATTTACAGGTGATTATTTTCACAAATATCCCTTTGGAACTGTTCACTTCCTTATTGCTTTACTGGAAAGAGAAGGTGTTCATGTTCAATTGCCTTCTCTTGATTCCATTACGGGACAAATAGCCAAGAACTATAATCTTACAGTCGGGGATATTTTGCTTCGTGCAGATGATGCACTATTCTCATCTTTAGGAAAATATAAGTCTAATACAGAAAAATGGTGGCCTTGGCTTTTTGATTTTTCTGGTAATGCAGATTCTATTAATGCGATGATGAGATATGTCTGTGAAGCAAACCCTAATAACAAATTTAAAGTTAAAGATAGGACCGGAGAATATTTCACAAGAGAATTTCAATGTAGTGGTATGGATGGCGAATACAAAAATATTACCGATAATAATGGTAACCTCCTTAGTTGTGTTCTTAAATATCGTGATGAAATATGTAATATGATGAATATGTCATTAGATATTCCACTTATATACAATATTCATCAAGGTAATGCATCAACGAAAAAATATTTGGATACCAGTGTAGAACTAGATTATCAACATAATCCTGATTTATATTCCTATGCTTTCATTTATGGACCTAGGTCTCCCAAGGATAATTTCAGTTTTACAATAGATATGCAATAATTATAGGACATACGGGGACTAGTGAAATGAACCAGTCCCCGTAACGAGATTTATATTCGGGTAATTTGCCAATCATAACTGAATAATAATACGATGCTGAAATTGGAGGATTTCAGCCTGATATTTTTTGATTTCGGGTTGAAATCTGAGAATAACGGCATTTTTAGGTAGATGCGGATTCTTTTACATTCCTATTTGCATATACATGCACATGCATACGTATATATAGTTGCCATACTTGGAAAAGATGCGGCCCTCGCAACCCTTGTGACCCCTAAGTCGTTTTGACTTGTGTGGGGCGTTTCAGAGGTTAGGGGTCGGAAGGGTTGCGAGGGTCGCATCTTTTCCAGGTATTACAACTATAGGGGTTTCCATACAAAATGTAACATGGGTGTGTAGGCAACCTTACTCGGCTTCTAACAAAAGCACACGACTGCTCCAGTCAGTTTTCTTCGACCATTCTGGTTCGTTACGATAGGGCATTTCCAGACCGTGGCTCATCAGATAGGCACCACTGAAGGTCTTGCCTTCGATATCCAGAGGCTTCAGGTCGATACGGTTCAGTTCGTGTACCTTATAATTCTTTTTAGCATCGAGACCTGCCATCTTCACTCGTGGCAGATGTTCGTTCTGGAACGATTCCGTCTTCCACCAGAAGAACACGCTCTTGTCCTTGGCTTCGTTGACATACATGAGTGAAGCGAGACCCACTTTGTCGTAAGGAGAAACGAGGCGATAGAGATCGCCAAACTGCACGATAGGACGAATCTGCTTATACTCAGCAATCGCCTTGCGACAGAGGGCCTTCTCATCGTCCGTCATGTTCTTGGGTTGGATCTCCATACCGAGGCGTCCGCTCATCGCCACGTCGATACGATATTTCATCGCGGTGGTGCGGAAGACAGTATGATTAGGTGTGGCAGAGATATGCGAAGCCATCGCGATAGCGGGGAAGAAATACGAAGTACCCCACTGCATATAGATGCGCTGGAGGGCATCGGTGTTGTCGCTCACCCAGAACTCGTCGAAGTAGGGGAGTACACCCCAGTTAGCGCGTCCACCACCAGAGGCACAGGCTTGGATGGTGAGGTCAGGATATTTGGCACGGATCCGCTCACAGGTTTTTTGTAAGCCACGATGATACTCGATGTTCAGATGGCTTTGGTCGTTCATCGTCAGATATTGTGAACCGTGATTCAGAATCGGCATATTAGCATCCCACTTGATATAGTCGATTTCAGGATACTTCGTCATCAGGTCATCGACGATGCTGAACACGAAGTCCTGTACCTTGGGATTGCTCATGTCGAGTACCAATTGTGTACCGCCACGACCCTGCACCGCCTCACGCTTCGGGGCCTTGACAATCCAGTCGGGGTGAGCCTCGTAGAGTTCACTCACACTGTTCGTCATCTCAGGCTCAATCCAGATACCGAACTTGATGCCGTGTTTCTTGGCATCACGCAATAGTCCCTCAATACCTTCAGGCAGTTTGTTTTTATCCACCACCCAGTCGCCCAGACTCGAATTGTCCGTTTTACGGGGGTACTTATCGCCAAACCAACCGTCGTCCATCACGAAGAGTTCTCCACCCATCGAGGCAATGTCGCCCATCATCTGGTCCATGCCCTGTTGGTTGATGTCGAAATAGACACCCTCCCAGGAGTTCAACAGGATCTTACGCTCCTTGTCGCCATGAGCCAGCATATATTTTCGGCCCCATTTGTGGAAATTCCGGGAAACGCCAGAGAGTCCCTGCTGTGAGAAACTGAGGGCTACCTTTGGGGTGGTGAAGGTCTCGCCCTTCTTCAGGTGATACTCAGAGTTGTCAGGGTTGATGCCTGCAAAGAAATAATGATACTCCGTGTCGTCGGTCTCCACCTTCAACTCATAGTTGCCTGAGTAACAAAGGGCCGCACCAATCACGTCGCCATAGTTCTCCTGACCCTTGCCGTCGAGGGAGAACATCACCTCAGCATGATCCGTATGCGAGTTGCGCGTACCATCCTTATTCTTGATGACTTTCTCACCAGGCAGAACAGGCTCCTCCACCAGACGGGTTTCGTTGGCCCAAGAGCCGTAGAAGTGCGAGAGCCACACATTACTGCGACGGATGGGGAGGGAGATAGAGGCAAACTGCGTCAGTGTGACAGGCTTTGCCTCGCCGTTGGTGATATCCGTCCATGTCTCAATCATATCCTCGTCGTAGATAGCACGATAATACAGGTTGACGGTGATAGGATAGACGGGATCCTTCAAGGATATCTGGGTGATGTCACCTTTCTTTTCCATGCCTGTGGTAACGAGTTCCGTTGACATATTTCCGTCGGCATGGCGCATGGCCAGCGCTGCCTCAGCAGGGGCATTCTGACCGTAGGCAGGATAAGCGTCCATCCGTCCGTTACGAGGTCCTTGCAGATGAGCCAGGTCGTAGTCGCTCAGTTTCGTGCCATAATAGACATATTGCGGTTGTTTACCGTTTTCTACATTCAGCACCATCGTGGTGTTTTTGGTCTGAATAGTCACCTGCTCGGCCTGCATCATCATCGACACAGCCAACAGCATTCCGAGAATCATTTCTTTCTTCATAATTGCTGATGAGTATTGTTTTTAGTTTCTGGTGCAAAAATACAAAAAATGTCAAATATTACACGGTTTTTCACGGATTATTTCTTACCTTTGCGTCCAAAATGCAAGAATCCGATAAATAAATACCACCATGAGTCTGCTTGACATCATCCTCTTGGCGATAGCCCTTGCGATGGACTGCTTCACCGTTTCTATCGTCTGTGGCGTCATACTTCGAGGTGAGCAGCGCTCATCATTTGTCACTTATCGTTTGGCCTTTCTTTTCGGCCTCTTTCAGGCACTGATGCCACTCATAGGTTGGCTGGGCATCAGCCATTTCAGCCAATATCTCGAAGCCGTGGATCACTGGATTGCCTTTGGTATGTTGGCTTTCATCGGTGGAAAGATGATAAAGGAGAGTTTCGATGATGCGGAAGGAAAGCATTTTGACCCTTGTCGCCTGCGTACACAGTTGCTCTTAGCCGTTGCTACAAGCATTGATGCATTGGCTGTCGGCATCTCCTTCGCCTGTACGGGTTATGACACTCTTTCTCAACTCACCCAGCCTTTGCTGATGATTGGCTTGGCTTCCTTTGTCCTTTCTCTCTTGGGCTATTACTTAGGTCGTCGTTTTGGCAGTATCATCACCCGTCGCCTCAAACCCGAACTCTTCGGCGGCTTCATTCTTATTCTTATTGGTGTGAAGATTCTTCTTACTCACCTGTTATGAAATGCCTTTGCTACAAAAAAATCCAATAATCTTGCAATGATATCAAAACAATTTGCTATCTTTGCACTCTGTAATCGGTTCACCTTCGGGTGATGAAAAGGGAATCGGGTGTAAGTCCCGGACAGTCCCGCTGCTGTGAGTCGTCCTTCGAGGCGCAAACAAGACGATAGTGAGTACTAATCGTCCGATAGTGAGTACTAATCGTCAGTCACTGAGATTATCGGGAAGACGTTTGCGACCAGACGACAAGTCAGAAGACCTGCCGACGAAAACGATGCCGTTCACCGGTCTCTGGGGTTAGAAGGTGATGGCGACTCTGAAGAAAGAGATGAAGCGACTTGGCATATTGACGATGACTTATTTGTTGTCTGCCGTGGCAATGGCACAGAGTAAGTTAGACTCCGTACAACACGTTCGGGAAATCGTTGTTGTGTCAAGACCTGCCATGCGGGAAGTGGTGCCCAGTCAAAAACTCAATGGTGAGATACTGGAGAAACTCAACACGCATTCTGTGGCCGACGCCTTGCGCTATTTCTCGGGTATTCAGTTAAAGGATTATGGCGGTGTGGGTGGCATCAAGACAGTGAACATCCGTTCGATGGGAACGCACCACTTAGGTATCTCATATGACGGTGTGCAGTTGGGAAATGCACAAAACGGACAGATAGACCTCGGACAGTTCTCGCTCGACAATGTGGAAGAGATAACCCTCTATAACGGACAGAAGAGTGCCATTTTCCAACCCGCCAGTGACTTTGGTAATGCAGGTGCAATTTATATCCGTACAAAGACACCTGAGTTTACTGAGTCGGGGTCATACAGGTTAAAGTTCAAGGCGCAGTATGGGTCGAGTGATATGTTCCGATTCTCAACGCTTTGGGAACAGAAACTATCAGAGACATTGAGTTCGTCGGTGAGTGCTGGTTTCCTGACAGCCAGTGGAAAGTATAAGTTCCGCTATGAGCGTCGTTATCCGAATGGTCAGACGGCTTGGGATACGACAGCCGTCCGACAGAATGGTGATATCCATGCCGAGCGTATCGAGGCAAATCTCTTTGGACGACTGGAACAGGGTGGTTGGCAGGTGAAGGGTTATCTCTATAACTCTGCCCGAGGCATCCCTGGGGCTATCGTCAACAATGTATGGCGCAGGGGTGAGCGGCAGCAGGATCTAAATACCTTCGTACAGGCCGACTTTAATAAGAATATCGGAGAGGGTTTTTCCACACGTTGGCTGGCAAAGTATGCCTACTACAACACCCATTATGTGAATAGAGACTCAACACAGTTGCCAGTGGATAACCGCTACAAACAACAGGAACTCTATTTCTCAACTGCCAATGTACTAGAACTGCTTCCCAACTGGAGTGCTTCGCTGAGTTATGACTTCAAATGGAACAAACTCAATGCGGATATCTACAACTTCGCCTATCCCACACGTATCAGTAACCTTGTGAGCCTTGCCACTGCCATCGACTACAAACACCTGAAGGCACAAGGTTCCATCCTCGCCACCTTCATCAATGACAAAACCCATCGCAGGGGCGAGTTCGCCGGAATGAACTCAAGTAGTTCGATTTCGAAACTCACTCCCGCTTTTTTTGTGAATATCTATCCTTTCCGAGGAACCTTCTTCTCCATGCGGGCTTATGTCAAGAAGAGTTTCCGCATGCCCACCTTCAACGATCTCTATTATACTGATATGGGCAATGCCAACCTCGTGCCGGAGAGTGCCTTGCAATATGATTTAGGTTTTGCGCTTAACAAACATTTCGAAGAGGGTATCGTCCGTCATGCGGAGATGCATTTCGACGCTTATTATAATACGGTACACGATAAGATTGTGGCCTACCCGAAGGGACAACAGTTCCGTTGGACAATGCTCAACCTCGGCAAGGTCCATATCAAAGGTATTGACGTAGAGGCTGAGGCGGATTTTCAGATTGGCAAGGATCTCGTGGCGACGGCCCGTGCCCAATACACCTATCAGGATGCACGCGACGTGACGAACCCCAGTGACTCTTACTACAAGCACCAGATACCATATATCCCTTGGCATTCCGGCTCGGCCATCATTGGACTGAGTTATAAAAACTGGGACCTGAATTACTCGTTCATCTATGCTGGTGAACGCTACGACGAACAGGAGAATATCCTCTATAACCACATGGAGCCCTGGTACACCAGTGACTTGAGCGTGAGGTATCAGTTTACGATGAATAGTTTGCGGTTCATCGCACAGGCAGAGGTGAACAACGTGTTAGATCAGGACTATGAGGTCATTGTCAACTACCCCATGCCAGGCCGTAACTATGCACTCACTTTAAGCGTGGAGATATGAAAAAACTCTTTTACTACATATGGCCCCTGCTGATGCTGAGTTCCTGTCGCGACGACGTGATGGTGGTGCCAATGGAGAATATTGATACGGGTGGTAAGGCCGTCAAGAGCGAGATCATCGGCATGTATCTGCTCAATGAGGGGAATATGGGTTCGAACAAATCCACCCTCGACTATCTTGACCTCTCGGGCAACGACTCCACCGTCCACTATTATCGAAACATCTATTCTGAGCGCAACCCAAGTACTGTGATGATGTTGGGCGATGTGGGCAACGATTGTCAGATATACGGTTCACGCCTTTGGCTTGTCATCAACTGCTCCAACAAGGTGGAGGTGGCCCGTGCTGAGGATGCCGTCAGAATCGGGAAGGTGGATATCCCTAACTGTCGTTACGTGACGTTCAAAGATAGCTACGCCTATGTCTCGTCGTATGTTGGCTCCGTCTATGGCAGTAGCGACAGTCCGTTGGGTAGTGTCTATAAGGTGGATACGCTTTCGTTGCAGAAAGTGGATTCCTGCGCTGTCGGTTATCAGCCTGAGGAGATGGTTATCATTGGCAACAAACTCTATGTGGCAAACAGTGGTGGTTATCAGGGTATGACGGGACAAGGCTACGAGAGTACGGTGAGTGTCGTTGACCTCGAGACGATGCAAGAAAAAGACAAGATAGAGGTGGCTCCAAACCTGCACCATCTGAAAGTCGATCGATACAACCAACTCTGGGTGACGGCCCGAGGAAATTATATGGATGATAAGTCTAGTATCTATTGGTTGGAACAAGACGTCAATGGTGAGATGGTGGTAGGCGGTCATCTTGACCAACCCGTTAGCGATTTGTGTATCGTAGGAGATTCGCTCTATTTCTATGGCAGCCAGTGGAGCGAGGTCACAATGACAAACACCATCACCTATGGCATCATCAACGTGCGTACCCACCAGATAGTGAGCACTTCCCTTTCTGATTCCCCAGAGATTAGCAATATCCGTATGCCCTACGGGATTATCGTGAACCCTCTGCATCGTGACTTCTACCTGATGGATGCGAAAAACTATGTCTCCAGTGGTGAGTTGCTGCATTTCCTCCCTGACGGCACCTTCGACTGGAAGGTAAAGACGGGCGACATTCCTGCCCACGCAGCATGGCATTATAAGATTGAAAAGGTGAAAAAGTGAAAAAAGAAGAGAAAATGAACAAGAGTAAATATATAATGAAAGGAAAAGGGTTGGTGATAAGTGTTTCACTTATTCACCTTTTCACCTTTTCACCCTTAAACGCTCAGCGGATGGACAACGTGGCTGAGCATTCGAAGTATATCCAGGCGGTGGATGAATACCGTCCGGCACCAGGACAGTATGTCAACGATGCACCAGCATACGAGGAGGGCGACACGGAGGCTGACATGCTCCGCAAATGCAACGAGAACCTTGCAGGGCTCGGTCCTATTGACTCCCACCTTGTGGCCCTTGGTGGCTGGGGAGGCTATATCACCTTCCATTTCGACCATTCCATTGCCAATATCCCAGGGAAGCGTGACTTTGCCGTCTGGGGCAATGCCTATCAGGAGATGAAAAACCTCGTCTTTGGCGGCATGAACGAGGCTGGGGTAGTGATGGTGTCAAAGGATGTCAATGGCAATGGTCTGCCCGATGACCCGTGGTATGAGATTAGCGGCAGTTGTGATGTAGATAGTGTCGGAAAGGTGGATTATGGCTATGAGATTACTTACCAGAGAAACCCGATGGGTGATATCCCATGGACAGATAATCGTAGCAACAGTGGCACCATTGACCGCAACCACTATCACACACAGGAATATTATCCTCAGTGGCTACCCGACGGCTTGACCTTCCGAGGCACCCGTTTGCCAGATAATATGTGGAACCTCTCTGACAAGGTGGATAGCAACTGGAGTCCCTACTATTATGTGCTTATCGGCTTCCGCTACGGCTATGCCGACAACCTGCCCAACTTCACCGATAATGCCGATGCTACCTCTTTTAATTATGAAGGCTGTGGCATAGATATCGGATGGGCTGTTGATGAGAACCGCCAGCCCGTTGACCTCGACTTCATCGACTTTGTGCGGGTCTATACGGGTCTTAACCAGAAATGTCCCCAGCCTGAATGGTGGGGCGAGACCTCTACGGAGTTCGCGGGTGCTGAGGATATTCACCTCGAAGCCTCTCTTGAGGCTATTCAACAGGCTATCGCAGGAATAGAGGATGTGTTGATGGAGTCAGGAGACAAGAGACAGAAGTCAGTAGTCTATGACTTGCTGGGTCGCAAATCCTCGAATCACGAGAAGGGTATTCTAATCAAGGACAGAAAGAAATTCTTTTATAAATAACATGTTTCACTTAAAACAAAAAGCGTTATGAAAACAAACAAATTATTCGCACTCGCAGCCATCGTATGTGGCTTTGCACTGTCATTCACTTCTTGTAGCAAGGAAGACAATCCTGCTCCCGTTCCTGCCAAGCAGACTGTAACCATTGGCTTCGAAAATGCCACTCTCAATGCAGACGGCTATTGGTGTGGCGACGAGAACGGTGAGAAGGTCGATGTCTTCGGATCTGAGGCTTTCGAGTGCTCTTACAAGGAAGATTTTGTCAACTTCCCCGTTACCTGGACACCCGCTTGGAGCAGTTGGAGTGGCTTTGCCGTTTCCAGCCGCACCGCTACGACCTATGCTGCTGAGACGATGGTTCCCGACCAGTTCAACTGTATCGCTGGAGGCGCTCATGGTGGCAAGAACTTCTGCGTGATTTATACATTTGGTGAGTCTATTGAGTTCGGAACTGCCGTCACACTGAAGGGCTTCTGGTACACTAACGATGCATGGACCGCTGATGCCATTGTCAATGGCGACGGTATGTCTCCTGGTAAGTTCGAGGCTGATGATTGGTTCAAATGTGTTCTCTATCCCACTCCAGCTGAGGGTTTAGGTGGTGCACGTTATGAACTCTACCTTGCAAAGGATGGTGACTATGTGAAGGAATGGAAGTATTGTGACCTCAGTGATGTTGACGCCTTCAAGAACATCAAGAGCATTTCTTTTGGCTTCGAAGGTACCAAGGCTAATGACTGGGGTGTAACCACACCGACCTATATCTGTATCGACGATATCGTAGTTGAGAAGTAAATGATTAAACTTTGAGATACGTTAAATTATTATTTCTGGTGACATTGTTCTCTGCCTGCAGGGGAGGTCAGACCTCCTCTGTCCAGGCAGAGGGCGACACCGTTTCTTTCAAGTACGCTACTCAGCTTAGTGTCGTGAGATACGATGGCTATGTGGTGGCGACACTTAAAAACCCATGGAAAGAGGGAATGACACTCCATCAGTATGTGCTCATTCCTTCTGACCGTGAGGTACCATCGCAAATCCCTGCGGGCACCGTTATCCGTACCCCCCTGAAGCGTTCCGTAATGTTCACTACTGTCCACTGCGCCATGCTGATGTCGTTCGACAAACAGGATTGTATTTCGGGCGTGGCGGATCTGAAGTACATCAAGATACCCTGGATTCAGGATCAGGTCCTTCATGGGGCCATCACAGATGTGGGCGACGGTATGAGTCCCGTGATAGAAAAAATCATCGACGAGCATCCTGATGCCCTCTTCCTCTCGCCTTTCGAAAACAGTGGTGGCTATGGCAAACTCGAAGACATCGACATTCCTATCGTGGAGTGTGCGGAATACATGGAGACCTCCCCGCTGGGTCGCGCCGAATGGTTGCGTTTCTATGGTATGCTCTTCGGTTGTGAAGCAAAGGCCGACAGCCTGTTTAATGTTATCGATCAAAACTACAACCAACTGAAACAACTGGCCCAGAAGGCGCAGACAAAACCCACCGTACTTGTTGATAAGGTGACGGGTAGTGTGTGGTATGTGCCAGGTGGTCAGAGTACTATCGGACAGATGATTCGTGATGCCGGAGGATGTTATCCTTGGGCAGACGATACCCATAGTGGTTCCGTATCACTTCCTTTCGAAGCCGTTCTCGAGAAGGCTGGCGAGGCTGATATCTGGCTCTTCCGTTATAGTGGTCAGCACGACATCACCTATCAGGAACTGCTCTCCGAACACCACGGCTATGGTCAGTTTTCCGCTGTCAAGAACCAACGGGCCTTTGGCTGCGATGTCGAGCGTTCATATTTTTACGAGGAGTCCCCTTTCCGTCCTGACTGGCTCCTCAACGACCTTATTGGCATTCTCCATCCTGAACTTTCTGATCTTGCCCCGTCGAGGTATTACGTACCTGTAAAATAAGAAAAACCTTTAAATAATGAGTGAATCGTTTGGCTGTTCGCTCATTATTTTGTATCTTTGTCGCCAAAACAAGCTAAACAGAGTAAAAACCATTTCTTAACAAGATATGAACGTTCAAAAAATTATATGGATACTGCCCATAGCCTGTCTGCTGTTGAATGCTTGCAGTTCTGAAAAAGGGAAAAAGGGACAAGGCAATCAGGTTCAGTACAAGACGTTAACCGTCCAGCGTAGCGACCAGACTTTAACTTCGGAGTACTCGGCACGGTTGACGGGCCGACAGATTGTGGAGATACGTCCACAGGTATCAGGAAACATAACGCGCATCTGTATCAATGAAGGACAACAGGTGACGAGAGGCCAGGCACTGTTCATCATCGACCAGGTGCCTTATCAGGCCGCTTTGGAGGTGGCCAAGGCCAGCGTAGCCACTGCCCAGGCTAAGATGGAGACGGCTCGGATGGAGTATGAGAGCAGTCAGACCCTCAAATCACAACAGGTGGTCAGCGACTACACCGTACAGACATCATTAAACGCCCTGAACGAGGCGAAGGCTGCTTTGTCACAAGCCAAGGCACAGGAACTGAATGCCCGCAACAACCTGGGCTATACGGTGGTCAAGAGTCCTGTCAACGGCTCGGCATCAATGATACCATATCACGTTGGTTCTTTAGTTAGCAGTAACATCAGTGAACCGTTGGTCACGGTGGCCGACGACCATGAGATGTATGCCTACTTCTCCGTGACAGAGAATCATACCATCGACCTCATCCAACAGTATGGCAGCATCGAACAATTCATCAAACAGGCTCCTGAGGTGGAGTTGAGGCTGAGTAATGGCAGTACTTATCCGCATAAGGGGCGCATCAATGCTGTCAGTGGTACCGTGGATGCTTCAACGGGTGCCGTTAGTCTGCGTGCCGTTTTCAATAATCCCCAACACCTGTTGCACAACGGTGGTGCGGCTACCGTCGTCCTGCCCACCAAACGGAAGAACTGCATCGTCATCCCACAGGAGGCTACCTTCGAACTACAGAACCGTGTGTTCGTCTATCGTGTGATTGACGGTAAGACAAAATCTACGCCTGTCGAGGTGTTCAGACAGAACAACGGCAAGGAATATATCGTTGAAAATGGGCTCAACGAGGGTGATGTCATCATTGCCGAGGGTGCCGGACTGCTGAAAGACGGGATAGAAGTAAAAGGTGAGAAAGTAAAAAAGTGAGAAGGTAGGAAATGAATGTACGGACATTTATAGACAGGCCGATACTGTCGGGCGTTATTTCGGTGCTGATGGTGCTCGTGGGCATCATCGGGTTGAGCCAACTTGCACTTGAGCAGTTCCCAGAGATAGCACCTCCCACAGTACGTATCATGGCCAGTTATACTGGTGCCAATGCCGAGACGGTGCAGAAGAGTGTGGTTGTACCTCTCGAGGAAGCCATCAACGGTGTGGAAGGCATGATGTATATGACTTCGTCAGCCTCGAACAACGGTACAGCCTCCATTGGTATCTTCTTCCGTCAGGGCACGGATCCGGATATGGCGATGGTGAACGTACAGAACCGTGCCGCTACCGTGCAGGGTCGTCTGCCGAGCGACGTAGTAAAGAGTGGTCTTACCGTACGCAAGCGCCAGACTTCCAACATCAAGCAGATGGCTGTCTATTGTCCTGACAGCACTTTCGACCGTGCGTTCTTAGCCAACTATACCAAAATAAATATCGAACCGCGCCTGAGTCGTATCCCTGGTGTGGGTGAAGTGAACGTGATGGGTGCCGACTACTCCATGCGTATCTGGCTCGATCCAGCGAAGATGGCCCGTTATGGTCTGGTACCCGCCGACATCACTCAGGTGCTCAATGAGCAGAACGTGGAGGTGGCTACTGGTACCTTGGGTGCTGAGAGTAGTAACACCTTCCAGTATGTGTTAAAATACCGAGGTCGTTATGAAGACGAGCAGGGCTATGAGAATCTCGTCGTCCGCTCACTGCCCGATGGCGATGTACTGCGTATCGGTGATATTGCCCGAGTGGAACTCGGTTCACAGAACTACAATATCATCGGTGAGACCAATGGTAGTCCGGGTGTGAACATCTCCATCAATCAGGTGGCTGGGTCTAATGCCAATGAGATCATCAAACAGATTGACCGAGAGGTGGAAGAGATCCGTCATTCGCTGCCGCCGGGCATTATCATTGAGGACATAGAGTCAAAGAAAGATTTCCTCGATGCTTCCATCGCCAGTGTTGTAGAGACGCTCTTCGAAGCCTTGCTACTGGTAATCTTCGTGGTATGGCTTTTCCTGCAGAGTTGGCGTGCCACCGTTATCCCCGCCGTTGCTATCATGGTGTCGCTCATCGCCACACTGGCCATTATCTATGCCATCGGCTTCTCATTGAATATGCTGACACTCTTCGCCCTCGTGCTGGTTATCGGTACGGTGGTAGATGATGCCATCGTGGTGGTTGAGGCCGTTCAGGCAAAACTCGACACCAGCAAGCAGACCACCTATAATGCCACCATTGACGCCATGCACGGCATCACGTCAGCACTGGTCACTACGACACTGGTCTTCATGGCCGTCTTTGTGCCTGTCTGTTTCATCGGTGGTGTCACAGGTACGTTCTACACGCAGTTCGGGCTCACTATGGCTATCGCCGTGGGTATCTCACTCTTCAACGCCCTCACGCTGTCTCCTGCCCTCTGTGCTCTTATCATGAAGCCTCAGGAAAGGGAGGGGAAGAAAGGTTTCAAAGCACGTTTCAATACAGGCTTTAATGCCCTCCTTAACCGCTACAAGGGGGCTGTGTCCGTTGTGGTGCCTCGTCGCTGGGTGGCTGTCGCCCTCGTCGTCGTGGCTATCTTCGGTTTAGGGTGGATGATGAAGACCACCAAGACTGGTCTTGTGCCCAATGAGGACATGGGTACCGTATTTATCAATGTCCAGGCATCACCTGGTAGTAGCCTGCAGCAGACCTATCATATATTAAAAGAGGTGGAGGAGCGTATCAAGGATATACCCCAGTTGCGTATCTATTCGCTCATTGCCGGCAACAGCAATAGTTTTGAGCAGTCGTCATCCAACGGTAACTTCACGTTGAAACTGAAGAAGTGGGGCGAACGTAAGGGCAAGGGCGATGATGTGCAGAGCATCGTCGATGAGATTTACCGTCGCACGGCAGATATCGCTAACGCGAAGATTCAGGTGAACACGCAGAACATGTTGCCGGGCTTCGGACGTATCAACGGCTTTGAACTCCATATTCAAGACAAGCACGGCGGTACTATCGACGAACTGCTCAGTCAGACAAACCGTCTCATTGCTGCCCTCAACGAGCGGCCCGAGATCAGCCGTGCTTTCACTAACTTCTCGCTGAAGTATCCACAATATCGCATGGAGGTCGATGCGGCTCTCTGTAAGCGCCATGGTGTGTCGCCCAGCGATGTGCTCGCTGCTCTCAGTGGCTATATTGGCGGTTCCTATGCCTCCAACTTCGTGCGCTTCACCAAACTCTACCGTGTCATGGTGCAGGCTTCGCCCGAGTACCGTCTTGATACGGAATCACTCAACAATATTTTCGTTAGAACCAACAGTGGCGAGATGTCACCTATTGGTCAGTATATCACACTGACCCGCATCTACGGCTCTGAGACCCTCTCGCGCTTCAACCTCTTCCCGTCTATCCAGGTGGGTGGTACGGCTGCCGACGGCTACAGCAGTGGTCAGGCTATCAATGCCATCCGTGAGACAGCCGCTGAGGTGTTACCTGAAGGTTATGGTTATGAATTCGGCGGTATGTCGCGTGAGGAGGCCTCGGCGCAGAACACCACCGCTCTCGTGTTCGTCATCTGTATCGTCTTCATCTATCTTATCCTCTGCGCCCTCTACGAGAGTCTCTTCATTCCCTTGGCCGTCATCCTGAGCGTGCCCTTCGGACTGGCGGGCTCGTTTATCTTCGCCCATCTCTGGGGACTGGAGAATAATATCTACATGCAGACGGGACTCATCATGCTCATTGGCCTGCTCTCAAAGACGGCTATTCTGCTCACGGAGTATGCCTCCGCGCGCCGTCGTCAGGGTATGGGTATCGTTGAGGCTGCCCTCGATGCTGCCTCCGTACGTCTGCGTCCTATCCTCATGACTTCCATGACGATGATCTTCGGTCTGCTCCCATTAGCCCTTGCTACAGGCGTCGGTGCCAACGGTAACCGTTCGCTGGGTGTGGGAGCCATCGGTGGCATGCTCATCGGTACGATAGCCCTGCTGTTCATCGTCCCTGTACTCTTCGTCATCTTCCAAAGCATTGAGGAACGTGTGATGCCCAAGCGAAAATGACCTATTGTTTGCGGATGGCGCGTTGCGACTCCGTGTCTTTCCTGTCGTGCTGGATGCGGCGCACTTTCTGACCGCCAAAAGCATAACTAACCGTGAAGCCAATGTAGTGGGCATGATGGTTGGTGTGGCTGTACTGAATCATCTGTTTGATTGATGTTATTAGTGTTGCCAATCCACTATAGTTGGTCTCATCGGTGACATATTGACGGAAGGGGTCGTTGGCTACCAGAGAGAGTCTCAGACGATCGTCTAATAAAGAATAGCGCAGGGCGAAATAGGAATAACCATAACTATCGGTCTTGGTCATACCCGTATGGTCAGAGAACCAATGTTGATAACGGGCATTCAGCAAGAGCGTATGCTGGCGATTCAGATACCAGTCGGCAGTAATAGCCAGCCTTTCTCCCCATCCGTAGTGGTCGAATATGTATTGTTCCGTAGCATTATACATGATCTGTGGCGTTCTAAAATCATGGTAGCAGGCTTCGCCTTCGGCGGTGAGAAGCAGGCTGGGGCTAACCTGATTCTGATAGCGCAGATAGAGTCCGTATTGATTGCTTCGGCCTTTGTTTTCTGGAATGATAGCCACGCGGTTTAATTGGTATTCTTCTGTTTGTTGCCAAGGAACAAGTTGCGTGTTTCTCACCACTACATCACTGGCATGATGATGGTAGGCGCAAGCATAAAAACCCTTATGGTTGTGATAACTCAGTTCAATATCACTTGTCCGACTGGGCAGTAGTGTTGGATCACCTTGGAAGAATTCATAACCTGTCTTGTAGATACGGAGATTGTTGAGGTCGTAGAAATTGGGGTGGATACAGTCTGTTCCCCATGTCAGGGCGATTTGCTGGTTCCCCTTTGGCTTGAAAGAAAAACTGAATGACGGTAGCCAATAGTTACGGTGCAATATGTCGTCATTAAGTACATAAGGATGAAGAGTTTCGTTGTGATTGATGTGTCCCTTTTCCCCCAGATCAATGTGCTCATAGCGGAGTCCTGCCTTGATGGAACATCTGTCCCAGTCGCGATGAACCGATACGTATGCCGCCTTTCTCTTTTCCTGATAGTAGAAATGTTCATCACCGTACATTGCGGAGCCATATTGTATCGGATATTGTAAATCGCCCTGATTCTTGATGCTTGTATAGGAAGCGCCTGCATCAATGGTCATGATGTCGAAAGGCAGCGATAAATCAAGCCTGCCTGACTGAATGTGGTAGTCAACGTTGTTTCTATATTCATTATATGACTTCCAATCTATTAAGGGATCATTGTACCAGACATTAGATTTTGCATTGTCGTCTTTCTTATAGTTATTATAGGTGAGGCTGAGCAATCTGCCCTTTGTGTCGAGATGCCAGTCACAGTAGGCCGTCAGACTCTTGCTGCTGGTGTTGTCGTTGGGTGAGTGTTCCGCTTCAGAAGGAAAAGAATGGGTAGGATAGTTTGTCACGCCATCGGTCACTTTATCAGGCCATAGCATTTGCCACGACAATATACCTCCCAATTCCAGATTCTCAGTGGGAAGATAACGGAGGGTTAGGTTGGCCGCCACCTCTTTGTCTGTCTGCTTGGTGTGGGTGTCTGAAGATATGTTGTACCCACCCATGACGCGATAGTCTGTTAGATTGTCCGTCGTCTGTGAGGTGCGTCCGCCGTGGGCATCGATTGTCATATCAAATTTCTCCGAGGAGTAACTGACTGAGCCGCTGGCACGTCCGCTCCAGTCTTGGCTGACACCAGCCTGGGTGCTCACATCGCCCCGCCAGCCAAGGGTCTGATCGCGACGCATCACGATATTGATATAGCCCCCGCCCATCTCCACCATGTCACGCCCTGAGGGGATGGAGACCACTTCTATCCTATCGATGTCTTCCGAGCGCATTGTCCAAAGTTTCTGTTGGATGCTTTCGTCGCCCATCTCCGTGAGGCGTCCGTTGAGCATGAAACGGGCTGGCCCCTTACCAAGAATGATGGCGCGTCCTCCTGCCATACTCACCATCGGCACGCGGTTGAGCAGTTCTTGGGCGTTGAGGCCCCGTGCAAACTCGTCGTTGCTGACGATATACTGTAGCCTGCCTGCCTCGTTGCGGATGACGGACAGCCGTCCGCTTACGGTGACATCACTCAGGTAGTTGTTCTCCATCTGCATGCGGATGGTGCCGATATCGCCGACAGTCACATCCCGCTCGATGGTCTTAAATCCCACATAACTGATCCTTATCCTTATGCGTTCTGCTCCGCAGGGGATGACAAAGTCGCCCGCCTCATTGCTCACGCCGCCACCTATATATGTGGAATCGGAAAGGGGAGAGAGAGTGATGTTGGCGTAGGCAACGGGCTGGCGATCTGGCCCCACAAGTCGTCCCCTGAGTTTCGTGCGGTCTTTCTGGATGCACTCCACCAGGATCTCCCTGCCTTTTACTGTTACCCGGACGGGATAGAAACCGCAGACCTCACGGACGACTTCGGGCAAGGAGTGCCCTCGTTTGATGGTCTTGGTGACGGTGAAGTCCTCCAGTTCATCATAGACAAAGGATATATCGTAGTGCTTTGATGACTTGTCGAGTTCGATGAGCGCATCCGAGAGCGAGGTTCCTTTGAAAGTATGCTGAGCCTGCACCATGATGCAGAGACTTAATAATATAATAAGGTATAGTATTCGTCTCATGTCTATTCAGCGATTATCTGGTTGTCGGTCAGTCTGATGCTCACTTTCTCGAAGCCGTTGAGTCGTTCTATCATCGTGTGGAGTGGGGCGGTGGTGTCCCACTTCGTATAGAGGCGGACGTGACGGGCTTGTTCATTGCGGAATACGACGCTGACTTGATAATGTTTCGACAGTTCTTGGAGTATCTGCTGTAGTTCCGCGTTCTCGAAGGTACGGATGGCATCAGACTCGGAGAGTTGAGCGTTGTCTTGTTGGTCTATCCCTTTCTGTTGCTGCGAATCTACCATTTGCACCTCCTGAGTCGGTGATTCAGAATCCCCTCTAACGGCAAAGTGATAGGCGGCGTATGCGATACCCGACAGCATCAGGATAACGATGAATATGGCGGCTATTCTGAATAGTCTGATATGAAGAGGGAAGAATTTAGAGCGTGTTGTTTCTTTCGTTGTTTCATTTCTCTTCAGGGCGAATCCTGCCTCAGCATTCACCATCAACTCATAGTATGTCCGCATGTCGGGGTCGCTCATCATCTGTTGCAACTCCTCGTCCGTGTAGTCTTGCGGATGCTCTGTCATTCTGAGCAGTTGTTCGATATCATTCATCTTCTTGTCGGATTATATTTCTCTTTCAGTTTCTTAAGTGCTCCCGCAAGGTGTTTATAGACGACCACCTCACTGATGCCTAATCGTTCTGCAATCTCCCTGTATTTTAGTCCCTCGTCGAAGCGTAGTTGGAATACGTACCAGGTCTGCTTGGAGAATGTTCTTTCTGCGTAATCAATCATCTCAGCGGCCATCTCCCGTTCATTCGCCATTGATGTCTGACTCGGTTCAGAGAGCGATAGTCTGCGTTCTATCCGTTCGTGCAGCGTCATTCTGCGGATGCGGTCTATGCACTGATGGCGAACCGTCACCATCAGATAGCCTTCAGGATTCTCTTTTGGCAACACCAGTGAACCGTCTGCAATCTTGGCGAACATATCGCTTACAACATCGCGAGCCTCATCATCGTCTTTCAGCATCAGCCGTGCTACCGTGAGCATCCGCAGGTAACAGCCATTATAAAGTTGTTCTAATTCTCTCTCTTCAACATTCATTCTGTCTGGACAGCGAAAACAGATTTTGCTTTTCTATTCACAAAGGTACAAATAAAGAACGAAACAACCAAATATATTCTTATTTACATGTTTCTACTCAAAATGTCGCCTTCACGAATATCAAGAACCATTTATTTACATAATGATATTGAACATAAAAAAGCAGTAGGGGTAAATAATCCAGTTCCAATTGGTGGAAATGTTGACTTGACTTCTACAATATTGAAATCAATAATGTCCCCATCCTGATAATATTGAAAGGGAAATTCGTCTTTTGGGACAACGACAGTCTTTATATAATTATATATGTCTTTTTCTCCTTCTGGCATAGTTAAATACCCTATAAAAACATTATTATCAACATTTTCATCTCCTTCATCTCCCTCATGTATTATTATTGTTCCTGAGATACAAGATTCCGATTCAATAGAATCCTTTTTTTCACCACTTTCGGGAGAGGAAGAGACCGAACTTACTTCCTCATCACTACTGCAAGCAAAGAACATTCCGAGCGATAACAGCACACCTAAAATAAAAAATAGTTTCTTATTCATACTCGTTTATTTTTAATTAGACATTTACTATGTGAGCACAGCCTGCTTTCAGGATTCTGCTCTGTCAATATAACGAATAAGAATGGCGTTTTCCTAACCAAAAAACAGAAAAACAATCCCATATATGTTTTGGAGTCATTGCACCCCGTGCAAAAGTCTGTCCCGAAACTGGGGCATATCATCCCCCACTGGGGTAAAGTCTGAACGGAATCTCAGGGAAAGTTTCACCCAGTGGGGTACGGCTTGCCAGAATCTGGGACACCATTTACCCCACCGGGTGTAACTATCTTAGAGTTTTAGGATTAGATACTCCTATCCTCTTTTAGAATAAGATACTGGAACGGTTCGAGTGGGAGGGAGGCGTCGAGTTGATAAGCCTTTTCAGTGACTATATCTTTTGCCTTACGACCTTTCCAGTTGTCTGGCATCTGAATGGTCTTCGCTTTGTTGCGGACATTGACGACGACGAGTAAATTTTCTTTCTTGTCTTTCTTCTCAAAAATAAACACATCCTTGTCTGGCCAGGCCTTAATCGTGCCTTTGCGCAGGGCGGAATGTTCGTTGTAGAGTTCTATCAGTTTCTTGTATTCCTGATAGATTTCAGGCTTGGCAGTCCAGTCAACGGGGACGTACTTGAAGAAGTTGATAGGCTCAGGATAGCCAACCTCTTGTGAGCCGTAGATGAGTGCTCCGCCGTGGGGGAAGATGCTGGCTACGTAGGCCGCCATCGCACCGCGGTCGTTGGTGAACTCCACGCAGGGTGTGGCCTCGGTAGAGTGGTCGTGGTTGGTGGTGAAGCGCAACTTGACCTTGCCGGCAGGCAGATTGTGGTATTCTAACATGTCGGCATTGATGAGGTCTTGGGCTGGAGCGCCCTTGAACACCTTCACGAGTCCATCCTTATAGTCCCAGCCATAGTTCATGTCGAAGCCGCCAACGGTGAAGTTGTCGAGGTTCTTGCCCTCTGCCAGCATCACAATCTTACGTGGAGCAGCAGCCTTGCGTAACTGGACGATGGCATCCTGCCAGAAGTCGGCTGGCACACCGTCGGCCACGTCGCAGCGGAAGCCGTCGATGCCCACCTCGGCAATCCAGAACTTCATGGCGTCGATCATTGCGGCGCGCATATCCTTGTTGTCATAGTTCAGGTCAGCCACATCGAACCAGTCCCAAGGACGCGGATGGATGATGGTGTCAGTTTTCTCGTCGTGGGTGTACCAGTCGGGATGTTCCTTCACCCAAGGATGATCCCATGCTGTATGGTTAGCCACCCAGTCGAGGATGATACCCATCCCATGCTCATGACAGATCTTTGCCAGATTCTTAAAGTCATCGATGGTACCAAACTCAGGTGCGATGGCCTTGTAGTCACTGATACAATAGGGTGAGTTCTTGCCTTTCTCGATACCGATGGGATAGATGGGCATCACCCACATCATGTTGACACCCAAATCACGGATACTGTCGATACGGGCAGCCACGGCATTCAGGGAATTCTTTGGTGCAAACACACGGGGATTTACCTGATACATGGCGATGTCTTCTACTGCTGGCAAGTTAAATGCCACTTGTGTCTCTTGTCCTGGCCTGCAGGCTACGACTGCCGCCAGGATGCTGATAGATAGAATCAGTTTTTTCATAAATGGTGGTATTTTGTATTATTTTGCTTCGCCGTCTCCATAGATGAAGCCGAAGGCTCCGCTGGTGTAGTCGAATATCTCCTCGTCGCGGAAGAAACGCTTCAACTCGATCTCTGCATTCGACGTGGAGTCGCTGGCATGAACGATGTTCTGTTGGTTACTCATCGAGTAGTCGCCTCGGATGGTGCCTGGCGCAGCCTCACGTCCGTTGGTGGAACCTGTCATGGTACGTACCACCTGCACAGCATCCACACCTTCGAGGGCTAAGGCTACTACTGGAGAGGCCTGCATGGAGGCTGCCAGTGAGGGGAAGAAAGGACGATCAACGAGATGGGCATAATGCTCACGCAGAATCTCGTCAGAGAGTTGCATCATTTTCATACCTGCCACGCGCAGTCCGCGGCGCTCAAAACGGTTCACAATCTCACCAATCAGTTGGCGCTGTACACAACTGGGTTTCAGTAATACAAGAGTCTTTTCCATACTTTTATTGTTTATTTATTAGTTAATCAGATATTCGGAGTGTCCCAGATCTTAGTCTTCGAGCAGGCGGTGGGGGCGGTCTGGTTGCCGACCTTCAGGATAAAGTCGCCTTCCTCCAGTGTCCATTTGCCATCGGCTCCTACAAAGGCGAGGTTCTTCGCGGGGAGACGGAAGGTGACGGTCTTCGTTTCACCTGGCTCCAACGAGACCTTTGTGAAGTCGCGCAGACGTTTGTTGTCTGGTACAACGCTGGCGATGAGGTCGCTACTGTAGAGCAGCACGGCTTCCTTACCGGCACGGCTACCCGTATTCTTCACATCGACGGTGACGGTGAGAATATCGTCAGCAGTAAACGAGGTCTTATCGACTTTAAGGTTGCTATATTCGAAGGTGGTGTAACTGAGACCGTAGCCGAAGGGCCACAGGAGAGACACCTTCGCATCGTAGTTGTAGGCACCTGCCATCGTACCGACCTCTTCACTCACCTTGTAATCATAGGTGTTGAGTGAGTTGATCTCACGGGGATAAGTGTAGGGCATCTTGGCGGAGAAGTTCGCATCGCCAGCGAGGAGGTTGGCGAGGGCATCACCCCCGTAGTTGCCTGGGATGAGGATATCCACGACCGCCTTGGCCAACGGCTCGATATCGGTGATGAGGCGCGGACGCCCTTCATTCAGCACGAGGATGATGGGCTTACCCGTCTTGGCAAGTGCCTTCACGAGGTCACGCTGGTTCGTTGAGAGCCAGAGATCGGTGAGGTTGCCAGGGGTCTCGGTGTAGGAGTTCTCACCGATGCAGGCGATGATGACATCAGCCTGGGCTGCAGCGGTGACAGCCTTGTCTATCTGTGGCGCATTCTCGTCATAGTAAGCACCGTTCTCATTATATGTCACGCCCTGTTCGAGGATAATGTTCTCCTTACCATATTTATGACAGAGGGCCTCGTAGATGGTGTTGTATTTCTCAGAGAGATCTTCTGCTCTTGATCCCTGCCAGGTGTAACTCCAACCACCATGCAGACAGCGCATCTGGTTGGCATTCGGTCCTGTCAGCAAAATCTTCTTGCCTTTAGCCAATGGTAGGATGCCATCGTTCTTTAACAGCACCTCACTCTCTTCAGCGGCTTGGAGGGCTTTAGCGGCATGTTCGTCGGAACCGAACTTTTCATAACCCTTACCACCAGTATTGGGCTCATCGAAAAGCCCCAGACGATACTTCGCACGCAGGATACGGCGCACTGCATCGTCGATACGTGTCATGGGTACCTTACCCTCATTGACGAGTTCCTTCAGCAGGATGCAGAAATCAACACTATAGGGATCCATCGACATATCGATACCGGCATTGATGGCGATACGGATGGCGTCTTTCTTGTCCTTGGCGACATGTTCGCGAGAGAACAGATTGTTGATGTCGGCCCAGTCGGTCACCAAGAAACCATCCCATTGCAGGTCTTCCTTCAACCACTTCGTCAGATACTCGTAACTGGCATGGACGGGAACGCCATTGATGGAACCAGAGTTGACCATCATCGTCAGTGTCCCAGCGAGGGCAGCAGCCTTGAAGGGCTCGAAGTATTTCTCACGGATCATCTGAGGTGAGAGGTAGGCAGGCGTACGGTCCTTACCCGTCCAAGGGGCACCGTAGGCAAAATAGTGCTTCGTGCTGGTGCCTACATGATATTTATCTATATGGTTGTTATCTTCACCCTGATAACCCTTGATCTCTGCCGTCACCATCTTGCTGTTCACGATGGCATCCTCGCCGAAACTCTCATAGACACGGGGCCAACGCGGATCACGACTCAAATCGACCACAGGATTATACACCCACGGACAGTTCGCAGCACGACTCTCATAAGCGGTAATCTCTGCCCCTAAACGAGCCACTTCGGTATTAAAGGTGGCGCCGATATTGATAGGTTGGGGGAAGAGCGTACCGCCTTGGGTGTAGGTGACACCGTGGTTGTGGTCGAGTCCATAGATATCAGGGATACCGATGTGCTTCATCGACTTCTCCTGAATCACGCGGATCCACTTCTGCCACTGTTCCACACTTGGCGCACGGGTGCCTGGGGCATTCAGGATAGAACCCACCTTCCACTTGGAGATGAGCGTATCGAGCATCGTCTCGTTGAGTTTCCAGACGCGTTTGGTCTCTCCCTGATAGATATCCACGGGAAAAGCCCCCAACTGGTCGATAATCTGCTGGTCAGTCTTCTTCAGCGTGGCGTCTATCTCTTGTGAAGACCTGCCATATTGTTGTAACACAGAACGTACTTTCTCACGATCTACCTTGGCATTCTCAACGGTCATCTTGCCTATGATGTCGAGGTTCAGTTCGAGCATCTGTCCGATTTTCTCGTCAAGGGTCATCTTGGCAAGTGTCTTTTCTATCTTCGCCTCCAGATTTGCATCACGGGGGATGGCGGGTTTCTGTGCCTGCGCTACTACGGCTGCACAGACCAGCATCATTGTCAATAAACTCTTTCTCATTCTATATACCTTTTTATTATGATCTATCGGATAGCATACAGATAGCCTAAAAGTGCCATCTTGCCACGCATGGTCTCACGTGGCGTGAACTCACCATTAACCCACATATACCGTTGGTTGAAGTACGACTCCTGACGAGGCCAGCCACCGTCATTCCAAGAAGGATAGCAACGGTTGAGTAGGATTCGGGCGTCACCGCCATTGTTTGGAGACCAGGTCTCAGTACCGTTGAAAGGTGTCTGCCCGGGATGGGTGCCTGGGTCTCCGTCGTTACGGCCCGTGGTATAGACATCGGTGATATGACGCTCACCCAAGCCTGTCATCTCAACGATATTGCCGGGGTTACGACCTAATGCCCAGCCAGCCTCGGTGTACATAATCTGTTCCAACTGTTTCTTACGTGGTTTGTCAGCGATGTAGTGAGCCAACATCACCAGTTGCAAGTTCTGCGAGGTCTGCCAACGACTGTCGTTGGCGGCACGGCGCGAAGGTCGTTGGGCAACATGACTGATATTATATTCCTCTGCCTGTGCAATAACGCTGGCCTTTAAGTTTTGATAGAGGTCAGCATAATGGCGTGGATGAGGACAAGTGAGGTAGGCAGCAGCAGCCCAGAGTTGACAGAAAGGAATGGCTCTGGCATCAAACTGGTTGGTGACACCGATACCAAAGAAACCCTGTCTGCCTTTGTTGAAGAGTAGCGACAGCCCATCCTTGATCATACTCTCTTCGGCCATAATCTTCTCCCATTGTTCGTCGCCGGTGAGGTTGTAGAGGAAGGCGGCAGCCAACTGACGGAAGTCGCGTCCGCGCATCTGCATACTGCCGATGTCCTGCATGTCGTCAAGTTGCAGGTTCTCCTGTTTGCTGGCGAAACGGAAGGCCTTGATAGCCTCATCAGTATAGTACTGCCGTAAGGAGTCGTTTTTCTGCACACGGAACGCCTCACCCAGTACGGCACAGTTGGCGGCATTGGCCCAGGCAGCCATCGTGGTGCAACCCGCCTGGAACATCACACTCCAGTCGTTGCAGGGATTGGTGACACCCTGTGAATAAGCCTCCCCGTCACGGATGGAGAGGAAGAAATCCACCTCATTGCGAGCCTCGTCGATAAGGTCGGGGATACCGTTGCCACTCTCACGGATACCTAAGGCATCTTCCGACAGACGACCATTGGTGAGGAGATAGGGCAGGAGCATGTCGTAGATATTGCTGACATGGGCTAAGTGACGGTCCCAGTCGAAGGCATCAGAGTGACCACCCTTTACCTCCGTGTTCACAGGGTTGCCCGGCAGACGATGCTGCCAGAAGATAGAGGCTTTGAGAGGTTTGAAGTGAGGCTCATCCCATACATCTGTACGCAGTTCGCGCCATCCCGGACTCCACGGGTGGAAGTCTGTCTTATAGACAGTGAATCCTTTGGGATCTGTCTCTGGGATGAACTGCGGCTGACGGGGAACAGGCCATACATGCTCTGGGTCAATAGGCTCACCAAGACGCATGTAGTAGTACCCCCTGACGGAATAGCGATAAGGTTCGTAATAGACTTCGTTGCCAATCTCAAAGTCCATGCTGCAACCCACATCCTCTACTACCAGACGGTAACACCCGGGGTTGACGGCCTTGAAATCGATATTCCACACGTCGGTACCAATCAGGTTCTTACCACCAGCCTCTTTCTCGGCAGCGGTAGCCTGTTTCCAGAATTTCACCGTTCCTACGTTCTGTTTCTTTTTTGTATTGACCTGATAGAGCCATACCTTTCTGCCCTCCCAAGCCTTGTAATCACGCTGTCCACCGTCGCCCAACCACTGGTAGAGGTCTGCGGCATGGACGGCTTCAGCAGGTGAGTAGCCCAAAATATTGACGTGGATGGCCTCCGATTGTGAGTTAAAGACATCGAAACAGACGGAGACAGTCTCTTTATCTGCGCCAATACCCTTAGGGATAGTCACCGTGTAGGTACGTCCCTGTTTCATGGACTGCGGCAATTGGAGGAAGATCCAGTGGTCGAGTTCACTCTTCAGGGTATTGTCGGTGTTCATCGGCTTCGATTTGCGCCAGACATTCACAGGTCGTGCTGTGGAGAAGGTCTTGTCGTCAACGGAACTGATGCTCCACAGACTGGCCTTTTGTGCCTCGTCCACCTTCAGACGTTCACCGAACACCAACAGCGTGTCGTCGCCCTGGGCAAAGGAATGACCAAGATAGGCACTTGTTCCTGTGCCGCTGTCTCTGTAGTGTACTTCACCGTCACGGAAATGTACCATGAGATAATCCTTGTCAATCACCTTAAGCCCCAAAAGTTTGGTGGCTGTTGAGGGAATGGCTGTCATCAGCAGTAGTCCTACTATGACAGCGTAGAATAGTTTCTTTGTCATTGTGTTGTAATATTTTTAATTATCCGCTACAAAAATACAAAATAAATGGGGCATTCAAAACTTTTTCCTTAATTATTTCGCTTTTTGGTGTAAGATTTAGTAATTTTGTCACGTCGAAATGAAGAAAGGTACACTATACTGCATCGGATTGGGCGTGCTGATAATTATTCTCTTTGCGCTGAATCTGTTGATGGGATCTATCCAGATTCCAGCCTCAGATGTGTTTAGTATCCTGATGGGCGACGAGACACAGAAAGCCTCGTGGCGGTTTATCATCTTGGAGTCTCGTCTGCCTCAAGCCATCACCGCCATACTCTGTGGCGGGGCATTGGCTGTCAGTGGTCTGATGTTACAGACCGCTTTCCGCAATCCCCTGGCTGGTCCGAGCATCTTTGGTATCAACAGTGGTGCAGGTCTTGGCGTGGCCCTTGTGATGTTGCTGATGGGTGGTAGCATCTCTGCCGGTTCAGTGAGTATATCAGGTTTCGTGGCTATCCTCGTGGCGGCATTTATCGGTGCGATGGCGGTGATGGCTGTCATCTTTTTCTTCTCCAGCATCGTCAGAAACAATGTCATGTTACTCATCATCGGTATCATGATAGGCTATATCTCCAACTCGGCTATCTCGCTGCTGAATTTCTTTGCCACGGATGAGGGCGTAAAGTCATATATGGTGTGGGGCATGGGTTCTTTCGGTGGGGTGTCGATGAAGACCATGCCTGTTTTTGCCACGATGACGATAGCGGGACTCATCGGTGCGTTATTGCTCATTAAGCCTCTGAATGCACTGATGCTGGGCGACCGCTATGCGGAGAACCTCGGCATCAATATCCTGCGCACCCGCAACTGGCTGTTGATAGTAACGGGTATTCTCACGGCAGTCACCACCGCTTTCTGCGGACCTGTAGCGTTCATCGGACTGGCTGTACCTCATATCGCTCGTCTGCTGTTGACAACGGACAATCATCGTGTGCTTCTTCCCGCCACCATCCTCTGTGGTGCCGTGATAGCATTGGTCTGTAATCTTATTTGTTTCCTCCCTGGCGAGAATGGTGTCATTCCCCTGAATGCTGTCACACCCATCATGGGCGCGCCAGTCATCATCTACGTCATTGCCAAAGGTAGGAAATAAGATCTATTGTTTTTCTTCGCGATATTCCTTGATGGCACTGATCAGGGCATCATTCTCCTCAGGTGTCTGTGCGGCTACACGGAAGCAGTGATCATCGAGGCTATAGAAGTTGGAGGCGTCGCGTATCAGGATGCCGTGATGTTCCACGAGCCAGTTCTTCAGTTCAAGACTGGTGGCCCAATCGATGTTTACCAACATATAGTGTGTCTGTGTGTCCATCACCATCAGTCCCTCTATCTCCGACAGTTCCTTTTTGAGTCGCTGGGCTTCTTCGAGATAATCCTTCAGATTGGGCAGTACCTTCGGGTCGTGTTCTACCAGATACTTGCCTGCCTCGATAGCCAAGGCATTCACCGTCCAGGGCTGGCGGATGTCGCGCAAGCGTTCTATAATAATAGGTGAAGCCGTCAGATAACCGAGGCGAAGCCCAGGGATACAGTATTTCTTCGAGAGCGACTGGATGATCATCACATTATAGCAATCGAGCAGTTCCTTCGGTTGGAGCATCGGTTGGAGGGTGTAGTCGGCATAACTCTGATCAATAACATGGAGATAGCGCGGATGCTTACGAATGATATGGGTGATGAGCGATTTCAACAGCACATTACCCGTCGGGTTGTCTGGATTACACAACCAGTAGATGCGGTCTTCGGGCAGTATATTGAGTTCATCATTACGATCGTAGGAGATGGTATGTCCGAACATTCGACAGGCATCGGCATATTCGTTGTAGGTGGGCTGGGGAATGACAGAAGCCCAATGACGATAGAGTTGTGCGATGAGGTAGATGGCCTCGTTGGCACCGTTGGTCACCATCACCATGTCGGCAGGAATCTCCAGTTTCTTGGCTATCATGGCCTCCAGTTCCCGAGGTTCAGGCTCAGGATAGTTGCCAATGACATCAAGTCGCAAAGCCAGATAATCCTTCAGTTCCGTCAAGTCTGCCCGTTGGTACATGTTGGAACTGACGTTCATCTTGATCTGATCACCATAGCGGTATGTGTCGTCTCCGTGTCCGTAAGTCATTCTAATTTATAATTTAAC
>JAGCPK010000144.1 GCA_017965725.1 Prevotella sp.
GAGGTATTGCATACCGATGCTCTCAGAGAGAATGTCCAAGTCTGTCACTGCCAGTTGCGACAGGGCCAATTGATAGGCGTCTTCGCTATTCTCGTCGATGAATCGCTGTACGTCACCGAGAGTTTCGAACTGAAATGTTTCGAGTACTTTCAGAAAGGGTAGGAGCGAAACAGGGTAAATTTCTGCCTGGTTGACAGCGGCGATACGTTGGTTCAAACGTTTAAGCGGGTGTTGTTCGAGAAAACTCCGGAATGAATCGATGGACAGCGACACATCATCAAGTTGTCCATTCTTGACCAGTGCCTGTACGTGTCGCCGATAATCGGACATCGTTATGCGCAGACGGCTAAACTCATCATCTGCAAGTTCGAGCAAACCTGCCAGTCTGCTGAATTGCCTCCTGTATTCTGGCGGCAACTTGACAGAACTTTTATAGCCGATATCGTGTTCTATGGCAGACCAGACATGTTGCAGGGCAGTACGTATCTGCAACTCAAAGGGGATGTCGCTAAGTGGACCTTCTTTCAAATGGCAGATATAATGAAGGGAACTATATCCGAAACTGTCCAGTTGGTGTAACTTGCGCTTATCGACGGAATTATCCCAGTCTATCACATAAAAACTTTTCACGATGGCTGCCACCTTGTTAACATCGTCGGTGTAGAAGGTGATGATTCGCAGGCCCACGAGATCGGTTATATTATACAAGGAGTGATACTTGTCACCCTTGCGCTCCAACTTTCCTGTCAGAGATTCCTCAGTTTTTACACGGAACTCGATGGAATTCAATTCAATGCCTTGCTCACGAAATACCTGACACAACTGGTCATAAACCTGTCGTGACAAGTTGTTGAACAACGGGAGTCGTTCACGGTACTGTTGTATCAGCACCTCAGCGTGAGGAGACAGATGGGTCATTTGAACTCAAAGAGATTCGTAAAGCCAGTCATGGCAAACACCTGACGTAGTGTGTCGCTCATTCCTGTAATAAATACATGACAGCCCTTTGGCTTGGCTGCTTTCAGTAGGCTCAAGAAGAGGCGAAGGCCACTTGATGAGATGTATTGCAACTTTGTGCAATCAAGAACGATATCATGACCTGAGCATTCATAAAGCGTTTGCATCTCTTTCTCTACCTGAGGAGCTGCGGCAGTGTCTAAACGACCTTCAAAATAAACGATGTAATTGTTGTCTTCTTCTTTAATTGTTACATTCATAACTCTGTCTATTATTTGGTTTATTCTATTTCTAATTTACAATTTCTTTTTAAGTGTCAGCATGTTAGTTCCATCTCTCCGCTCATAACTGATAGAGTCCATAATCTGTCGTACCAGATGGATTCCTAATCCGCCGATGCTTCGCTCCTCAGCAGGGAGCGTGATATCTACTTCTTTCTTGATAGTAGGGTCGAAGGGAATTCCTTTGTCGCTGATGATAAATGTTAGCCATTCCTGATTGGCCTCTGCCTCTATGTTTACGTTTCCAAAGGTTCCTTTAGGATAGGCATAGTTCATCACGTTAACCACAGCCTCTTCAATAGCAAGGTTCATTTTCATTGTTGTGTTCATGTCGAAGTTCATAGATTCACAAACCTCATCAACATAGTCTGTTAATCGAGGTACCACCTGTACGTCATTTGGCAGGGTGATGCTTCGCCACGTTTTCTGTTCCGTTATCGTAGTTATTGCCATATAAAGTAAGGATGTTATCTGTTATAATAGGTTCTTTGGGTGCAAAGATACAACTTTTTCTGTAAAAATATACTTTTTGGAGTGTTTTTTTATGAATTAATCGTATCTTTGCAAAAGAATTGAATGTTGCAATCAGTCAGATGAAGAAAGTAAAGAGTAGTGAGCTTCTGCTTTCCTATATCAGAGAAGGCCGGACGATGACTCAGCGGGAAAAACTGTGGCTCATCGTCAGCCTGAGTATTCCTTCGATTCTTGCACAAATATCAGCCACCGTCATGTTCTTTATCGATGCGTCTATGGTGGGGCATCTAGGAGCCAAGGCCTCTGCTGCTATTGGATTAGTGGAGACTACAGGGTGGTTGATGGGCGGTTTGGCATCAGCAGCCAATATGGGGTTTTCCGTACAGGTGGCACATTTCATTGGTGCCAACGACTTCGAGGCAGCACGAAAGGTATTGCGTCAATCACTCATCTGTTGCCTTATCTGGGCAATGATTATCTCCATGACGGCAATTGCCATTAGTCCTTCCCTCCCTTACTGGCTGGGTGGTACGGAGGATATTGCCAGCGATGCCTCGCTGTATTTTTCCATTTTTGGTTTCTGTGGCATCTTTTTTCAGATGGAAGGACTGGCGGGCTCAATGCTGAAATGTTCCGGCAACATGAAGATTCCCAGCATCTTGAACATTGGTATGTGCGTGATGGATGTCTGTTTTAATTACCTATTTATATATATATTGGATATGGGCGTGATGGGTGCAGCCGTTGGAACGGGCGTAGCCATGCTGATTACTGCTGCGCTGATGCTATATTTTCTCATCGTTAAGTCGAAGATGCTCTCACTTTTAGGACGACCAGGTTCCTTCAAACCTAAGTCGGATACCGTCAGGACAGCCTTTAAGATCGGTGTCCCGATGGGACTTCAACACTTGTTAATGGGAGGTGCATATATTGTGAGCACCATGATTGTTGCTCCGTTGGGAACGATTGCCATTGCAGCCCATTCGTTGGCCATCACCGTCGAGAGCCTCTGCTATATGCCTGGCTATGGTATCGCCGAAGCAGCAACGACTCTTGTAGGACAAGGTATTGGAGCCGGACAGCATCTGCTGACGCGATCCTTTGCCCGTATGTCTGTCGGCTTAGGTGTTGTCGTGATGACAGTGATGGGAGTGTTGATGTGGTTATTCGCTCCGGAACTGATGGGCATCATGTCACCTGTAGATGAGGTTATCGCCCAAGGCACACAGATGCTCCGCATTGAAGCGTGGGCAGAACCCATGTTTGCTGCTGCTATTGTCTGCAATGGTGTCTTTATCGGGGCCGGCGACACAATGATCCCAGCAATTATGAGTCTCGGTTCAATGTGGGCCGTCCGTCTGACACTTGCTGCTACGCTTGCTCCAAAATATGGACTGAAGGGCGTGTGGACGGCAATGGCCATTGAATTGACGTTTCGTGGCAGTGCTTTCTTGGTCCGACTCTTCAGGGCTGGTTGGGATAAAAAACTAATTGTAAGAAATGATTATTAAAAAACCGTTCTCGAGTCATCAACGACCCAAGAACGGCACCAACAATCTATGAATAACTAAAAACCTTTTTTCTAAGTAAGCAATTCCGTCATCTCGACGTCGTTGCACTGTTGTCCTAACTTTCTAACTAACTTTTTACCTTTACTAATACCTTTTTATTCAATTAACTCTAACAAAACGAATCTTTTACCTTAACTAACAAACTATTGAAGAGTCATCAGCTCTCTGATTGACGATGCAAAGGTACAACGATTATGGTAATCAAACAAGAATTACCTATAACTTTTGCATAAAAAACGCATTTCTTTTGATGTATATCAAGTCGTTGTGTGCGGACACAAGTGTTTTGTGCGCGAAAACAGAGTTTATTGTGGTATCCAAAGCCAGAACGTAGAACCATGTCCCTCACCTTCTGAGATGACACCGATTTTTCCATTGAAACGTTCGGCAATAGACTTGCAGATACTGAGTCCGAGACCCGTTCCCTGCACAAAGTCATCCAACTTGACAAAACGCTCGAATACTGCATCCTGCTTGTCCTTTGGAATACCAGCACCAGTATCCTCGCAATAGAAGTAGATGCCGCCATCCTGTTCTCGGTAACCCACCTTGATATGTCCTGTCTTGGTATATTTCACAGCATTGGTGGTAAAGTTCGTGAGCACCTGTTGGATGCGCCCCTTGTCAAGTACGGCGGGGAAGGTGGGGTAAGGATTGTCTTTGATGAAGGGGATGCCTGCCTCAGTAACGCGTTGTTCCAGTGTATGGCAGATATCATCAAACACTTGGGAGAAGTCACATGGTGCGGACTCGATGGCAAGAGCCTGGCCAATGCTTGATGCTTCCAGTATATCATTGATAAGACGCAGCAGCATGTCGCAGTTGTTGCGGATGATACGTATGAACTCCTTGCGCTCCTCAGGTGTTTCAACCATCTGGATGATATCACTGAAGCCGACGATAGAGTTCAGGGGGGTTCGTATCTCATGAGTCATATTTGCAAGGAAAGCAGCCTTCAATCGTCCTGAGTCTTCAGCGCGGGCAGTCTCTTCTTTCAATTTCTGCTGGGCTTCGAACAAATCGGTGATATTTCGTGCGATGCCGAAATATTCGACCAGATGACCCTTGTCGTCGAAAGTGGGGATACCGCTGATAGCATACCATACGGGGTTGGGGACAATGGGCGTGTAGTTGTAGTGATGGATAAGATTAAAGGGCTTTTGCTGTCTGACAATGTCCCGGAATTTCTCCATAGTAGTGTCACGTTCTTCCTCTGGAACGCCAGAGAAGAATTCCTCCATGGTCTCAGTATAACCTTGTTCTTGTGGTTTGGTGGTGAAATGGATGACTTCGGAGATCGGGTCGAAGTGCCAGATGAACGTATCGCTTTGTTCCAGTAGATAAGCCAACTGGTTCTCGTAGTTCTTGATGATCTCATGAGTCTTGTTAATCTTGGCATTATGTTCAAGTTGTTCCATATACATGGTACGCTCATCTGTGATATCTCGGACAGTAAGGACGTAATAGACGAGTTGTCCTTTCTCTTCATAGATGGGGTTAATGCGTACCTCCACATATTTGTTACTGAAACGCCCTGGGAGGTGCTGGCGTTGGCAGCAGTGGAAGGCATCATTACTCTTCGGAGTGAAATCATCCTTGATGGTGGTGACATCGAAAAGGTTCGTATTGCGGAAATGCGTCTCATTCACCTCGTTGATCTCATAGAGTTCGCGCATGCACTGATTGAAGTCGATAACATGGCCATCTTTGTCGTAGAATGTCATGGCAATGATGTTGGTGTCGAACACCTTCATATACTTACTCCACAGGTCTCTGTTCTCACGTTCTTCCTGTAATTCATCTGTGATATCTTTGATGGTGTAGAAGATGGATGTGGTCTTGCCGTCTTCTTTTTCAGCAATACCATTACCATAATAGTCTCTCCAATTGGGTTGCTCATCAGTACCGCTATTGTATTTAAGATGCATATCAAAATACTGCTGCTGACCATTGATCAGGCTGACGTTGAACTCGTGCAACTGTTGACCCTGTTCTGGAATCATATGTTTGGTAAACTCCTGAGGCAGTATGCCCTTGTCGGGTAACAGATGACCGTATTGGTTACGTAGGATGTTTTTGTGGATGTCGTATTCCAAGACATAGTACTCACCTATGTCGAGAGCAGTCTTCATCATGGTGTTCAGATCGGTAGATTTACGCATCGCAGCATTCACACGCAGGGTAATAAGTCTACTGAGAAGGAATGCGATGAAGATGGCAATTCCCATTCCGATGAGGATAAGTAGCGCGATAGGCGAGGCGTCATTATGGACACGCTCAGGATGAAACCATTTATCGCGGATACTATCAATCTCACCGTTTTGTTCCAGACGGGTGTATTCGTCGTCGATGATGTCAATCAGTTCTTTGTTGTAACCGATAATACGTAGTTCTCCTGCGGGGATGTCTATCTCGTCGAGCGTGATGTTGTCAAGGGCCAACTCCTTTATTTTGCTTTTCAAAGGAACTTCGCCCCAGATGAGATATTTGTAGCGACCATTTAGGATGCCTGTCAGTCCATCTTTAGGTGTATGGTATTCGTAAATGAAAGGTATATCCTTGATTTCTTTGATACGCAAGGCGGCGTAATCATTGTTTTTCAGGATGAGGGTATCTTTTGCAGTTAGGTTCTTGATGGTGATAAGCGGTGGAGTGTCGAGGCGTCGGGCCACCTTCAGATTGTAGTAGTTGATATATTTCTTCGTCTGTACGTATGGTTCTTCCTTATAATAGGTATAGAGGGCATGGATGAGGTCGGCCTGATGGTTTTCAAACATCTCGGTAGCGAGATGCCATTCCTGCATGACAAACTTATGAGGTATGTCAAGGTGGTTGAGGATGAGGTCTAGAACCTCAACGTTATAGCCAGATGGTTTCCCATCGTTGTTAAGGAACTCAAAGGGCTGGAAATCCCAGTCGCTGACAATGACAAGCGGCTTTTCTTTGGTATATCCGAAAGAGTCCTTGGCAGAGGAAGTGGAAAGCGAAAAGTGAAACGTGAATAATATGGTTATCACTTTCAGCCAGTTGATGCGTATATGCTGTTTTTTTATCTTCATGTCTCTTACGATTATTCTTTAGGGTACTATTTTCTGTCAATTTCAGTACATTTACATGGTACGGTGACCCAGACGAAAGTGCCTTCACCTACCTTTGACTTTATGTTGATCTTGCCGCCCATCTGGTTGATAATCTCACGGCAGATACTGAGACCGAGGCCCGTACTTTGTCCGTTAGTACTCATAAAGCGGTCGAAAATGTGGTCGAGCATCTCTTCTTGGATGCCGCATCCCGTGTCCTGGAAAGTAAGAACGAGGTGTTCGCCGGTATAGTCATAACTGGCACGAACTTGCCCTGAAGTGGTATATTGTGCAGCATTGGCTACAATCTGGTCGATGACCACGCCAATGTTTTGCTCATCAATATCCACCACAAGATGATTATAGGGATTATCGACACGATAGGTGATATCAGGCTTTTGATCCTTGAACCAGCTTGACTGGCAGCGAGACTCAAAGATGGCTGCGAAGTCAATGGGTTTTGGCTTAAACTCAATCATACGGGCATCCAGTCGTGAAAGGAAGAGAATGTCGTTGATGAGTTTCAACAGCGTGGTCGCACTCTGTTTAATCTCACTGATAAAGACCGCCTCGTCTTCTTGACCGTGCTCCATCTCGAAAAGTTCTGCGAAGCCGACGACATTATTGAGCGGGATACGTAACTCATAACTCATGTTGCGGAGGAAAGCATTCTTTACGGTTTCTACCTCTTGGGCTTTCGCAGTCTCGCGCTCCAGTTCTTCCTCTGTAGTCTTGATTTCGCTTACGTCACGGCACATACCGAAATAACTTGTCACACCTCCCTCATCATCAAAGACGGGAATAAACGACATGTGGAGAAAGAGTTGACGACCATGGACGCGGAGATTGGTCTTAATAGTTGTCATAATGGAGGCAGCCGTGAGGTTGTCCATGGTGTTGAGAAGACGTAATGCCTTTTTCTTATACGCTTCGTCAGTCAGTTCGATGGCACGTGTCTGTGTGAGTTCATGCTGTATGTGGTTGATCTCACTGTAAATAGTTAGCGTATGAGTTTCTGGCGAGTAGGTGGTCATGCGCACGTTACCGTTTTGAAGCACATAGTCGATGTTGCTGATGTATTGGCTCATCTGCGTATTGGCATCCTGAAGGAGTAGCAGTTTTTTCTGGATGTCAGAATACGACTTGGCCGTTTCCGTCACATCACGTCCTGTCACGTAGATGGTCAGCAGACGGCCCTGTTCATTGCGGACAGGTACGACCTTCATCTCATAGTATAATTCATCCTGATGAAGATATCTCATTGGAAGTCGTTTGTCGTCTGGTGACTTGCAGATTTGTGTCAGGTAGAAGGTCTCGAAAGTATCAAGATCAATATCCATGTCAAGAATGTCCTTGATAGAGAACTTGTCGGATAGAACCTCTTCCTTGGTCTTGTTGATGAAGTGAAGGGCTTTTTCGTTGATGTTGCGGATGATGCCCTGCTCGTCAAAAGCCAGCATGTCAATCATGGCGGAGTTGAAGACAGCCTGATAGCGGAGCATACCGTTTCTGGCTTGCTGTTGTTTAAGCCTGTCTTCAGTGATGTCATTACGTGTTCCTATAATATCTATAGGATGTCCGTCTTTGTCGCGACGCAGCACAGAGAGAACCACCGAGAAATTGCGCATCTCCTTATCGGAGGCATCATCCTTTGCCATGATGTCAAGTGTGACACTGTCTTTCTCTCGCTTTACGATGCTGGCTAATGCGGCACTTAGATGTTCGAAACCAGAGGGTGTGGTCTGTCTGAAGAATTCCACGGAAGGACGACTGGACATGGGGAGGCCTTCCGCGTTTAGTGGAGTGACAGTTTTTGTCTGCACGTGATAAACCCAGATGCGTACCTTACTGGTATTAAGAATCAGGGCCAGACGATTGTTGTCGTTATGCAGCGCTTTCTTCATCTTCCTCTCCTGGAAGCGATAGATTGTATAATAGATGAGTATGGCAAATATGATCAGTGCCAGTGGAATCATTACTTTCCATATCCATGAGGGTATGCCGCTATCTTTATGCTCAGGATAGAACCATTTGTTCTGAATGGGTTGCAGACGGTCTTCTGAACGCAGCAGAGTATAGATACTGTCAATTCGTTGCAACAGGCGTTTGTTGTTCGACATGAACTTGTACTCTCCGTGCTGAATATTCACAGGGGTGAGTTCAAGGTTGTCGAACTGGAACTTACGGATAAGCCATTTCAGTGAGAGCGTGTTCCAGACAATCTGGCTGTTGGGGTCGAGGTGTGCCTTCTGCACAGCCTCCTGCATATCGTCATAGGGAATAGCATTGTTGCTCCACCCCTGTCGAATCATCAGGTGGTGGCTGAAACTGCCGCTATGGACGATGACACGGTGGCTGGCCAGATCTTTTACGTCGAAGACCACAGGCTTGACGCCTTTCTGGTGGACGATGCTATGGGTGAACAGTTGGATGACCGACTTTCCATAGGTAGCATAGTCGTCGTGGAAGTGGGCATCCATACCACACATCAGGTCGGCATTTCCTTCTTTCAAGTCGTTGAGGGCTTCAGAAGTGGGTTTTAGTTTGATGGTATATGGTATGTTGAGTTCCTTGAAGATGATTTTCAGCAGGTCGATATTATAGCCTACTGGTTCGCCATTCTCGTTCAGGAAGGCATAGGGCCATAGATCCCAGGCATCCTCATAGACGAGTGGATGTTCAGCAGTAAAGACCCTTGTCGTATCTGTCTCCTGGGCAGAGACGCTGAGGATAGAGGATTGAAAGATCAGAAGCAGTAAGATCAGTTTTACTGCCCATCGTGCGTTGTTCTTTTGTATCATATTGTATGTCATAGTCATTAACTCATTCCTTTATTTCACTCTCTGTGATTTCACATGGTATCCACATCCAGAAGGTGGAACCTCGGTCTTTTCCTCCTGAGATGACACCTATCTTACCCTTACAGGCATCGGCGATGGCCTTGCAGATACTCAACCCGAGTCCTGTACCTTGGATGTAATCATTCAGTTTGACAAATCGGTCGAAGACTTTCTTCTGGGCTTCCTTTGGAATGCCCTCACCTGTATCCTGACAGTAGATGTATAATCCACCTTCCTTGTAGTGGTAGCCAGCCTTGATATGTCCCTGATGGGTATATTTCACAGCATTTGTCACAAAGTTGGTGATAACTTGTTGGACACGTCCGTTGTCAATAGTGGTAACCAGGGAGCGATAGGGGTTTTCTTTGATGAATTCTACGCCAGGTTCCGTGATGCGCTTCTTCATGGACTCGCAGATGTCGTCAAATGTCTTGGCAAAGTCTGTCTGGTGCGGTTCAATGCGGATGCCGCCTTCGTCGAGTGATGAAGTGGCCAGGATATCATCGATGAGTCGTAGCAGCATGTCGCAGTTGCTCATGATGACACGGACAATCTCCTGTTTCTCCTCAGGCGTGCTCAGCATCGGCAGGATGTCAGAGAATCCCACAATGGAGTTCAGCGGGGTGCGGATCTCGTGGGTCATATTGGCCATGAACATCGATTTAAGTCGTCCTGAGTCGTTGGCCCGCTCCGTTTCCAGTTTCAGCCTTTCTTGTTTCTCAATAAAGTCGGTAACATTGCGGACGAGTCCGTATATGCCTTTCAGTTTCCCCTCTGCATCGAAGTAGGGAGCGGTGTTGATATAGTTCCATTGCAGTTCTTCGCCTTCATGGAAGAAGGGGTGCATATATGTCAGGTCAGTCCTGGGAACGCTGAAGAAGTTCTCGAAGTCTGCCAGTCCTGATCGGAAGGGACTGTCAATGAAGTGTTCTGCCAGTTCCTCGAGCGACATCTGTTTCTCTGGTGTGCTGATGGCCTTGTAGAACGTACAGGTCTTGTTGGCCAGTGAAGTACGGAAGAAGCGCATATCGCAGGTGTTCATCAGATACTGCAGTTCTGTCTCATATTGTTGTATCTCCTCGTTGGCGCGTTGCATCTCCAGGTCATTCCGTTTGTTCTGTAGGCTGAGTTCACGTTCCTTGGTGATGTCTCTGACGGAACAGGAGATGTAGTACAACTCTCCGTTTTCGTTGTAGATGGGGTGCAGGTGTATTTCCGTGTAGCAGTTCACGCCTCGTTCGATGATAACACTCTTGGTACAGAAATAGAGTTCTTCTGCCTGGTTGTGAGTGAGCAGGGTACGGAAGGATGGCAGATCATAGAGTGTGTTGTTGAGATAATAGGGGTCATCGTCTGACTGGAATTTCAGTATCTCCCTATATTTATGATTGGTGTTTATGAGATGGCCCTCCTTATCGAAGAATGCCATTCCCACGATACTTTGCTCGAACATCATCTCGTATTTGTCAGTGAGTTCACTGTCCAGTGTCATCTTCTTCAGTCGTTCCGTCTCGTCGGTAAGTGTGCAGAAGATGTTAGTGGGGGTGCTCGTCTCGTTATGGCTATACTCTACCACCCCCTGATCTCTCATGTATCTCCATTCGCCGAGGTGCTTATTACCACTCATGTCCCATCTGAAGATGCAACTTCCTGTTGTCTTTCCCTCCATGACCAGGCTCATGATGAACTCCTTATAGATTTGTCTGTCGTCAGGGTGTATTATCTTGAAACTTTCCTCATAACTCATACCTTCGTCGGGCAGCAGGTTGCCGTGCAGGTTGATGGCATAATGTTTTCTTATATCCAGTTTCAACACATAATTGTTGCTGATGTCGAGGGTATGCTGCATGATGGTGGATATCTCCTTGGCTTGACCCACCCGCTTCCTGATTCGAAGGATACTGATGCGGTTGATACCCACGGTGGCGAAGAAAGCAATGAACGCCACAAACAACAGCACCACGTAGATGGTGTCTTGTCCTGTGATGACTTGGGCGAGTATGTTTGCGAGCAGTATCTTCATTGCTTCCAGTTCTTAAATGATTATCTCCGCTTTTTTCTCCATGCTGGTCATCTCACACGGCACGATGACATAGACGGTAGTTCCCTTGCCCTCAGCCGATTGTATCTCGATGTTACCTCCCATCTGTTTCACGAGTTCCTTGATGATAGGCATTTCAAGACCTGTACCGTCTTTATCTTCCTCGTCTTTGGATAAACGGTCGAATATTTGAGACAGTGCTTCTGGGGAATAGCCCTTGCTTGTATCTTCAATGGCAATGCTGAGTTCACCGTTTCTATACTCGTACTTAGCGCGGATGGTACCCTCTGTGGTCTGTCTGGCGGCATGGGCGCATAGTTTCTGAACCACTTCAAAAAGGTTCTTCTCATCGATGGTCACCAGCAATTGACTGTATGGGTTCTCCACTGATACGGTGACACCTGGGTTCAGCAGAGTCCATCCCATATAGCAGTAACCTTCAAAGAGGGTAGCGAAGTCACATGGCTTGTAGTTGAACTCCACCATTCTTGCGTCGAGTTTCGAGATAAACAGGATATCGTTGACGAGTTTCAGCAGCATGCCTGTATTGCGTTTGATCTCCTCTGCAAAGACAGGCTCGTCGGCCTCGTCATGGGGGACATTGAAGAGGTCTGCGAAACCGAGCACATTGTTCAGTGGTGTGCGTATCTCGTAACTCATATTCTTCAGGAAAGTGTTCTTCAGAACCTCTGTCTCCTGGGCCTTCTTCGTCTCCTCGCGCAGTTGGGCTTCCGTATAGATCGACTCGGTGTCATTACGGCACAGACCGAAGTAATGGGTGATGGTGCCGTCCTTGTCTGTCACGGGTATGGCACTGAAGGTCATGTAGATGTTACGCCTCTGCTTGTCGCGGAAGATGGTGCGGAAGGTTGTCGAGAAGGTGTCCTGCCGACATTGGTCCATGCGGAGGAAAAGACCCCTCAGTCTTCTACGCTCTGTCTCGTCCAAAAGGGAGGCGCAGCGGATCTGCGACAAACTATATTGCACCTTGTTGAGGTCGCTGGAGATGTCCAGTTGGTGAGTGTGAGGATTATAATTGAAGATACGCACACCACTCACGTGGAGCGTGTAGTTGATGTTGGCGATATAGGTCTCTATTTCCTGGGTGGTCTTTCTCAGGAGCCTTCTCTTCTCTTGTTGCTGGTGGTGCGACTCCACCATCTCCGTAATGTTCCTGCCTGCGGCAATGACACCGTGAAAATGATGCTCCTTGTCGCGGATGGCATTGAGCGTTACCTCATAGTAGTTTTTTCCGCTTATCGTCACCTCCGGAATACGCTCGTCGTGGCGCTTGGTCTTGTCGATGTCGGTAATCGACGACATGATGGCAGTATCCAGTCTATCCAGGTCTATTTCTCTATATGCAGGGATATCCTTGATATTCACTTTCCTCATCAACAGTGCCTCACGACTCTTTACCCCAAAACTCTCCAGAGCCTTGTTGTTGATGTCTGCCAGGATACCGTTCTCGTCGTAGAAGATCATGTCGATGAGAGAGGAATCAAACACGGTTTGGAAACGGAGCGACAGTCGGCGATTGTTTTCCTGTCTGATGACATCCTCTGTGTTGTCGCGCTGAATACCGAGCAGTGTCTTGGGCTTGCCTAGCCTGTCCTTGTCGAGTACAGAGACATGGATTTCATAGACAGACATCTGGCCGTCCTCTTGCTGTTGTCCTCTGACGAGGATGGTGTCCGAGTCCTTTTTCCCGTCGCGTATGGCCATGAGCAGATGGTGCAGGTCTTTGAAGTCATCATGATGATAGAACTGCGAGAAGTCGAGGGGAGTATATTCCGTTCTGCTGTGTCCGTCCTGTGACAGTAGGACATAGATCCTTTTCATGGGGTCGAAGGTCCAGACCTGCGTCTTGCTGGAGTCGAGCACCAGGGCCAACTGCGTGTTGAGTTGGTTGGTTTGGGTACTGATTTCCTTTTCGCGACGATAGTAGATACGATTATAGATGATCATTATCAGGATGACAGTGACCAGAATGACCAATAGGCCTATAGAGATATGTTGAAAGTCTATGATCATCTCATTCGTATTATTTATCGGCAAAGATAAGCAAAAGAGTTTGAACCACCAAATATTTTACCTAAAAACTGTTGTGGAGGCTTATTTTCTGCAAAACGGATAAAAAAAACGTGAATTATTTGGAGGTTTCGAGGAAAAACGCTACTTTTGTCAACAGAATTTAAAACTATCCAAATATGTTAGACGTAAAAGAGACATTAAAGAAGAGTGAAGAGAGAATGGAGATGGCAGCCATGTTCCTCGAGGATGAGTTGAACCGCATCCGTGCAGGTCGTGCCAATGTCGCCATTCTCGATGGTGTCCGTGTGGAATCCTACGGCAGTAAGGTTCCCCTGAACCAAGTAGCAAATATCAGCGTGCCCGATCCTCGTACCATTGCCATCCGTCCGTGGGATAAGAAAGAAATTCGTACTATTGAGAAGGCGATCATGGATTCTGACGTGGGTATCACCCCAGAGAACAACGGTGAGATCATCCGTCTCAATATCCCCATCCCCACTGAGGAGCGTCGTCGTGACCTGACCAAGCAGTGCAACAAGATTGCTGAGAAGGCTAAGGTGGAGGTTCGTAATGTGCGTGCTGATATCAAGGATAAACTGAAGAAAGCCATCAAGGACGGTCTTTCTGAGGATAACGAAAAGGATGCCGAACTCGAACTTCAGAAGATCCACGACAAGTACATCAAGAAGATTGATGAACTGATTACAGCAAAGAACAAGGAGATTATGACGGTGTAGGATGAAAGGCCTCGTCGTCAAGAATACTGGCAGTTGGTACACCGTCCGTTTGGACGATGGCCAACTGGTTGAGTCTAAGATCAAAGGTAATTTCCGCTTGAAAGGTATCCGCAGCACCAATCCTGTGGTTGTGGGTGATCGTGTCACGCTGGTACTCAACCAAGAGGGGACGGCGTTCATCACTGAGATTGAAGACCGTCGTAACTATATCATCCGCAAAAGCATCAACCTCTCCAAGCAGAGTCATATCATCGCGGCAAATGTCGATCAGGCCTTGTTGGTCGTGACGGTGAACCGTCCACAGACATCCACCACGTTCATTGACCGTTTCCTCGCTTCTGCTGAGGCCTATCGTGTACCTGTGGTGCTCATCTTCAACAAGACCGACCTGCTCGATGAGGACGAGAACCGCTACCAGCAGATGCTTATCACGCTCTATGAGACCATCGGCTACGAGTGTCGCGCCATCTCAGCCGAGAAGGGCGATGGTGTGGAAGAACTCAGGCCCTTGTTGGATGGTAAGATTACGTTACTCAGCGGCAACAGTGGGGTAGGGAAGTCCACCCTTATCAACCGTCTGGTGCCTGGTGCTTGTCTCCGAACGGCGGAGATATCCGACGCCCACAACACTGGTCAGCACACCACCACCTTCTCTGAGATGATAGCCTTGGGCAGTGGATGGCTGATCGACACGCCAGGCATCAAGGGCTTCGGCACCTTCGACATGGAACGTGAGGAACTGACCAGTTACTTCAAGGAGATTTTCCATTTCTCGAAAGACTGTCGCTTTTCCAACTGCACCCATACCCATGAGCCGGGTTGTGCCGTTCTCCAGGCTCTCGAAGACCACTATATCGCGCAGAGCCGTTATCAGTCGTATCTCTCCATGCTCGACGACAAGGACGACTCCAAATACCGTGAGGCTTATTGAGATTTCGCGTGTAATACCTTTTCCCGTGAGGTTAAGAGCCACATATTCTTTTGTAATAGAGGATGAATTAATAAATTGGAAGCAGAATTAATACATTATAATGAAGATAGTTTTAAGAAGTATTTCAATTGATGCAAAGTATCGTTCATGGCGATGGGTTGCTGTAAGATATTTCTTATTTCTTGCAGTTTTACCATTTCTTATCGCTTGTTCTGGACATCACCCTAAATATATTATAGGTGTTTCGCAATGTTCAGAGGATATTTGGCGCGACAAATTGAACAACGAACTGAAGATAGGAACTTATTTCCACGATGGTGTGGAACTGCGTTTCGCCTCTGCCGATGATAGCGATGAAAAACAAATTGAGCAGATTCGCCAGTTTGTCGACGATGGCATCGACCTGTTGATTGTTGCTCCGAATCAGGTGGCTACCGTCTCACCCGCAATCGACGAAGTTTATGATAAAGGAATCCCCGTTATCGTATTTGACCGTAAGACCAATTCAGAGAAATTTACAGCATATATTGGAGCGGATAATTTCGAGATGGGAAGGCTGATGGGGGAATATATTGCTACCCGACTCAAGGGTAAAGGTCGTGTGTTGGAAATCATGGGACTGAAAGGCTCGTCGCCAGCCATCGAGCGTCATAATGGTTTTGTGAGGGCCTTGAAAGCCTATCCAGCCATCACACTTGTCGCTTCTTTGCAAGGTGACTGGACAGAAGAAAGCGCAGTTAATGCCATCAAGATCTGGCAAGACTCCGGTGGGGGAGATTTGCAGTCCCCTACATCTCGTATAGACTTTGTGTTTGGCCAGAACGACCGTATGGCCGTCGGTGCCTTAAAGGCTTTATCGTCTGAAGGCACCAAATACTGTGGTATTGACGGTCTGCCAGGTGAAGGCAATGGTATAGCCTGCGTACGAGACTCTCTACTTGAAGCATCGTATATCTATCCTACACATGGCGATGAAGTATTACAACTGGCCATGAATATCCTTGAAGGGAAGCCGTATCAGAAGGACAATCCTTTGATGGCAGCCCTCGTAACAAAAGACAATGCCAATGTATTGTTGATGCAGAATGAGGAAATGGTGCGTCAAGGAAACAATCTCAACCAATTACATGAGCGTTCAGATGCCTATTTAAAACAACTTGGCAATCAGCAGATAGTGCTGGTACTGGCCATTGCATTTATCTTCCTGCTGTTGGTATTGATAATTATCATCTATCGTTACCATCTCCAGAAAGCCCGTATTGCAGAAGAACGTAACAAGATGGAGCGTGAACAGTTAGACTTCTATACTCAGGTAAGTCACGAACTTCGAACCCCATTGACACTCATTGAGGGACCATTGTCACAGTTGGCAGAGACCAAGGATCTTCAGCAGGCAGGAGCCGAGGCATCAGGACTCTTTGCTATCATCCAGCGCAATACCCACCAACTGACACAACTTATCAACAAGATGCTAAACGTTCAAGCCACTGGCAGTATCGACGACATGACAGCAAGCATGCAAGAGTCAATCCCGTTAGAGTCACATATAAAAACAGCAGAGACAGAGCAGCCACATGCCGAAGATCTGTCCACAGTGTTAATTGTTGACGACAATGCCGATATACGTGCCTATCTCCGTACCATCCTTCAAGACAGATACCAGGTGAATGAGGCTGCTGATGGGCAGCAAGGACTTGCTATTGCCAATGAGATTGTACCAGATCTGATTGTCTCTGACGTCATGATGCCCGCCATGAACGGTCTGGAATTCTGCCAGCGCGTCAAAAGCGGAACCGCCACCAGTCATATTCCTGTGATCTTGCTCACGGCCCGTGCCCTTAGTCAACATCAGATAGAAGGCTATGAGAGCGGAGCCGATGCCTATATCACCAAGCCATTCTCTGCCGATGTACTGCTTGCTCGTATCGGTAATCTCCTGAAGAGCCGTCTCGTACTGAAGAACCTGTTTGGTGTGGAGAACAGTAAAGATCATGAGAAAGCGAAAACGAGCAATACACCTCAGACAATCATTAAAGAAGACGCTTTCCTTCTTAAGTTCCGCGATTACATTGAAAAGAACTTATCCGACAGTGACCTCAGTGTGGAGACTATTGGTGCAGAACTAGGGCTCTCACGTGTACAATTATATAGAAAGATGAAAGCCCTCACAGGACAGTCGCCAGTGGAATTGCTGCGCACTGCCCGTCTGCAGAAAGGCCGTGAACTACTTCAGACCACCGGCAAGAACGTGTCGGAGATTGCTTATGAGGTTGGCTTTACTGCCCCCTCATATTTCACAAAATGCTTTAAAGACGAATTCGGAATTAGTCCTTCAGACCTGTAAGCAACTGGTCGCAGATACTCTTCATGCCGCTGATGGAGGGATGACCGTTCTGCTTGTCGATGTCGTGTAATTCGATGAGTTGGATATTGTAGTGCTTGCAGATTTCGCGCATCGACTCGTTGATGGGTTCCCTGAGTTCAGAGTTCAGCAAGGAACAAATTCTTGCCTTGGGATAGCGCTTCTGAAGCATATCAAACAGACAGGCGAGTGCCGGACGGAAGTTCTTGCAGTCTTCCTTGGTCCAGTCGGAATACTGGTATTCGCCCACGGGAGAGTTGGCCCAGGCATCGTTGGTGCCTCCAAACACAAAGATGATATCGGGGTTGCCCAGACTGTCAACACGCGAGATGAAGTTGTTGCGTGACGAATCCATTCTGCCGTAACCCGTGCCGCAGATGGTGGTGCCGCCCCATGAGTCGTTTTTCTCCAACTGATAGCCCTTGGCTTTGATGAATAGACTCCACCAGGTCTGATCCACCTCTTTCACATCGTTTCTGTCGTTTGGATAGAATGGCGCGTAATGGGAAGGACCAACACCTTGAAAAGTTGAATACGAGTCGCCCAGAATGGATACCTTCTTGGTCTGTGCTGATGCAGCGATGCTGACAACTGCCATCAGTGTAAGGATGATTAATTTTTTCATAATGGTAAAATTTTGCTGCAAAGATATGCATTTTAGTTGAAAAAATCGTTCATTTCGTTGCAAAAATGTTACATTGAAACAAATTTTGCACGGGATGAACGATATTTTAACCCCTGTGGAAGCACAATGGAGTACTTTTGCAACAGATTTAATTCACAAGAGTACTAATCAATTTAAACGATCAACAATGGAACAACTAAAGAAATTATTTCTGAGTTTGACAGTTCTGCTGACGAGTACTGTAATGTACGCGCAGACGGAGATCAGTGGTACCGTGATCGACGCAACAGGTGAGACGGTTATCGGTGCCACGGTGATGGAGAAAGGTACCTCGAACGGTACGATTACCGATTTCGATGGTAACTTCAAGATTAAGGTGAAGGAGGGTACAACGCTCGTATTCTCTTACATCGGATTCAAGACTGAAGAGTTGCCTGCCAAAAACGGTATGCAGGTGACAATGCAAGACAACGCCAAGGAATTGCAGGAAGTGGTGGTTGTAGGTTATCAGACCCAGCGTAAGGCCGACTTGACAGGTTCTGTATCTGTTGTGGAGACCAAGGAGTTGAAAACCTCTTCTGACACAGACCCGATGCGAGCCTTGCAAGGTAAGGTGCCTGGCATGACCATCACCAGCAATGGTTCGCCTGTAGGTGCAGGAACCGTCAGAATTCGTGGTATTGGCTCGTTCAACTCTTCACAAGATCCTCTATTCGTTATCGACGGTGTGCCCACAACGACTAACCTGAACACACTGAACATGAACGACATCGAGTCGATGCAGGTCCTGAAGGATGCTGCTTCAGCCTCTATCTACGGTAGCCGCGCTGCCAATGGTGTGATTATCATCACTACCCGTAGCGGTAAGAAAGGTGACAAGGTGAAGGTGGACTTCTCGGCTAATCTGACTGCTCAGTTCTATAACAAGCAGAGCATGATGAATTTGTCGAATACGGCAGAGTATGCCACTGCTATGGCCCAGGCTGCTATGAACGACGGCTTGGACCCGGAGCAATACGCCAACAACTACGGACTGACACTGCACGCCCAAGATGGTGTGAAGATACAGGCCTATAACCCGGCAACCGGAGAGATGCAGGCCTTTACCGTGAACGGTAAGAATGGTGGCTATCTGAACGATGCCAGAACCATGCGTTTCAGTGACACTGACTGGCTGAAGGAGATCTCGCGCACAGGTTTCTCACAGAACTATGACCTGTCGATTTCTAATGCTACAGAAAAATCGTCAGCCCTTTTCTCGTTCGGTTACAAGAAAAACAACGGTATTCTGAAATACACTGACTTTGAGAGTTTCTCAGGTCGTATCAACACGAGTTTCAAGGTGAACAAGATGGTCACCATAGGAGAGAATGCTACGATTACTTACTCTAATCAGGTTGACTGCCAGCCTCTGGAGAACGCACTCAAGATGGCTCCGACACTGCCTGTCTATGAGGAGGATGGCGTGACTTTCTCTGGCCCTGTAGGTGGCATGAGCGACCGTCAGAACCCTCTACGTGAACTCTATCACAACCGCGATAATCGTCTGAAGATGTGGCGTATCTTTGGTAATGCCTTTGTGAACATTCAGCCTGTCAAGGGTTTGACACTCCGCTCTAACTTCGGTCTCGACTTGTGGTCGGAGAACATTCACAGCGTGACTTACACCTGGCATTCAGATGTGGTGAACAACTCTACCCCATCAGCCAATATGGGTGCCAAGACTTCGGTTAAGTGGACCTGGTCTAACACAGCCAACTATAACTTCAACATCGGTGTTGACAACTCGTTCATCGTGTTGGGTGGTATTGAACTCCACAGGGATGTCGAAGACAGATCAAATGCCTATGCACAGATGTTTGCGCTTGAGAACTACGACTATATGTATCCTGATGCTGCTACTGGCACACAGCGCGCTGGTGGTATTGAGGAAGGCTATGCCCTCGTATCCTTCTTTGGTAAGATTGACTATAACTGGAAGGACTTGCTGCTCGCTTCGTTCACTATCCGCCATGACGGTTCCAGCCGTTTCGGTGAGAACAACCGCTACGGTACCTTCCCCGCTGCTACGCTTGGTTATCGTATCTCACAGCACCTCGGACAGGACTGGATAGATGATATCAAGGTACGTGCCTCTTGGGGACAGACTGGTAACCAGGCTATCTCTAACTATGCCCGCTACGGTCTCTATGCTGCCACCTACGGTGGTGGTCGCAACGAGTCAACTGCATACGACCTCGGACTGGCAGGCAGCGGTATATTCCCATCAGGATTCCGTGCCACACAGGCTCAGAACAACGACCTGAAGTGGGAAACCACTGAGCAGTGGAATGTCGGTCTTGACTTCCGCTTCCTGGGTAGTTCTATCTATGGTACATTCGATACATATATTAAAAAGGTGAAAGATATGCTGATCAACCCCGCCTATCTAGGCTCGATGGGTGAAGGTGGTGCCAGTTGGCTGAACGGACCTTCGCTCCAGAACTGGGGTATGGAGTTTGCACTCGGCTATCGCCATACTACAGAATACGGTCTGTCGTACAACATCAACGGTAACCTCGACTTCTACCGTTCTAAGGTGACTTACCTGCCTGAGACAACGACTGGCTCGTATGTTCACACTGCCAAAGAGAATCTGGTTGAGTCCGGTCGTCCTTATGGTTCAATCGTAGGTTATGTTGTAGATGGCTTGTTCCAGAGCCGTGAAGAGGTTTTGGCAAGCGGTCAGGACAATGCCCGCGTGGGTGGCTTGAAATATGCTGACCTGGATGGTAACGGTATTATCAACGAGCAGGACCAGACATGGATTTTCAGTCCTGTACCTAACTTCTCTTGGGGTTTGAATATTGAATTAGGTTATAAAGACTTCGACTTCTCGATGTTCTGGCAGGGCGTTGCCGGTCAAGACGTGTACAATGATCAGAAGTTCCAGACCGACTTCTACAGTATTACCGATGCTGGTTCCAACAAGGGTAACCGCATGCTCGATGCCTGGACCACCGCTAATACAGGCAGCAGCATTCCTGCACTGACTACCAACAATACGGGTGGTGAAAACCGCACCTCAACCTACTTCGTGGAGAATGGCTCTTATGGCAAACTCCGTCAGGTACAGATTGGCTACAACCTGCCGAAGAGCATCCTCAGTAAGGTGAACATGACAAGTGCTCGCGTCTATATCTCTGGTCACAACCTCCTCACCGTGAAGAGTAGCAGTCTGACCTGTTCGGATCCTGAGAATCCCCGTTGGATGTATCCTAACAGCACCAGTATCTCGTTTGGAATCCAGACTTCGTTTTAATTAAGAGTTAAGTATTTAGAAATTAGAATTTATAGTTATGAAGACAATATATAAA